>JAICVI010000009.1 GCA_025935415.1 Chloroflexota bacterium
CCGCGGCCGAAGATCTCCGTCGCCTCGCCGCAGTGCGGGCAGACGAAGGCGGTCATGTTCTCGACGAGCCCGAGCACCGGCACGCTCATCCGCTTGAACATCGCCAGCGCCTTCTCGACGTCCAGGAGGGACACCTCCTGCGGCGTCGTGACGAGGACCGCGCCGGACACCGGCACGGCCTGGGCGAGCGTCAGCTGCGCGTCCGAGGTCCCCGGCGGCAGGTCGATGACGAGGTAGTCCAGCTCGCCCCAGTCGACGTCGCGAAGGAACTGGGTGATCGCCCCGCCGACGAGTGGTCCGCGCCAGATGATCGGCTGGCCGGCCGGGACGAAGAACTGGATCGAGATCGCCTTCACGCCGTGCCGTGTGAGCGGGATGATCTTGTTGTCGTCGCTCTTCTGGGGCTGGCCCTCAAGGCCGAGCATCAGGGGCACGTTCGGGCCGGTGATGTCGGCATCGAGGAGGCCGACGGCGGCCCCGTCCCGGGCCAGCGCGACGGCGAGATTCACCGCGACCGTGGACTTCCCCACCCCGCCCTTGCCCGAGGCCACCGCGAGCACGTTCTTCACGCCCGGCAGCAGCTGCTCCTGCGTGCGCGGCGCGGCCCGCCGGACCATCGCGCCCCAGGTCAGGTCGACGGATTCCACGCCAAGTGGGTCGAGGGCGGCATGGACGCGCGACTCGATTTCATCCTTGAGCGGGCAGGCAGGGGTGGTGAGCTCGATCTGGAAGGCCACGCTCGTGCCATCGATGCGCAGGTCCTTGACCATGTTCCGGGTCACGAGGTCGCCACCGAGCTCCGGCTCCTGGACGTGCCGCAGCGCATCCATGACCGCGGCCTCGGTGATCTGGAACATCTGGACCTGCCTCCTCGCGCCGCCGGCTCCCGCGCTCGGGATTTCTGTCAGCAACGCCGTCGATATCGTAGGGCCAGTCGGTCCTGGCCGCGTTCGGCCGGCTGTCGGGCTTCTCCGGCCGGCTCTTTGGCTCCGCCCGCCTGCTCCACGCGCCGCCTTCCAGCTCTACGGACGTTGGCTGCTTCCCGGCCAGGCGGCAAGTGCCAGACGCCCTTGTGCCGGATAGCAACCCCGGTGCTGGTATCCACGAGGCCACGGCCGGCGAGCCACTGTCCCGCGAGGCGGCATCCCCTCGAAGGTCCACCTGCTCACACTTCCCGCACGAACGCGCCTCGAAGAGCGCGTGGAGCGGGCCGCACGGGGTCCAACGCGGATCCTCTGCTGGGACCTTGATGGATACCAGCACTCAGACTGCTGGCTGGAACGAGACGCACGCTCAAACCGCGGGCGGCAACCGATTGATCGCGGGATCGAGCCATGTCGCCGGATTTCGTCGGCGCACAGGGACGAAGCTGCGAATCTCGCACCCGTCCGCGTGGCGCAACACAAGGATTCCGTGGTTTGCATCATCGGTCAGTGGAACCTATCCTCCGCCGCACGGTCGGGCGCGCCGCGACGGCGAGCGATGCAAGCCGCGACCCCTTGGAGGAGAAGCCCGCCCGGATGGCTGACGTCGCAGTCCGGCTGGTCCAGCTGACCAAGCGCTTCGGCGGCGACACAACGGGTCGGCGCGTCGCCAAGTACGTCGACGACGCCAACGCTGACCAGGGCTTCCTGGCCGTCGACCACATCGATCTCGACGTCAACGAGGGCGAGTTCTTCAGCCTCCTCGGACCGTCCGGCTGCGGGAAGACCACGACGCTCCGGATGATCGGCGGCTTCGAGCAACCGACCGACGGGCGCATCGAGCTGCAGGGCGAGGACGTCACCTACCTGCCCGCCTACAAGCGGAACGTCAACACGGTCTTCCAGAACTACGCCCTCTTCCCGCACCTCACGATCTACGAGAACGTCGCCTTCGGGCTGCGGCGGAGGAAGGTCTCGGACGCCGACGTCAAGAAGCGCGTCACGGAGATGCTGGAGCTCGTGGAGCTACCCGGCTACGAAGCCCGCAAGCCGGGTCAGATCTCCGGCGGCCAGGCGCAGCGCGTCGCGCTCGCGCGCGCGCTCGTGAACAAGCCCGCGGTCCTGCTCCTCGACGAGCCCCTCGGCGCCCTGGACCTGAAGCTCCGCAAGCAGATGCAGATCGAGCTGAAGCGCATCCAGCAGGAGGTCGGGATCACGTTCATCTACGTCACCCACGACCAGGAGGAGGCGATGACGATGTCGGATCGCATCGCCGTGATGAACCACGGGCACTACGAGCAGCTCGGCGATCCGGAGGTCCTCTACGAGCGCCCGCGGACGCGGTTCGTGGCCGGCTTCCTCGGCGTGAGCAACCTGTTGCCGGCGAGCGCGGACGGCCGCGACGACAGGTACGCCAACTTCAGGCTGAGCGACGGAACGGCCGTTCGCGTCCCGATCGCGGTCATCCAGGACCGGGCCGGCACCCTGGCCCTGGGGGTTCGGCCCGAGAAGATCCGGCTGCTGGAGGAGAAGGACGAATCGCCGGCGGGGTACAACCGCGTGGCTGGCAGGATCGTGCACGCCTCGTACCTCGGCGTGAGCACCCAGTACATCGTCCAGCTCAAGGACGGCCACCGCGTGACCGTCTACGAGCAGAACGTGACCCGGGCCACGAAGGCCGAGCTCTGGAGCAGCGGTGAGGACGTCGTCCTGTGCTGGGCCCCGGAGCACTGCTTCGTGGTCGAGGACGCCGGCGGCATGGCAGCCGCCGAAGCCGACAGGGAACTAGCGGCGGTCGTGTGACCGCGAAAGGAGGCGAGTCATGACGGATCGGATCGACAACGCCATCAACCACGTGGACATCACGCGCCGCCACTTCCTTGCCGGCAGCGCCATGGCGGGCTTCGCCGCGTTCCTCGCCGCCTGCGGGACGTCGGGGACCGGCTCCGCCGCGCCGTCGGCCGGCGCCACGACCGCCGCGACGGCGCCCCCGGCCGGCTCGCTTGCGCCGACGGCCCAGGCCACCGCCGCCGCGGCGCCCTCGGGGGGCGGCAAGCTCAACTTCGCGAATTGGATCGGCTACATCGACATCGACGACAACAACAAGTACCCGACCCTCGAGAAGTTCACCAAGGAGACCCAGATCGAGGTCAACTACCAGGAGGACATCGACAGCAACGAGGGCTTCTTCACCTCCGACCTGCAGGCGCCGCTGAGCGCCGGCCAGCCGACCGAGTGGGACCTCATCGTCGTCACCGACTGGATGGTCGCGCGGCTCGCCCGGCTGCAGTGGCTCGAGACGATCAACACCGGCTGGATGCAGAACTTCCCGCAGAACCTGCTCGAGGCATACCACGGCCGATCCTTCGATCCCGACACGAACCTCGCCGCGCCGTGGCAGTCCGGCATGACCGGCATCGGCTTCGACCAGAAGAAGACCGGCCCGCTCGACTCGATCAACGTGTTCTGGGACGAGAAGTGGAAGCAGAACATGACCTATCTCGATGAGATGCGGGACACGGTCGGGCTGGCTGCGATCAAGCTCGGATCGAAGCCGGAGGAGCTCACCGAGGACCAGTTCCAGGCGGCCCTCGCCGAGGTCGACAAGGCCGTGAAGGCCGGGATCCCGCAGGACATCGCGGGCAACTACTACGTCGACGTCATGGCCGCCGGCGACGCCGTCGTGGGCATGGCCTGGTCGGGCGACGTGCTGAACCTGCTGCAGCCGGACCAGAAGGACGACCAGGACTTCCAGTGGGCCCTGCCGAAGGAGGGCGGGATGCTCTGGACGGACAACATGGTCATCCCGAAGGGCGCCAAGAACAAGGGCCAGGCGGAGCTCTGGATCAACTTCTACTACGAGCCCGTCAACGCCGCGACCGTCGAGGCGTACGTCTATTACGTCTGCCCCGTGAAGGGCGCCCGGGACGCGATCCTGGCCATCGACGACTCCCTGGCGGACAACCCGCTGATCTTTCCGACCGACGACATGATCGCGCGGCTCCACCAGTTCCGGGCCACGACCGAGGACGAGGAGACCCGCTGGGCCGAGGACTTCTCGAAGGTCGCGGGCCTGTAGGGCAACCTTCGCCGGGACGGTCGACCGCCAGCCCGCGGGCCGATGATCCAGCGCGTCCCGCGGGGCGCCATCCCCTACCTGCTGCTCCTGCCCGGGATCGGGTGGCTGGTGCTGTTCTACCTCTACCCGGCGCTCCAGCTGTTCCTGGTCTCGCTGTGGACCGGCAACATCACCCAGGGCTACCAGCAGACCTGGAACTTCGGGATCTACGCCGAAGGCTTCAACGAGTACTGGCCCTGGATCGTCCGGTCCGCCGCCTATGGCGGGCTGGCGACGCTTCTCGCGTTCCTGCTCGGCTACCCGCTCGCCTACACGATCGCGTTCAAGGGCGGGCGCTACAAGAACGTCCTCCTGTTCCTCGTGATCGCCCCGTTCTTCACGAGCTTCCTGCTCCGCACGATCTCCTGGAAGATCATCCTGGCCGACAACGGGCTCGTCCTGGGACCGCTCAAGCAGCTCGGAATCATCCCGCAGGACTTCCAGTTCCTGGCCACGCCCGTCGCGGTCATCGCGGGCATCACCTACAACCTGCTGCCGTTCATGACGCTGCCGCTCTACGTCGCGCTCGAGAAGGTCGACTTCCGCTTGCTCGAGGCGGCGCGTGACCTGTACGCCGGTCCATGGCGGCCCGGCGGGGCGATCGTCGGGGCGATCGGGGGCGGGATCCTCGCCTTCCTCGCCGCCCTCGTCGTGGAGATCAACCCGCTCCTGCCGGTGGCGGTCGCCGCCGTCGTGGGCGCCCTCATCGGCCGGTATCTCATCTCCGAATCGTTCGTCCGGATCACGTTCCCGCTCTCGCTGCCGGGCGTGTTCGCGGGCTCGCTGCTGACGTTCATCCCGGCGGTCGGCGACTTCGTGAACGCGGACCTCCTCGGGAACGTGAGGACCCAGATGATCGGCAACGTCATCGAGGCCCGGTTCCTGAAGATCACCGACTACCCGATGGCGTCGGCGCTGTCGTTCATCCTCATGGCCGCGATCATCATCGGCGTCCTCATCTACGCCCGGATCCTCGGGACCGAGGAGCTGACGGGAGGCCGGGCGTGACCGCCGGAGCCACCGCCCAGCCCGCGCCCGGCGTGGCCACGCGACCGCCATCCGGCCTGGCACACCGCATCGACCGGCTCCTGCTGCCGCTCTACACGCTCGGCGTGGTCTCGTACCTCGCGCTGCCCGTGCTGGTGATGATCCTGTTCAGCTTCAACGACCCGACCGGGCGCGCGAACCTCAACTTCCGGCACTTCTCCATCGATGCCTGGCTGGATCCGTTCGGCCGGCCCGGGCTGGAGGAGGCGGTCTTCAACAGCCTCTGGGTCGCGTTCGGCGCGACCGTGATCTCGACGATCCTCGGGACCCTGATCGCCCTGGCCCTCGTCCGCTATGGCTTCCGTGGCCGGGGCGCCACGAACATGCTGATCTTCCTGCCGATGTCGACGCCGGAGGTGGTGCTCGGCGCGTCGCTGCTGACGATGTTCGTCTCGACGACGAACCTGCCGTTCATCCCCCAGGGCGTCCTGTTCCCGCTGAACATCCGGACGATCCTCATCGCCCATGTCATGTTCTGCATCAGCTACGTCGTGGTCACGGTCAAGGCCCGGCTGCAGAACTTCCCCCGCCACCTCGAGGAAGCGGCGATGGACCTCGGGGCGAACGAGTGGACGACCTTCTGGAAGGTGACCTTCCCGCTCATCCTGCCGGGCGTCGTCGCGGCGGCGCTGCTGGCCTTCAGCCTGTCGATCGACGACTACGTGATCACGTCGCTCACATCGGGCCAGACCGATACGTTCCCGATCTACATCTACGGGGCGTCCCTTCGCGGGATTCCCGTCCAGGTGAACGTGATCGGGACGATCATCTTCGCGTCGGCCGTCCTGCTCGTCGTCATCAGCACGCTCTGGCAGCGCCGCCAGTCCTTCCGCGACTTCAGCTCCACGAGGCAGGTCGAGTAGCCTCGCGCGGCAACTCGGCGCTCAGCCGGACCCGGCAACGACCTTCGCGATGCGCCGGCCTGCCTACCGGGCCTTCGCCACCTGGTCGATGGCGCCGTTCTCGTGGTCGTCGTTGAGCGTGCTCATCCGCCGGATGTACTTGCGCTGCTCCCGCGTGGCATAGCGGATGAGCAGCGCGATCCCCAGCAGCGCGCCGCCGACACCGGAGGCCACCGAGACGACCTCGGAGACCCCGAACAGGGAGACGACGAGCCCGGCGACCACGCCGAACACGACGCTCGAGATGACGCCGACGACCGCCGGCGTGGTGATGAGCATGTGGAGGATCGACGACGAGGTGGTGACGTCGACCGCCCCGAAGGTCCGCGCGAAGCCCGCCGCATCGACCGTGTGGCCGGTGATGAACTCGTGCTCGATTCCGGGAACCATTCTCGCGTAGGCGCCGCGCAGCCGGTTCATCCCGTAGACCCAGTAGAGGTCCTCGTTGTTGACCTGCGTCAGCCGCACGTACGTCGCGACCCCGAGGAAGAGGATCACCGACAGGATCACCAGCGCGAACAGCACGAACGACGAGCCGAAGGTCATCGCCGGCCCGGCGAGCGCCAGGGCGACGGTGCCGGCGGAGAGGGTCGACAGGAACGTCCCGGTCCGGCTGAAGGCTTCGTTCCAGGACATAGAGCGGGTGGCGAGGAGGCTCCAGTGCTCGGTCGTCAGGAGCTGCACGCGGCGGGCGTGATCCTCCGGCGAGTTCGGGACGGGGAAACCGGCAGCGCGGTCCACCCCAGGCTCGGTCACACGTCCACCTCCGATCGGCGCGGCTCGTCGCGCTCCGCAAGGATCGACAGGATCCGATCGTGGAGCAAGCCGTTGGTCGCGACGAACGTCCCCCCATGGATCGTCCGCTCGCCGGTGACGTCCGTCGCGCGGCCGCCGGCTTCCTCGACGAGCAGGAACGGCGCCGCCGCGTCCCAGGACTTGAGCCCGACCTCGACCATCGCCTCTGCGGCGCCCTCCGCGACCAGCGTGTAGCTCCAGAAGTCGCCGAAGCCGCGCTCGCGCCAGGCCGCAGCCAGGAGTCGCCGGATGCCGGGCGCACGCCCGGAGGCCTCGATCTCGCCGGCGCTCGTGGACAGCACCTGGCCGTCCGCCAGGTCGTCGATGCGGGACACGCCGATGCGCCGCGGATCGGCCCCGCCGACGGTCGAGAAGGCCCACGCGCCGCCACCCCGCCAGGCGCCCCAGCGCGTCCGCAGCGCGGGCGCGGAGATCACCGCGGCCTGGAGCTCGCCGTCGCGCTCGACGGCGAGCAGGGTCCCGAAGATGGGCACGCCGCGCATGTAGTTGTGGGTCCCGTCGATGGGGTCGATGTACCAGCGGGTCCCGGCCTTGTCCTTCGGCGCCTCGTCGCCGAACTCCTCACCCACGACGCCGTGCTTCGGGAACGACGCGGCGATCTTCTCTCGGAGCCGTTGCTCGATCGACGTGTCCGCTTCCGTCACGAAGGTGCGATCCGGCTTTCGCTCCGCGGTGGTTCGCCGGAAGTGGCGCATCGCGATCGCGTCCGTCTCGACGCACCAGGCCAGCGCATGGTCGACCCAGCCGCGCAGCTCGGCCTCCGGCCCGCGCGCGAGCGAGGCGCTCCAGGCAGGCCCGAAGTCGATGCGCTTCGTCACGACCTGATTCTCGCGCCCTCCGGGTCCCAGAGCGGCTCCTTCGCGATCTCGCATCCGATCCACTCCCCGAAGACCTCGACGTCGCCGCGGATGCCGAGCGCGGCGTGCTCGGGCGGGAGATAGGCGAAGGCGATCGAGCGCTCCACCGAGAACCCGTAGCCACCGCTCGTCACGCGGCCCACGATTCGCCCGTCGACACGGACCGGCTCGTTGCCGAGGGCCACCGATCGCGGGTCGTCCAGCACGAGGCATCGGAGCCGCTTCCGCGGGCCGGCCTGCTTCGCGGCCATCAGCGCCTCGCGCCCGATGAAGTCGGTGCCCTTGTCCAGCTTGGCCGCGAACCCGAGACCCGCCTCGTAGGGCGTCTCCTCCGGCGTGATGTCGCTCGACCAGACGCGGTAGCCCTTCTCGAGCCGGAGCGCGTCGATGGCCCGGTAGCCGGCGGCCACGAGCCCGTGCGGCCGGCCCGCCTCCCAGAGCGTGCGCCACAGGGCTCGGCCGAACTCGCTCGGGATGTACAGCTCCCAGCCCAGCTCGCCGACATAGGTCACGCGCAGCGCGAGGACCACGAGGCTGCCGAGCGTCACCATGCGCGCGCTGAGGTACGGGAAGGCGTCGTTCCCGAGATCGTCCTTCGTGAGCCCCTGGAGGATCTCGCGCGCCTTCGGCCCCCAGATCCCGAAGCAGGCCAGCGCCGAGGTGGCGTCGCGGATCCGGACGCTGCCGTCGTCGGGGACGTGCCGCAGCATCCAGCCGAGGTCGTGGTTGCCGAAGGCGGTGCCCGTCACGATCAGGAACCGGTCGAGGTCGCGGCGGGTGACCGTGAAGTCGCACTCGATGCCGCCGCGCTGGTTGAGCATCTGCGTGTAGGTGATCGACCCGACCGGCTTGTCGACGTCGTTGGCGCACAGCCGCTGGAGGAACGCGAGCGCTCCGGGGCCCTCGATCTCGATCTTGGCGAAGCTCGATTCATCGAAGATCGCCGCCGTCCGTCGGGTGGCCAGTGCCTCCGCCCCGATCGCGGGCGACCAGTGCTGGCCTGCCCAGCCACGCGGCCGGAGCGACTCGAGGGCCTCGCGGGTTGCGACCCCCGCGCCGTCCTCGTTGGGCGTGAACCAGTTCGGCCGCTCCCACATCGACTTCTCGCCGAAGACCGCCCCGAGCGCGGCGACGTCCTCGTATGCCGGGCTGAGCCGCAACGGCCGCCCGGCAAGACGCTCCTCGTTCGGATAGTGGATGTCGTAGTAGGTCGCATAGTTCTCGTAGGTTCGTTCGAGCGTCAGCTTCTGCGACCGGTACTGCCCGCCGAATCGCCGGATGTCCATCTTCCAGAGGTCGAGCTCCGGCTCGCCCTCGACGATCCAGTGGGCCATCTGGCGCCCGATGCCGCCCGTGCCGGCGATCCCGTGGGCGCAGAACCCGGCCGCCACGAAGAACCCGCGGACCTCGCTCTCGCCGAGGATGAACTCGTTGTCCGGCGTGAACGCCTCGGGGCCGTTGATCATGCGGGTGACGCCGGCATTCTCGATGGCGGGCACGCGGCTGATCGCGCCCTGCATGATCGATTCGAAGCGCGGCCAATCGGGATCCAGCAGGCGGTGGTTGAAGTCGCGCGGGATGCCGTCGAGCGACCATGGCATCGGGTCGCGCTCGTAGCCGCCCATGCACAGCCCTCCAACCTCCTCGCGGAAGTAGCACAGGCGATCGGGGTCGCGCATCGTCGGCAGGGTCGGGACCGCCCCCTCGATGGCGTTCGTGAACAGGTATTGATGGGCCATCGGGATGATCGGGATCGTCACGCCGGCCAGCCGCCCGATCTCCGGCGCGTACATCCCGCCGGCGTTGACGACGACCTCGGCCTGGATCGTCTCCCGGTCGCCGCCGTTCGTCTCGATCTCGACGCCGGTCACGCGCCCGCGCTCGACGCCGATCCCGACCACCCGTGTGTGCTGGCGGATCTGCGCCCCTCGAGAGCGAGCGCCCGCGGCCAGCCCCTGGGCCAGCCCGGACGGGTCGAGCCAGCCATCCGTCGGCAGCCAGACCGCGCCGAGGACCCCGTCGAGCGTCATGAGCGGGAACTTGGCCTGCGCCTCCTCGGGGCTGATGAGCTCGAGCGGCAGGCCGAATGTCTTGGCCCAGCCGGCCTGGCGCTGGAGCTCCTCGAAGCGCTCCCTCGTCGAGGCCAGGCGCAGCGACCCGACTTCGTGCCAGCTGACGTCGACGCCGGTCTCGGCCTGCAGGCGCCGGTACAGGTCCGTGCCGTACATCATCATCCGGGTCAGGGTGGTGCTGGACCGCAGCTGCCCGACCAGGCCCGCGGAGTGGAACGTGGAGCCGCTCGTCAGCTCGGCCCGGTCGACGAGGACGACGTCCTTCCAGCCGAGCTCGGTGAGGTGGTAGGCGATCGACGTCCCGCCGACGCCACCGCCGATGATCACCGCCCGCGCGTGCTCGCCCAAGCCCTTGCGACCTCCCTTCGCCTCGCCTCGGCTGGCAGCGTATTCGTTCGAACCGCCTCCATGCGCGCTACCGGGAACCGTCTCGCGGCCTCGCCGGGCTCGGCGGCGGCTCTTTCGTGCATCGAATGCAATGTCGTGGCGTCCCGGCGGGTCGGATTGCCCGCGACGGCGGGGTGAGCGCGGCGGAGCGTGCGGCGAAGCGCTCTCGGAAGAGGCGCCGAAGCCGAGGGCCGGAGTCGCCGACTTCAACGCCAGAGGGCCGGGCCTCGCGCCGCACCCGGTGCCGAGGATTCCGCCCCGTCGCGGGCAGCGCGTGTCCGGACATTGCATCGGATGCACGGCGGATGGGTAGGCTCGGGGCATGTCCATCGGCAATGTCGTGGAACGGCTCTTTCCGGGCCGGGCCACGCTGGTCGAGCCGATCGCCGCCGGGTTGACGAACCAGAACTTCCGCGTCGAGGTCGAAGGCAGGCCGTACTTCGTGCGGCTGCCCGGCAGGTCGACCGACCTGCTCGCCGTGGATCGCGCGAACGAGCTGCACAACACGCGAGCCGCCGCGGAGGCAGGGGTCGGGCCGCGGCTCATCGCCACGGATGAGGAGACTGGCGCCTTCGCGCTCGAGTGGATCGACGGCAGGACGATGTCGATCGAGCGCTTCCGTGAGCCGGGCACGCCGGCGCGAATCGCCGCGGCCCTCCGGCAGCTCCACGCCGGCCCTCGCTTCCGCGACGCCTTCGACATGTTCCGGCTGAGCGAGTACTACCTCGGCGTGGTCGATGACCGATCGATCCGCATCCCGGGCGGCTACCGCGACGAGCTGCCGAAGGTCGCCCTCATCGAGGCCGCGCTCGCCGCCAACCCGCTCCCGACCGTCCCGTGCCACAACGACCTCCTCGCCGAGAACTACCTCGACGACGGCACGAGGCTCTGGATCGTCGACTACGAGTACTCGGGCAACAACGACCCGACGTTCGAGCTCGGCAACACCGCCCAGGAGCTCGGCTTCGACGACGCCCGCCAGGAGCAGCTCTGCGCCGCGTACTTCGGCGAGGCCACGCCCGCCCTCCTCGCCCGGATGCGCCTCCAGATGATCATGTCCGACGTCGGCTGGACGCTCTGGGCCGCCATCCAGGCCGCCATCTCCTCGATCGACTACGACTTCTGGGCCTGGGCCGAGGAGCGCTGGGGGCGCGCGTCGACGGCCTTCGAGCGCGATGACTTCGACGACCTCCTGGCCGAGGCGGTCGCGGGCTAGCGGGCCGGCCCATTCCCGTCACCGTCCGGCCGGACGCGTTCGCCGGGGCCTCCAGGCTCGTGCGGGAGCCTCGCCGATGCCGCGGTCAATCGCGGCTCGGCGGCGGTCGCGGCTGCCCAGGCACCGCAACGCGCCTCAGTCGCCGCGACGCACCTCAGTCGCCCCGACGCGCCTCAGTCGCCGCGATCCATCGCAGGGGCGGCCATGACCTCGTCCTCCGCTCCGACGGCCCGAAGGGCGATGACGCCGCCCGCCACGATCGTCACCGCACCGAGCACGGCGGGAAGCGCGAACGGATCCCCGAAGACCAGCGCGCCCACGAGGAACGACCACAGCACCCCGAGATAGCCGAGCGGCGCCAGGTCGCTCGCGGGCGCGAGCCGGTACGCGACCACGAGCAGCCAGTGCCCGGACATGGCGAGGATGCCGAGGAGCCCGATGCCCAGCCACTGGGCCGGCTCGACCGGCGTCGGCGATGGGAAGAGGAGCACGCCCGCGGTCCCAGCGGCGAGGCAGACCAGGGCCGACCAGAAGACCGTCACGTTGGCGTCCTCGCGGGCCAGGCTCCGCGACAGGATCGAGAACAGCGCGTAGACGACCGCGAACAGGAGCGGCGCCAGCAGTCGCAGGTCGAGCGTCGCCGGATCCAGGCCGGTGATGGCGAGGACGCCTGCAAAGCCGATGACGGAGCCCACGATCGCGAGGCGCGGCACGCGTTCCCGAAGGAGCGGCCCGGCCAGGAGCAGGACGAACAGCGGGTTGGCGTTGCTCAGCGCGCTGACGGTGCCGATGGGCAGGAGCGACAGCGAGAAGAAGAAGATCGCGGTCGTCGCGAACATGAACGCGCCGCGCGTGACCTGCAGGCCGAGATGCCGCGTCCCGAGCCGCCGAAGGCTCCCCCGCCGCGACGTGACGAACAACACGGCCAGGAATGCCGAGAGGTGCCGCCCGAAGACCACGTCCACCACGGGCGCGTCGGTGACGAGGAACTTCGTGAGCGTGTCGGCGGTGATGAACACCAGGCCGGCGGCGATGAAGATCAGGATGCCGCGCCGGACCGGCGTGAGCGCGGCAAATCGTGCTGCCGCCCGCGCTGACGTCATGGAAGCGTCAGGCCGGGAGCGCGTCGAGGAGCTCGTCGACCTCGTCGAATCGGATGGGCGCGGGGTCGCCCTGGATCTCGCAGTCGTCCCGCCGCCGCAGCTCTTCCAGCAGCGGCTCCGAAGCCAGGAACCACTCGAGGTGCTTGGTGTCGCGGATCCGGGCGATCCGGGCCGTCCGCGGGTCGACGCGCAGGCAGCAGGCGAGCGCGAGATCGAGCCCCTGCCGGTCCGAGCTGGCCGTCATGGCGATGCGAGCGCCCTCGGGCGTCTTCGCCGTGACGCAGTTCATGTACGTCCTGGTGGGATCCATGCGCGCGACCGCCCGCTCGTGCACGACGTCGGCCATGCCGATCCCGACGGCGTTCCCCTCGGTCTCGTCGGTGAGGTCGCGAAGGTAGATCCGCTGGATCGAGGTGCCATGGCCAGTCGGACCGGAGTAGTAGCGACCCACCACGTTCGAGTCCATCCCGAGCCCGCTGATGTCCTTCCCGATCTGGTCGAGGACGAGGACGTCGAGCTGCTCGAAGGGCAAGCGCGCCAGGTACGCGTCGGCCTCGTCGCGAAGGACCCGCTCGCGGGCGTCGATCTCCCCGGACGGCACGGCCTCGATGCGGCGCAACCGCGCGTAGCCGTTCTCGACGAGCGCGAGCCCGAACGGGATCGGCGCCCGTGCCAGGGTGAACGCCGCGACCTTCGGGATCAGCTCGGCGAAGGCGTCGAAGCCCTGGGCGTGGAAGGTATCCGCGCCCTTCTGCTTGCCGAGCCCGATCGCGATCATCTTCAGGAGGCCGCTCTCCACGGGACCGGTGAAATCCGTGTGCGGCTTGACGCGGTTGATGGGGATGATCGCGTCGGCCTCCTGCAGCGCGATCCGATCGATGAACACGGGAATGCCCCCGTCGACCTCGCCGAGCTCCACGGTCTCCATGCTCGAGCGGATCTCGCACCCGAGCCGCTCCTCCGTCATGCCGAGCGAGGCCAGGACCTCCAGCTGCCCCTCCGGCGTCGCCCCGCCGTGGCTGCCCATCGCCGGCACCACGAAGACCTCCGCGCCGGCCGCACGGATCTCCCGGACCATCGCGGCGACGACCGCGTCGATGCGATCGATCCCGCGGCTGCCGGCCGCGAGGGCGACCCGCATGCCCGGCCGGATCGCGTCCGCGACTGCCCGCATGGCCTCGTGGACGGCAGCGTCCACGTCCGCGACCTCCGTCCTGTCCAGCGAGCGATGCACGAGCGCCCACCGCGGCAGCGCGTCATGCCGGAAGACGTCGAGCGGATTCGCGACGGACGGTCCGGGGATGGGGGTGGTGCCCGCATCGTCGAGGGTCGGCAGCACCATCCGGTCAGCTCGCCATCGGGTCAGATGGTCATCGCGCTGAAGCCGCCGTCGACCCGGACGATGGCCCCGGTGACGAAGCCGGAGGCCGCCTCCGAGGCGAGCCACAGCACGGTGCCGACCAGCTCCTGCGGCTCCCCGAGCCGGCGCGCCGGCGTGTGCCCGATGATCGCCTTCATGCGGTCCTCGGACAGGAGCTTGCGGTTCTGCTCCGCCGGGAAGAAGCCAGGTGCGATCGCGTTCACCCGGATCCTGTGGGGCGCGAGCTCGAGCGCCAGGTACTGCGTGAGGTTGTTGATCCCGGCCTTGGCGATCGAGTAGGTCAGCACGCGCGACAGCGGCGGCCCGGACGAGGCCGAGGAGATGTTGATGATCGAGCCGCCCCCGCCGCGATCGACCATGCCCCTCCCGAACACCTGGCAGGCGAGGAAGGCCGAGGTCAGGTTGGCATCGATCAGCTCGTGCCACTCGTCCAGCTCGATGTCGAAGAACGGGGTCGAGCTGTTCACGCCAACCGCGTTGACGAGGATGTCGACCGGCCCCAGCTCCTCCTCGACGACGCGGGCGGCCTGCCGGATCGACTCGAGGTCGGTGGCGTCAACGGTGATCGCGGAGGCCCTTCCGCCACCCTCGACGATCGCCGCGACGCGAACCTCGCCTCGCTCGGCCGAGCGGCCCAGGACCGCGACGGAGGCGCCGGCAGCCCCGAGCCCGTCGCAAACCGCTCCGCCGAGGACGCCGGTCCCGCCGATCACGACGGCGACCCGACCCGTCAGGTCGAACAGGTCAGTGGGCTTCATAACCTGTGGCTCTCCCGGCTGCGCACGGCGGCGGTGGAGGACATGTTGCGGCTACGCTGTCCGAGCGTCTACTGTAGGACAATCAAGCAATCCTTACGTACCCCGGAGGACCGTCCCGCGTGACGACGTATGTGTTCCACGCGCGAGATGCCATCCGCTACCGCTTCCCCACGCACACCAACGACCTGCTGATGGGCCGCGAGGACGCGGCCACGTCGGAGGCCTTCTTCGTGATCCTGGAACCTGGCGAGGCGCCCCCGTTCCACGTCCATCCCGACGCGGAGCAGGTCTTCTACGTGCTCGAGGGTACGGCGGAGATGACCGTCCGCGAGGCTGGCGGCCCCGCGACGGTGGCGCTCGGCCCGGGCGACTTCGTGCGCACGCCGCCCGGCCTCTATCACGCCGTCAAGAACACCGGGACCGGCCGGTTCATCTACCTCTCGATCGACTGCTTCACCGCGGGCCCGGCCGCCGGCGAACCAACATGGGACGCCCACGTCCACGCGATGTGCGAGCTCAACGGCTGGGACTTCGACGCCGTCAAGCTCGGGCCGGTGACCGACGGAACCGGCGCCCTCGACACCACCCAGGCAGGAGCGTGACCGTGATCGAACGCGTGGCCGAGCTCGCCGTCTCGCCGGAGCCGTACGCGGACTACCGGCCGATCTTCGAGACGAAGCGCCTCAACGTGACCCACGTCTCGATCCATCCAGGCCAGACGGTCCCGGCCCACACCCACCAGGACGAGGACCAGATCTACTGGGTCCAGTCCGGCGAGGGCTTCGTCGAGCTGGCGGGCCAGCGGACCGACGTCAGCGCCGGGAGCGCCGTGATGATCCCGCTCGGGACGGAGCACCTGATCACCAACACCGGCGCGGGCCAGCTCGAGTACGTGTTCTTCGTCGTGTTCGTGCCGGAGCACCCGTGATCGAGGTCCAGCGCGACCGTCTCCGCACGGTCGTCCTCCCCGACCGCGCGAGCATGGCGCAGGCGGCGGCGACCCACGCCGCCGACCGCCTTCGGGCGGTCCTCGACGAAAAGGCCCGGGCGCGGGTCATCTTCGCCGCGGCAGCGTCGCAGGCGGAGATGCTGGATGCCCTCGCGCGCGAGACCGGCATCGACTGGTCGCGGGTCGAGGCCTTCCACCTCGACGAGTACGTCGGTCTCCCGATGGGTGATCCCCGGTCCTTCGGGCGGTGGCTCGAGGAGCACATCTGGTCGCGGGTCGGTCCGGGCCGCGTGGAGCTCATCGACGGCGGCAACCCGGACGCGACGGCGGAGTCGCGCCGGTATGGCGCCCTTCTCGACGACGGCGGCATCGACCTCGGGCTCATCGGCATCGGCGAGAACGGCCATCTCGCCTTCAACGATCCGCACGTCGCGGACTTCGACGACCCGGAGACGGTCAAGCCCGTGGAGATCGACGACACGAGCCGTCACCAGCAGGTCCGCGACGGCGCCTTCGCGGCGTTCGAAGATGTGCCGCGCCTGGCGCTCACCGTGACCATGTCCGCGATCCTTCGGGCGCGCTCGCTGTCGGTCGTCGTGCCGGGCGCACAGAAGGCCGAGGCCGTCAGCCGGACCCTCGATGGGCCGATCGAGACGGCCTGCCCCGCGTCGGCCCTCCGCCGGCACCTGGACGCGGTGCTGTTCGTCGACGAGCCGGCCTACTCCCTGGTGCCGGCATGACGATGACCAGCAGCCGTCTCGCGATCCACGGCGGCGAGCCCGTCCGCACGACACCGATCGGCCAGTGGCCGGAGTTCGGTCGCGAGGAGGAGGAGCTCCTGCTCGCGGCCCTCAGATCCGGCAAGTGGGGCTCGCTCGACGGCACCTACGTCGACGAGTTCGAGCGCGCCTTCGCCGAGTTCCAGGCCGCGAAGTTCGCCGTCACCACCGTCAACGCCACGATGGGCCTCGCCGTGGCCTACAAGGCCATCGGGCTCGGGCCCGGCGACGAGGTCGTCGTCCCGGCGTACACCTTCATCGCCACGGCCAGCGCGGCGCTGATGATCGGCGCGATCCCGGTGTTCGCGGACGTCGACCCCGAGACGCTCCTGATCAGCCCCGAGAGCATGGACGCGGCCATCACGCCGCGGACGAAGGCGCTCGTGCCCGTGCACCACGGCGGCTCGCCGGTCGACATGGACGCCGTGATGGCGGTCGCCCGGCGTCGCGGGCTGCGTGTCGTCGAGGACGCGGCCCAGGCCCACGGCGCGGCCTGGCGTGGCCGTCCGGTCGGCGCGATCGGCGACGTCGGCGTGTTCAGCCACCAGTCCTCGAAGATGCTCACCGCCGGCGAGGGCGGCACGATGGTCACGAACGACCCGGAGATCGACGAGCTCCTGTGGTCGTACCGGAACGTCGGCCGGCGCCGCGGGGGCGAGTGGTACGAGCACGTGCGGCTCGGCTGGAACCTCCGGATGACCGAGTTCCAGGCGGCGGTCCTCCTCGCCCAGCTCCAGCGCTTCCCGGAGCAGCAGGCCCGCCGGACCGCCGCGGCGGGGTACCTCACGGAGCGCCTGCGCGAGATCCCGGGCGTCGTGCCGCTCGAGGTGCCATCGGGCGTGACGGCGCACAGCTGGTACACGTACCACTGGCGCTGGCTCGGCGCCCGCCAGGGCGGGCTCGACAAATTCGCCTTTGCCGATGCGCTCCGCGCCGAGGGCGTGCCGGTCCTCCACGGCTACGTGCCGATCAACCGCAACGAGGCCGTGCGCGCGGAGATCAAGCGACTGGGCGGCGCGGAACCGGCGGCCTGCCCCGCGGCCGAAAAGGCCGACGCGGAGGAGATCCTGGCGTTCTCGTCGCCGATCCTGATGGCGGCCGAGACGGATCTCGATGACGTTCTCCGCGCCGTCGAGAAGGTCGCGCGGTACCGGCCATGACAGCCGACGTCGGGACGCCGCCAGCCGACCGCACCGGCGCAAGCGTGGATACGAGCGCGCGCACGATCGGCGTCGGGCTGATCGGCGCCGGCGCCATCTCGACCCAGCACCTCGAAGCCCTCGACGCGATCCCTGGGGCGCGAATCGCCGGGGTCGCAAGCGCCTCCGCCGACAAGGCCAGGGCCGCCGGCGAGCGTTGGAACGTTCCCTGGACGACCGACATCGACGAGCTTCTCGCGCGCGAGGACGTCGACGTCGTGGCGATCGCGACGCCATCGGGCCTCCATCCGGGCCAGGCCCTCGCCGCCCTGCGGCACGGCAAGCACGTGCTCGTGGAGAAGCCGATCGCGCTTTCGAACGTTGACGCCCGCGAGGTCGTCGAGGAGGCGCGACGGCGCGGGCTGGTGGCCGGCACCGTCTCGCAGCGGCGCTTCGAGCCCGTCGTCCGCGCGGTCCGGGACGCCGTGGCGGAGGGCGCGATCGGGCGGGTCTCAATCGTCGTCGCGGAAGGGTTCTACCTCCGGCCGCAGAGCTACTACGACAGCGCGGCGTGGCGCGGCACCATCGACCTCGACGGTGGCGTCCTCATGAACCAGGCGATCCACACGATCGACCTGCTGCGCTGGATCGGCGGCCCCGTGGCCAGCGTCGCCGCCAACGTCGCCACGATCGGGCACCGGATGGAGGCCGAGGACACCGCGACGGTCAGCCTGCGCTTCGCGAGCGGTGCGCTCGGCGCGATCCTGGCGACGACCTGCGCCGAGACGGAGCGCCCGACGGAGCTGCGCATCCACGGCGACAGCGGTCACATCCGCCTCGTCGGCGAGGACGTCGCCGAATGGGCCGTTCCCGATCGCGAGCGGCCGGTCGCGGACACGAAGGCCGGGGCCGTCGGGATCGCGGCGGCAACCGCCACGTGGGGCACGAACGCCGTCGGCTATGTCCGCCAGTACACCGACTTTCTCGAGGCGATCCGCGATGGTCGAGCGCCCGCGGTCACGGCGGAGGACGGCGCGGCCGCCGTCGAGATCGTGCTCGCCGCCTACGAATCCAGCCGGACAGGAGCTGCCGTGGCAATCGGTGGAGGAGCAGCATGAAGGTCGGGGCCGCGAAGGCCGATATCACGCCCGAGCTCGGCCTGGTCCTCGAGGGCTACGACGTCCGCAAGGACGGCGCAAAGGGCGTCCACGATCCGCTGATGGCGCGCGTGCTGGTCGCCGAGGGGCCGGACGCCACCGTCGCGCTGATCGTGGCCGACCTCATCCAGATCGATCCGCCGCTCCAGGAGGTCGTGGCGGCGGAGGTCCTGCGCCGGACCGGGATCCCGCGCGAGCGGCTCCAGCTGGTCGGCACGCATACCCACAGCGGGCCGATGCTCCGCGAGCCGTCCCCGGTGGTGGATCGGATCGGGGCCACGATTGCCGACGCGGTGGAAGCGGCCTGGCGCGGACGCCGGGAGGCCCACGCCGCGGTGGGGATCGGCACCGTGACCGGCATCGGCGCCAATCGCCGCCCGAATGGTGGTCCCGTCGACGACCGCGTCACCGTGACGCGCTACGACGGCGCGGACGGCTCGCCGATCGCGACCCTCGTGAACTACGGCTGCCACCCGACGACGCTGGGGCCCAACAACTACCTCTACTCGGCCGACTACCCGGGCGTCGCCTGCCGCGCCATCGAGGCCGCGGTCGGTGGCGTCGCGATCTTCACGACGGGGCCCCAGGGCGACGTGAACCCCGGCGGCTACTCGCCCGAGGGCAGCATGGTCGGCGTCGTCGTGCCGTGGCGGACGTTCGAATCGGCGGAGCGCTACGGCGGGCTCGTCGCCGAATCCGCGATCGACACCTGGGAGCGCCTGCGCCCGGGCCCCTCGGACCGGGTCTGGGGCGATTCGCGCGTGCTCGAGCTCGAGCGCAAGGACCTGCCCGCAGCGGAGGCCGCGCGCGCCGCCGCGGAGACGAGCGCGAAGGCCGAGTCCGAGATCCGCGCCGCGGCCTTCTCCGACGACACGATCTACCACGCCGCCGTGGCCGCGGCCTACGCGGACGTCATCGCGACCCAGGCACAGGATCCCGAGCGCGATGGGCCCGTCCGTGTCCGGATCAGCGCGCTCGCGCTCGGGCCGATGCTCCATGCCGGCGTCCAGGGCGAGCTGTTCGTGGCCCTCGGACAGCGCATCCGCTCCCGCCTCGGCGAGGACAGCACGACCATCGCCGCCCTGTGCGACGGCACGATCGGCTACATCTGCACCGCCGATGCCTACGAGGTCGGCGGCTACGAGCCGAACGCCAGCGTCCTGCGGGCCGGCGAGGGCGAGCGGCTCGCCGACGCGATCGTCGCGCTGGCCAGCCCGGCCGTCGCGGCGTGACGAAGACGACATCCCGACCGGAGGCGCATCGATGACTCGTGTCCACGAGACCTACCTCGACAAGGCCAAGGCGATCCTCGACCGGCTCGCGGCCGAGGAGGCCGACTCGATCACCCGCGCCGGTGCGGCGGTCGCCGATCGGGTCGCGCAGGACCGCCTCATCTACGTCATCGGCCCAGGCGGGCATTCGCAGATCGGCGCCGAGGAGGTCTTCTCGCGCGCCGGCGGGCTCGCCGCGATCTACGCCTTCATCGACGACGGCTTCTACCTCGGGAACGGCGCGGGCCGCTCGATGCGGATCGAGCGGACGCCGGGCTACGCGCGGGCCCTGCTCGGTGGGGTCGAGCTCGATGCCGGCGACCTGCTGATCATCGTGAACGCGTACGGCATCAACTCGTCGACGATCGACAGCGCGATGTACGCGCACGAGCTGGGGATGACGACGATCGGGGTGACCTCGATCGCGAACCAGCGCGGTCTGCCCCAGGGCCACCCGAGCCGCCACCCGAGCGGCAAGGACCTGTGCGATCTCGTCGACATCGTCGTCGACACCAAGATGCCGCTTGGCGATGCGCTCCTCGAGATCGACGGCGTGCCCCAGGCCGTCGGGCCGGTCTCGACGATGGTCAACGCCTTCGCGATGAACTCGATCATGCTCGTGGCGATGGAGGAGCTGGTCCGGCGCGGCGTGGAGCCACCGGTCTGGAAGAGCTCGAACAGCCCGGGCGGCGACGAGGCCAACGTCGCGATCATCGAGCGCTACCGCACCCGCGTGCCGAACCTCTGAACCCGATGGCGCACCTGGCGCACTCGATCCGCCACCTCGACCCGACCAGCGGCGCGGGCGCGCGCGCTCGCGCAGGCGAGGCTGTCGGCCGCTTGTCGGATGATCTATTGTCCGACGATCCAGCGGCGGGGAGCATGAGGAGGAGCGTGCCCGGCATGGCGCTGCAGCGGCCAGAGACGCTCACGACGGCGGTGGCGAGCTTCATCCGGAACGCCATCGTGCACGGGCGGCTGGCGCCCGGGTCGCGCCTCTCCGAGGTCGCCCTGGCCACGGAGCTCGACACCTCCCGCGGGACCGTGCGCGAGGCCCTCCGAACGCTCGTCGACGGCGGGCTGATCGAGGCGATTCCCCACCGCGGCGTCTTCGTGACCCAGCTCAGCGTCCGTGCCACGTGGGAGATCACGAGCCTCCGGGCGCTCCTCGAGCCGTACGCCTCGCGCCTGGCGCTCGAGGCCGCGGGGCCGATCCTCAACGCCGAGGTCCAGGCGGCGTTCGAGGCCCTGAAGGTCGCGGTCACCTCGGGCGATCCCGTGGTGGTCGCCGACGCCGACGTCGCCTTCCACCGCTCGGTCTTCGTGCGCTGCGGCCACGACATGCTGCTCAACCAGCTCGAGACGCTGCAGTCGCTCGCGCGGCGCGTCGTCCTCACCAACCAGATCTCGTCGGCCGATGCGCCGACGCTGATCGCCCAGCACCAGCCGATCGCGGACGCCGTGGAGCTTCGCGATCCCGAGCTTCTCGAGGCCGCCGTCCGGACCCATGTGATCGAGGGCGGCGAGCTCCTGATGACCAGGATGGCCGCGCTGGAGGCCGGCCGCTCGAAGGTCGCGACCACGGGGTCGTTCGGACTCGGCAGGTGGCCGAGCGGGACGACGCCGCACCCACGGCGTGCGGGCCTGGCCCGTCGCGACGGCCGCCTGTAGCGCGGCAGAGGAGGCACGCAACCTTGCCGATCGCGTGACGAAAGCGACGCGTCGATTTCGTTCCAGAGGAGGAGACAATGGAACTTTCCAGGTTCACGAAGAAGCTCGCGACGGGGGCGGCGGTGCTGCTCACGGTCGCGGCCTGCCAGGGCGGGGCATCCCCCGCGCCGACGGGTGGTGGCGGCGCCAGCGCCGGCACCGGCACGACCGCTCCGGGCGGGACCACCGCGGCATCGAACGCCTGCGGCACCGACCCGATCACGCTGAACATCTGGGGTGGCTACCCGGAGATCGACCCGGCCTACAAGCAGGCCGGCGAGGACTTCAAGAAGACCCATCCGAACGTCGACTTCACGGTCTTCAGCACGGACCTTCGCGGCTTCGAGCAGAAGCTCACGACCGCGCTGCCATCCAAGACCGCGGGCGAGGTCGTCATCCGCACGACCAACTTCCTGTCCCGCTTCATCGACCAGGGCCTGCTCGACAAGCTGCCCGATGACATCAAGACGGCCGTCAGGGCCGACGGCGCCTACGCCCCCGAGGTCGTGAAGGACAACACCTACAAGGACGACATCTGGGGCATGCCGATCTTCACCGGCGGCACCGGCATCTACTACAACACCGACGACTACGCGGCCGCCGGGATCACCAACCCGCCCGCCTCGATCGAGGACCTCGCCGCCAACGCGGCCAAGCTCGCGGTCAAGGACGCCAGCGGCACCCTCACCCGGTCCGGCTGGAGCCTGCGGCTCTCAGGCCAGGGCAGCGGCGTGGCCGAGAAGTTCTGGATCCTCCTGATCCAGAAGGGCAAGACGCTGATCCGCGAGACCCCGGAAGGCTCCGGGAAGTGGGTCGCCGAGTACAACAGCCCGGAGGGCCAGGCCCTCTTCCAGACCTACGTCGACATCCTCAAGAACGGCTACGACACCGAGACCATCGACGCGGACGCCAAGGCGTTCGAGACGCACCAGACCTCGCAGTTCCTGCGCGAGTCCTGGGTGATCAACGAGATCGCGACCACGGCGCCCGATCTCGTCGGCCACTACGCCACCGTGTCGCCGCCGGTCGGCGACATCCTCACCACCGAGTCGATGTTCGTCCCGGCGGACGCCGCGAACAAGGACTGCGCCTGGGACTTCATCCGGTTCATGCGTGAGCCGGCCCAGCAGCAGAACCTGACCAAGGTCTCCGGCTGGCTCTTCGCCCGCAAGGACGTGGACCTGACGGACTTCCTCGCGGCCAACCCGACGTACGAGGGCTTCCTCAAGCACCCCGACAACTACCAGCTCTACGTGACCCCGCCGATCCCGGAGTTCGACGAGATCGAGACCAAGCTCGCCACCCATCTCGTGGACGGCTACGCCGACTTCGAGAACCTGGCCGGCAAGCCGGACGCGATCAAGGCCCTCCTCGACGGCTGGGCGAACGAGACCAACGACATCCTCAAGGCCAACGGCCACTACGGCGGTTGACAGCTCGACGCCCGGCGCCGCGGTCCCCGCGGCGCCGGGCGTCACCTTCTGATCACCCTCGCCCGAGGACCACGACGTGATGCATCCGCTCGCCGCGGTTCGCGGCGTCCCGCGGCGCACCTGGCTCCGCTGGCGCTTCGCGTACCTCGTCCTGCTGCCCACGCTGATCCTGTTCACGTATCTGCGCGTCTTCCCGACGGCGTGGGCGTTCGTGATGAGCTTCTTCGAGTGGGGGCTGGTCAAGCCGGCCGAGCGGTTCGTCGGCTTCGACAACTACACGACGCTGCTCTCCGACAAGAACTTCACCACGGCGCTGCTCAACACGACGATCTTCGCGTTCGCGACGACGATCTTCTCCGTGATCCTGGCCATCGCGCTCGCGGCCGTCCTCGCCCGGGTCGTGCGGGGCCGGACGGGCGGCCTGCTGGAGCTGCTGTACTTCGCGCCGGTCCTCGTGCCGATGGTTCCCGTGACGCTCGGGTGGCGCGAGATCTTCAACTACAACCACGGGGTCCTGAACGCGTTCCTGGGGATCTTCGGGATCACCCGCGTCCCGTGGCTGAGCGACCCGAACATGGCCCTCGTCGCGGTCATCATCCTGTCGGTCTGGAAGCAGGTCGGCTACAACATGATCATCCTCATCGTCGGGATGCGGGCCATCCCGCGCGTCTACGAAGAGGCCGCGGCGGTCGATGGCGCGAGCGCCTGGCAGCGCTTCCGGCACGTGACCATGCCGCTCCTCGCGCCGGTGACCCTGTTCGTGATCGTCATCACCACGATCGCTTCATACAACGTCTTCACGCAGGTCTACGTGCTGGCGTCGGACGTCCAGGGAGCCCCGGGACGCCTCGTCCCGGTGATCGTGTACGACCTGTTCCAGAACGGCTTCCGGTTCTTCAAGATGGGCTACGCCTCCGCCGAGGCCGTCTACCTGTTCCTGATCATCCTCGTGCTGACGCTCATCCAGTTCCGGTTCCTGCGAGGGTCACGGGCATGAACCTTCGCCGGAGAGGCATGTCCCGGGTCGGGTACTGGATCCTCGTCGCCGTGCTCGCGCTGGGCGGGATCGCGATGATCTTCCCGATCTTCTGGCTGTTCAGCGTCTCGTTCCGCCCGGCGTCGGAGATCAACACCGTCCCGCCGAACCTTCTGCCGGTCCACTGGACGCTCAACAACTTCACGGTCGTGTTCCAGCGGGCGCCGATGCTGAGCTACCTCTGGAACAGCTTCGTCTTCGCCACGATCTCGACGATCTTCATCGTCCTGACGTCCTCGACCGCGGGCTACATCTTCGCGAAGTTCAAGTTCCCGGGGAACAACGCCATCTTCATGCTCGTGCTGGCCACGGCGATCGTGCCGTTCGAGATCTACATGGTCCCGTTGTTCCTGCAGATGAATGCGCTCCACCTCGTGAACAACCCGATCGGCCTGTTCCTGCCGTTCCTCGTGCTCTCCTACGGCATCTTCTTCATGCGCCAGAACACCATGACCAGCGTGCCCGACGAGATCCTCGACGCTGCGCGCATCGACGGCATGTCCGAGACAGGCGTGATGATCCGGATGGTCCCGCGCCTCCTCGCGCCGGCCGTCTCGGCCCTCGCGATCCTCGCCTTCATCCAGGCCTGGACCGCGTTCATCTGGCCGCTGCTGATCCTCAACGACCCGAAGTACTTCCCGATGGAGCTGGGGCTGTCGCAGTTCGCGAACACCGGTTCATCCAACTTCGGCGTCACCAGCGCCGCGGCCGTCATCGCGCTCCTGCCGTCGATCATCGCGTTCCTCCTCCTCCGGCGCCGCATCGTCGAGGGGATCACGATCACCGGCCTGCAGGGGTGAGCGAGCTCGCGAGACGGGCGCCATGACCGACCCGGCACGAGGGACATTCGTCCTCGAAGGCCGCTCGACCGACGACGGCGGCCCGATCCGCCTGACGGTCGACGACGGAGTCATCGCGGCGATCGAGCACACGAGCCGCGCGACGTCGGCCGACTGGATCTCGCCGGGCTGGATCGACCTCCAGGTCAACGGCTTCGAGGGCCACGACCCCAACGCCGTCGGCGTCCGGCCCGAGGCCACGATCGAGATGGTCCGGGCGCTCTGGCACCACGGGGTGACCGCGGTCTGCCCGACGATCATCACCAACTCGGAGGAGCACATGCTGGCGGCCCTCCGGGCCGTCGACCAGGCCTGCTCCGCCGATCCCCTCGTTGCCACGAGCGTCCTCGGGATCCACGTCGAGGGGCCGCACATCGCGACGGAGGACGGTCCGCGCGGCGCCCACCCCCTCGCCCACGTGCGACCGCCCGATCTCGAGGAGTACCGGCGCTGGCAGGCAGCAGCGGGCGGCCGGATCCGGATCATCACCGTCTCGCCGGAGTACCCGGAGGCCAGCGCCTACATCGAGGGCATCGTGGCCGACGGGGTGATCGCCTCGATCGGGCACACCGCCGCGAACAGCGAGCAGATCCGGGCGGCCGTCGACGCCGGCGCACGCTGGTCCACCCACCTCGGCAACGGCGCCCACGCCATGATCCGGCGCCACCCGAACTACATCTGGGACCAGCTCGCGGACGACCGCCTCTCCGCCGGCCTGATCTTCGATGGTCACCACCTGCCGCCTGCCGTCATGCAGACGATGGTCCGGGCCAAGGGCCTCGCGCGATCGGTGCTCGTCAGCGACGCCCTGCACGTGGCGGGGCTGGGCCCCGGCGAGTACGCCCTCCCCGATGGGGCGAGCGTGACGCTGCTGCCCTCGGGACGCCTGGAGCTCACCGGGACGCCGTTCCTCGCCGGCTGTGCCACGGGCCTGCCGACCTGCGTCTCGAACGCCATCCGCCACGCCGGCCTGTCCGTGCAGGAGGCGATCCGAACGGTGACGGCGAACCCCGCGGGCCTCCTCGGGCTCGACCCGCTCACCGGGCACGACTCGCTCCGGATCGGCGCCCGCGCCAACCTGACGGTGTTCCGCCAGGACCCCCAGGACCTGCTCCTCGCGATCGTGACGGCGGTCGTGGATGGGACCGTCGCCCACGGCAACGTCGCGCCGGTGGCGGTCACGGGTTGACGCTCGTGGCCGGGGGCGGGATCGGGACCGGCGACTTCACCGTCCGCGCGACGATCGACGTTCCCGGTCGTCCCGGCAGCGGTCTCGGGGACGTCGCCGCGATGTACGACGGTCCCTCCCGGCGGGGCTGGACGCTGGGCTTCCTCGACTCGTCCCCCACCGGCAACCACCCGAACGATCGGGAGCTGTTCTTCGGCCTCGACGCCGGCACGACGCCGGAGTGGACCGACCTCGGCAGCCCGAGCCCCGCGGCGCTCATGGTCGCGGGCCTGGCGGTGCTCGACGGCGTCCTGTACGCGGCGACCTGGGAAGGGCCGCCGTCCGATCGCGGCCACGTCTACCGGCTCGATGCCGGGGGCTGGACCGACTGCGGGAGCCCGTGGAACTGCAACGCGGTCACGCGCCTGGCGGTGCATGACGGTCGCCTCTACGCGGCCGTGTCCCGCCTCCGTGGCGGCGGCTCGGGCATGCCGGATTCGGCGAACCAGCAGCCCGGCGGGCGGGTGCTCCGGTACGAGGGCGGCGCCGACTGGACGGACCTCGGCGGTCTCGGCGACGCCGACTCGGTCGCGGGCATCGTGCCCTGGCGCGGCGATCTCTACGCGATCCCGATGTACTCCGAGGGCCTCTTCCGGCTCGAAGGACCTGGCGACTGGGCCTGGTGCGGCTCGCCGGGCCGCCGCCTCCTTGCGCTCGGCGTCCACGAGGGTGCGCTCTACGGCGCCGGGAACGACCACGCGGACGTGGTCTCGGCAATCGCCCAGACCGCGGCAGGGGTCGTCGTCCCGGCGAGGTCGTCGGAGGGCGGCGGCGGGATCTTCCGGTATGACGGTGGCGAGGCCTGGACCTCGCTCGGGCTCCAGCCCGAGACGACGCAGGTCTACTCGATCGAGACCTTCGACGGCGCGATGCACATCGGCACCTGGCCCACCGGGCTCGTGTACCGGCACGGGGGCGAGAATCGGTGGGAATCGCTCGGGCGGCTCGGCGACGAGACGGAGGTCATGAACCTGCTCGCGTTCGGCGGCAGCCTGTACGGCGGCACGCTGCCGAAGGCCCAGCTCTTTCGAATGGACGGCCCCTCCGCCTGGACGGACGTGGGCCGGGTCGACCGGAGCCCGAACGTCCTCTACCGCCGCGCGGCGTCGATGGCCGTCCATCGCGGTCAAGTCGTCGTCGGCACGCTGCCGTCGGGGCGGGTCCACGCGATGCGCGTCGGGCTCGCCGTCTCGACCGGGCGGGCCGTTGCGCCCGGCCGCCACGACGTCGTCGCCGTTCGGCGCGGATCGCGCCTCGAGCTCCATCTCGAAGGCGTGCTGGCTGCGTCCGAGCAGGATCCGTCCGGGCGAGTCCTCGACCTCGGCACGCTCCCACCGATGACGGTCGGCGGTGGTCCGCGCGCCGCGTTCCTCGGCACGGTCGACGGCGTCGACATCAAACCCGGGAGCTGATGGCGGGCCGCGCACGTGGCGCAACCGCTGCGGCCATCCCGCCCTGGGTGATCGCGGCGCTCGGCGAGGACCTCGCCGACGTCGAGCGGCTGCCCTGGGGGTTCACCAACGAGACCTGGGGCGCCACGACGCCGGCTGGCGAGCGCTATGCCGTGACGCGGATGGCCGCGCCGGAGGGCGCCGCATTCGTCGTCCGGGAGGGCCCGGAGATCGCGCGGCGAGTTGGCGAGGTCGGTCTGACGATGCCCGTCCCGATTGCCTCGCGCTCCAGCGCCGCCGCTGGCGTGGTCGTCGCTCGCTGGCTCGACGGCACGCCCGCGATGCTCCAGCTTCGAGGCGCCGATGGCGCCGCGGCCGTTGGCCGTGCCCTGGGCGAGGCTCGTCGCAGGCTCGACCGCGTCGATGTCTCGGGGCTCGCGCTCGACCGCACCTGGGCGGACCCCGGGCTGCTCGCGATGGCGGCCGACCGATGGCGCGAGAGCCTGCCGGACGGGACCGCCAAGGCTGCGGCGGCGATCACCCGGCGGATCGATGCCGTGCGGTCCCTGCCCCCGGCGCCCGGGTCGTTCGTGCACGGCGACCTCGTGCCCGCGAACCTGCTGCTCCGCGACGCCGGAAATGTCCTGCTCGACCTCGAGGCCGCGCGGATCGGCGACCCGCTGCTCGACGCCGCGTGGTTCCGCTGGATCGTCGAATACCACCATCCGGAGCTCGCGACGACGGCCTGGCAGGGGTTCGCGGCCGCAGCCGAGATCGTCGCGGGCAAGGCGGTCGAGGCGCGCCTCGACGCCTACCCGGTGCTGCGAATCCTCGAGATCCTCTGCGGCCCGGGCCTGACGCCTGCCGCACGCGACCGCTGGCTGCAGCAGCTCTGGCGCGCGCTGGCTCGCCCGGTGACGTTCTAGGCGCGCATCCTGGCATTCGCCGGATCCACGAGGACGTCGGCGGCGACCTCCGCGGCGATCCGATCGGCGAAGACATCGACCTCGACGACGGCACCTTCCGGGAGCCCAGCCGGGAGATAGGCCGTCGCGACGGTTCGGCCGACCGTCCAGCCGAACGCGGCACTCCGCAGCCGGCCAACGACCTCGCCGCCGAGCCGAACCGCCTCGCCGCCGTAGACCGGGATCCAGTCCTCGCCGCCGAGAACGACGGTTCGGAGGCGCCGCGCCGGGCCGCCCGGCTCGGCCCGGCGGCGGGCGAGGAGCGCGTCTCGACCCACGAAGCCGCCGGGCTTGTCGAGTCGGACGAACCACCCCAGGCCGGCCTCGAACGGCGTCTCGCGCGGCGTCAGCTCCGCCCCGAAGTAGCGGTAGCCCTTCTCGAGGCGCAGCGACTCCAGCGCCCGGTACCCGATCGGCTCGAGGCCCTGCGGCCGGCCGGCCGCGAGCAGGACGTCCCAGACCAGACCCGCCCCTGCTGGCGGCACGGTCAGCTCCCACCCGAGCTCGCCGGCGTACGACAGCCGCGTGGCGAGCACCTCTCCAGCGCTGA
>JAICVI010000072.1 GCA_025935415.1 Chloroflexota bacterium
TCGTACTCGGGCTCGGTCGAGCGATGGGCGTGCTCCATCACCTCGAGCTCGACCGCCATCTTCTCGAGATGCGACGCGCCATGCCGGACCGCAGCCCGGATGTCCGGGGCGGCCATGAAGGCGGCATCGAGGTGGGCCTCCTGCGAGAGCATCCCGATCGTGAGGCCGCGCTTGCGGGCGACGATGCCGGCGTCTGGCTCGTCGACGCCGCTTGCGATCCGGAGCAGCGTCGTCTTGCCGGCGCCGTTCGGACCGACGAGTCCGATCCGATCGCCGAGCGCGATGGCCGCGTCGATGCGATCGAGGATGACGAACGTCCCGACCTCGCGATGGATGCCCTCGAGTCGCAGGATCGACATCAG
Source organism: Chloroflexota bacterium (assembly GCA_025935415.1). Classification (GTDB taxonomy): domain Bacteria; phylum Chloroflexota; class Limnocylindria; order Limnocylindrales; family CSP1-4; genus UBA5189. Next base: position 363 of record JAICVI010000072.1, read on the forward strand.
TCGGTGGCGCGCTGGGAGGCGCGCGCGGCTGCCCGCCTCGTCGCCGCCGCGCGACGCGTCTGTTCGGCCCGACCGATCCGGCCCGCGCCGGGCGAGCGGCGGGCGGTGCCGGAGGCGCGGCGCGTCGAGCCGGTCGGGACGCCGAGCGCGCCGTCGGAGCCGCCGATCTCGGTCCAGCGAGGTCCGCGGCGAATCTCGCTCCCGTCCTCGGCGACGAACCGCTGCCCCGGCTTCGGCTCCATGCCCTTGAGGATCGTTGCATTGGCCGCCTGCTCCGGCTTCGGCAGCCGCTGGCACCACGAGCAGAAGTGCGTGGACCGGCCGCCGAGGACGATCCGCCGGATCGGCCGTCCGCAGCGCCGGCACGGCTCACCGGCGCGCTGGTAGACCTGCAGCCGCTCCTGCATCTCGCCGTCGCCCTCGGGGGCGGTGTAGTCGTCGATCGAGGAGCCGCGACGCAGGACGGCCTCGTGCAGGATCCGCGTCGACTCGCGGTAGAGGCGTGCGGCATCGCCCCGCCGCAGCGATTGCGCCGACCGCAGCGGATGCAGCCGCGCCGCCCAGAGCGATTCATCGGCGTAGATGTTGCCGACCCCGGCGATGAACGACTGGTCCAGCAGGATCGACTTCAGGCGCCCGCGGCGCGTCCGGATCCGTCGAGCGAACGCTCGCGCGGTGAAGCCCGGATCGAGCGGCTCAGGCCCGAAACCCTTGAACGTCTTCGCTCCGCCGAGCTCCCCACGCAGGTCACCCGTCGCCGGGTCGCGCCACGCGACACCGACCCGCCCGAACTTCCGGATGTCGCGGAACCGGAGCTCGCGTCCATCGGCGAAGGCCAGCACGAGCCGCACGTACGGATCCTCGGGCTGGGCCTCGCGCACGACGAACAGCTGCCCAGTCATCTTGAGGTGGATCGTGATGGCGGCCCCATCGTCCGGGAGCGGCTGCTCGTTGGCGTCGAGCCCGCCATCGAGGTCGAGGACCACCAGCTTCGCGCGCCTCGACGTCCCGACGATCGCACGCCCCACCACCGCGTCCGCGAACGCTCCCTCGTCCTGCGATCGAAGCGTCTTCGACCAGCTGACCCGAACGTCGGTGATCCGGGCACCGACCACCAGCCCGCGAAGATCGCGCGCAACCGTCTCGACCTCGGGCAGCTCCGGCACGTCTAGGAAGCCATCGCCGGCAGCCGTGATGCAAGGGCTCGGCGGCCGGTGACCGACGATCCAGGCTCCAGGACGACGGCCGGGATGTCGCCGGCCCAGGCGTTGCCGCCCACGTCGCGGGCGAACGTGGAGAACGCGATCGTCCTTGGCGTGCTGCCCCAGCTCGCCAGGAGATTGAAGCTCAGGGATCCACGGCTTCGCCCCGCCAGGGCCAGGAGGTCGGGCGTCGGCGCCAGATGGAGCGCAAAGGTTCCGTCGGCGCCGGAGGCGTAGGTGTGACGGAAGATCGTCGGCTGCTCCCCCGCCTGGACGATCGGGCCTGTGAAGTCCGTCACCCACAGCTCCAGTGCCGCGCCGGACACCGGGGACCCGTCGGCCGCCTGCACGCGCCCGGTGATCAGGATGGGCGCGCTCGGGTCGCCCTGGCTGCCCGGGAGGACACAGCCGGCGAGCGCCGTCGCGAGCACGATCGCGACGGGTGCCGTGGGCCTGACACGCGAGGGTTCAGCCACCCGCCGGCACCTCGGCGGGTGCCTCGTCCGCCTCGGCGAGGATCGCGTCGCGGCGCGAGACCGGCGTCATCGACTCCCAGTCCGTCCCGACCTTGATGTCGACCGTCAGCGGCACGTCGAGGGGCAGGGCGCCCTCCATCGTCTCGCGGACCAGCGGGATGAGCCGGTCGACCTCGTCGCGGGGTACCTCGAAGAGGATCTCGTCGTGGACAGAGAGCAGCAGGCGGGCATGCAGGCCCTCCGCAGCGATCCGATCCGCGACCCGGATCATGGCGATCTTCTGGATATCGGCCGCCGTCCCCTGGATCGGCATGTTGATCGCCATCCGCTCGCCGGCGCCGCGGAGGGCCGCGTTGGCGGCATGGAGCTCCGGGATCTGCCGCTTGCGCCCGAGCAGCGTGGTCACGTGGCCCTGGCGCCGCGCCTGGTCCTTGATGTGGAGCATGTAGTAGCTGATCCCGGAGTACGCCGCGAAGTACTCGTTGATGAACTCCTGGGCCTCCTGCCGGCTGATGCCGGCCCGGGACGACAGCCCGAAGTCGCTCATCCCGTAAGCCAGTCCGAAGTTGACCATCTTCGCGACCGAACGCTCGTCCGCGGTGATCTCGTCGGCCGGCTTCTTGAGCACCCGCGCAGCAGTCTCGCGATGGATGTCCGCCTGTCGGAGGAACGCCTGCTTCAGGTGCTCGTCGCCGGAGACGTGGGCGATGATCCGGAGCTCGATCTGGGAGTAGTCCGCTGCGACCAGCACCGTCTCCGGCGAGCCTGCCGAGAATGCGTGGCGGATCCGTCGACCCAGGGGCGTGCGGATCGGGATGTTCTGCAGGTTGGGGTCGGAGGACGAGAGCCGGCCAGTCGCTGCCACGGCCTGGTGAAAGGTCGTGTGCAGGCGACCGTCGTCGGCGATCAGCCCCGGCAGTGCCTCGACGTAGGTGGAACGGAGCTTCGTGTAGATCCGCCAGTCGAGGATGGGCTGGACGACGGGGTGGACCCCGGCGAGCTCCTCGAGCACCGAGGCGTCGGTCGAGTAGCCGGTCTTGGTGCGCTTGCCCTTCGGCAGGCGCAGCTCCTCGAACAGGATCTCGCCCAGCTGCTTCGGTGAGCCGATCGTGAACTGGTGCCCGACCGCGGCGTAGATCTCCGCCTCCAGCCTCCCGATCTCGGTGGCGAACTCCCGTTCCAGCACGGCGAGGGCGTCGAGGTCGACGGCGATGCCGTCCGCCTCCATCCGCGCCAGCACCGGGATGAGCGGCAGCTCGATCTCCCGGAACAGGCGCTCCAGGCCTTCCTCCTCGAGGGATCGCGCCAGGCGGTCGCGAACCGCGAGCGCGGAGAGGGCCTCGAGGCCGGCGCGGTGCACGGGCTCGAGCTCCTTCGGGGGCGGGAGGACGAGGTCGAGCCGCTCCGCCACGACGTCGGCGATGGATTGCGACCGCAGGGCCGCGTTGAGGATGTACGCGGCGATCTGGGTGTCGAACTCCACCCTCGTCGCCGGGGCGCCCGCCTCCGCCGCGAATCTCACCACGAGGATCGGCTTGACCTCGTGCCCGACCAGCGGGAGATCACGCGCCTCGACCAGGCGCCGCAGCGCGTCGGCGGCCTCCACCCCGAGGGCGGCAATGACCCGCCCGTCGCGGCCGGCAACGGCGAACGACTGAGCGGTGCCGCGCCGTGGCCGGGGATCGTCGAAGACGATGGAGGCACCCACGGTCGATTGCTGGTCGAGCCAGGGCTCGATCGCGGCGAGCTGGCTCGCGTCGAGGATCTCGATCCGGCCCGGGTCCGAGATGGTCGCGCCGAGCGCGGCTGCGAGATCATCGAATCTCGCCTCCGTGCCGTCGCGAACGACGCCGAGCTCCGCGGACCGCGCGCCGCCGTCGGCCACCCCGGTGGTGGCCTCGCGCGCCTGCTGCGAGACGGTGTCGAAGTCGAGCGAGAGCTGCAGGCCCTCGCCGCCGAGCGAGCCCGCCCGGATCGGACGCCCGCTCCCCCAGCCCGCCGGCCGCTCCGTGCCGACCCTGGCTGCAGCGACCGTGCCGCTGGACGCAACCTCGCGCAGCGCCGCGACCTTGTCCACCGCGCTTTCGCCGGTCATCGCGGGCAGACGTTCGATGAGCGTCCGGAACTCGTACTCGCGGAACAGGCGGATGACCGTCTCGCGGTCGTAGTCCGCGAGGCGCGCGGCCTCGAGATCGAGGCTGACCGGCAGGTCCCGGATGATCGTGGTGAGCTCGCGGCCCATGAACACGGCCTCGCGGTGCTCGCGGAGCTTCTCACGCAGCTTGTCGGGCTTCACGTCGTCGATTCGCGCGTAGAGGTTGTCGAGCGTCCCCCACTCCGCGATCAGCTTGGCGGCCGTCTTCTCGCCGACACCTGGCACGCCCGGGATGTTGTCCGTCGGGTCGCCCTTCAGGGCCTTGTAGTCGATCATCTGGTCCGGCCGCAGCCCGAACCGCTCCCAGATCCGCGCGGGGTCGTAGATGACCGTGTTCTCGACGCCGGACCGCGTCGTCATCAGGCGGGTGTTGTCGGTGACGAGCTGGAGCATGTCGAGGTCGACGGTCACGATCGTCGTCTCGACCGGCACCTGCTCCGCCTGGAGCGTCAGAGCCCCGATGACGTCGTCCGCCTCGTAGCCCTGGAGCTCGTAGACCGGGATTCGAAGCGCCTTGACGACCTCGCGGACCTTCGGGAACTGCGAGGCGAGGTCGTCCGGCATCCGCGTCCGCGTGGCCTTGTACTCCGCGTACTGCTCGTGGCGGAACGTCGGGCCGGACAGGTCGAAGCAGACCGCGACGTAGTCCGGCTTCAGGTCCGCGAAACCGCGCAGGACGATGCTGCAGAAGCCGAAGACGCCGTTGACCAGCTCACCCTTGGACGTCGTGAGCGGCGGGAGGGCGTAGTAGCCGCGGTACACGAGCCCGAAGCCGTCGAGCAGCATCAGGCGTTCCATCTTGGGTCGAGTGTATCGAGGCCCGTGTCCCGGGCCGCTGGTCGAGGCGCCCGTTCCGGGCTCCCCGGCTGGTCAGCGAAGGCGCCTCGCCGCAAGGCCGAGGCCGAAGAGCGCGATCCCGGCGGCCAGCAGTGCGATCGAACCGATGACGACCGGTTCGAGGCGCCACGGGTTCGTGATCGTTGCCGCCGTTCCGCCGGTCGTCTGATCGCCGCCCGCACCACCGGCGCCACCGAAGTTCGCGGTGTCGGGCGTGCCCGCGCCGAGCGCGACCTCGTTCCCTGGGGCGACCGACGCCCCCGAACGTCCGTCCCAGCTGAAGGTCGTGTCACCGGTTGAAGCGGCGGACCTACCGGGCCCACCGGCAGCCCTGATGGCATCGGTCGTGGCATCCGCACCGGCAGCGGCGCCGGCGCTCGCACCGGGCCCGGCGACCTCTGGGGCCGCGGGGGTGCCGGCCGACTGCCCGGTTGCCACCTTGTCGCCCGTCGGGGTGGACGCGGCGCCGCCCAGGAGTGCCGGCGCAAGGCTGGCGATCAGCAAGCCCGCGACGCCTGCTGCCGTCAGGGTCGACGCGACCGATCGTGTGGCGGAGGGAGACGCGGCGAGCGGCCGGAGGAGGGAGCGGAGCCAGCTGACGCGGTGGAGGCGCTGGGCCTGTGCCTCGGAGAGGCGGAAGTCGCGTGGGGCCCGTGCCGCTCGCGGGAGCGCCCGCGTGGCAGCGGAGATCGCGATCAGGTCGCGATGGAGCTCGGCGCAGGTGCTGCAGCCGGACAGGAGGGCCGCGGCGGCGGCGTCTTTGGCGGGAATGTCGCCGGCAGCGTGGGCGGCGATGCGGGTCGTGTCGTGACGAGCGTGGTCTGCGGTGGCGGAATGGTGCATCTCGCGGCTGAGACGGCGCGAGTGCGGGAGTGGTTCCCTCCGCCGGCTAGGGGCGTTCGGGAGCGCGCTGCCATGCCCGCGCATGCCGCTGCCCCGCGAGCAGCAGCGCGAGGCCGGCGACCAGGAGCAGGATGGACCCCGCGAACAGCAGCTGGCTAACGCCGATGCCCGTCGCCGTGCCGGACGACAGCGCGGAGCCCTGGTCCTTCGGGCTCTCGACCGTCGGCGATTGGAGCGAGCTCGCGCCATCCGTTGCCTGGCTCGCCCCGGCCTGCGCCCCGAAGTCGCCGGACGTCGAACCGCGCACCGGCTCCGTCGAAGCCTCCCCCGGGCCCGCCGTAGCCGCCCCTGCGATCGTGGCGCTCTCCCGCTGCGGCGCACCACCGGTGGCGAGCTGCCCGAGGCCCATCGACCCAACGAGCAGCCCAACGAGACCCAGGGTTGCCAAGGCCGCGCCAACCGGCCGCCCGAACATCGCGGCGCCGGCGCGAAGACGCGCGACCGCTCGCTGGAGGGCATTGCCGGGCTGCAATCGCGCGGCCTGCAGCGGCGTCAGCCGGAAATCACGTGGCGCCGGTCGGGCGAGCCCGACGGCCTCGGACGTTCCCGACGCCCGGATGGTCGACCCGATCGAGACCACGTCGGCGTAGATCTCGCGACACGTCTGGCAGCGCTCGATGAGGGCCCTGGCCCGCGCGGGGTCGTCCGCGGCATCACCATCGACCGCGAACGCTGCGACGAGCTCCTCGTCATGGAGGGCATGGCGCGCGGCCGCGATCAGCGCCGGATCGTCGACCTGCTCGGGTCGTTCCGTGCGGTCAGTCCGGTCAGCCACGGAAGAGGTCCATTCGATCGCTCAGCAGGGCGCGGAGTGCGAGACGGCCGCGGTGGATCCGCGACTTCACGGTCCCGATCGAAACCCCGGTGATCTCGGCGATCTCGGCGTAGTCATAGCCCTCGACGTCGTACAGGACGATCGCGGTCCGCTGGTCGTTCGTGATGTCGGCCAGCGCGGCACTGAGGGCTCGATGGCGCTCCGTCGTCAGCGATGTCGTGACCGGATCGGCGGACGCATCGGCTGGCGGCTGCCAGGTGTCGTCCTCGAGCTCGGGGTAGGGATCGGCCGGGCGCCGCTTCTTCAGCCGTTGCGCGTCCATCGCGGCGTTGATGGCAATCCGGCTGAGCCACGACTTGACGCTTCCGCCTCGGAAGCCGGCCAGGTTTCGGAACGCGCTGAAGAACGCTTCCTGGACGGCGTCGGATGCCTGGTCGCGGTCCGGCACCATCCGAACGACGAGCGCGAACAACATGTCCTGGTACACGACGACGAGGTCGTTGAAGGCGTTGAGATCGCCCTCCCGGGCGCGCTCGAGCAGGATCAGGTCTCGGCGCTGGACGGGGTCTTCAGAGACCGTCGTCGGGAGAAGGTCCTCCACGGGCGGGGGTGTCCTCCGGACGGCGAGTGGAAGCGGCCGCGAGTCTAGCATCGGTATGGCGCCAGACGACCCGGTCGTCGCGCTGGTTCCACCAGCCCAATGGACTCGAGGAATGCATGCAGATCTCCCGCGGCGTTCGGATTCCGCTGGCCGAGCTCCAGCTCCTTGGCCTCAAGGTCACGCGCGATGGGGGCGCGCTCTACCTCCTCGAGGGAGCGCGGTACGGCATCCAGACATCGCTCTATCGAGCCGAGATCGTGCCCGGGAGCGGACCGGTCCCCCACGTCCATCCGTACCTCGAGATCTTCGTCATCGAGGCTGGCCAGGGCCGCTACCAGGTGGGCGACGACGAGATCGATGCCAGTGCCGGGGACATCGTCCTCGTCCCACCGAACATGCCGCACGGCTTCGTGAACACGGGCGAGGCGCGCCTCCGACACGTCGCGATCCATGAGGGCGCCGAGCACATCATCGCGACGTCGGTGACCGGCGAGCCACGCTGACCGATGCCCGTCCCTCGCCCCCGAGGCTAGGATTGCTCCGCGCCGGGGTGGCGTAACGGCAGCCGCGATCGATTCAAAATCGATTGGGGGTAACCCCGTGAGGGTTCGAATCCCTCCCCCGGTACCAATCCGCAGGCCCGTCGCTCATAGACTTGGCGAGATGGATGGCTCGTCGCTCCAGCAACGATTCGCGCCGGAGGGCCGGTGCTTCGGGTGCGGGCCGAAGAACGAGAAGGGACTGCGGATCCGGAGCTTCCAGGCCGGTGACGGGACCGTCGTCGCCGAGTGGCAGCCGGGCCCGGAGCACGAGGCCTTCGACGGGTACGTGAACGGCGGCATCCTCGGGACGCTCATCGACTGCCACTCCAACTGGACGGCGATCGCCGCGCTCATGGCCGCCGGCTGGGCGGAGGAGGCGCCGTCGACGGTCACCTCGGAATATTCCGTCCGATTTCGGCGGCCCACGCCGTCAGGTGGCCCGCTCATGCTCGTCGGGCGGGCGATCGAGGTCGCTCCGGACCGGGTCGCGGTCGAAACATCCGTCGAGGTCGAAGGGGTCGTGACCGCCAGAGGTCGAGCGGTGTTCGTGCGGGTCGGTCCCGGGCATCCCGCGTACGGGCGCTGGTAGAGCGCAACCCCGCGGCACCACTCACTGCGCGCCGGCGCCGCTCGCTGTGGGCCAACCGCTCGGGTGCCACGCGCCTGCCTTGAGCGCCTCTGGGCGCTGCTGATCAGACGGGCGGCGCCACCGAGAGCTGCACGAGCGCCTCGCCAAGCCGCCGCTTGACCTCGGCCAGGAGGTCCATGTCGTAGGCGACTCGACGCGGGAGCGGCATCGGCTGCGGCCGCCCGCCGGGCGCCGGCACATGGACCACGACCTCCGTGTCGCCCGGCCGCTCGCGGACGAGCTGCGTGATCACCTTGAACGCCTCGACCACCTGTGCCGCCGGCGCCGACGAGAACCGAACGTGGAGGACGCTCCCCGCAACGGGCGCCTCGAGGGGCGCGGTGCCCGCGGCAGCCTCGGCCGCGACGCGTGAGCGCGCCTCGTCGGGCAGGGCCGGCTCGAGGTCATGCTCCGAGCCCTCCGGCGAGCCGGGCGCCTCGGCGTAGGTGGACAGCGGCTCCGCGGGCGCGATCCGTGGCAGCGTCGCGGCAGGGGCGGCCGTTCGCTCCCACGCCCCTTCCGCCGGGGCCACGCCGCCGCGCAGCGGCGACACGTACTCGATGTCCGGCCGCCGCCCGGGCACGAACGATCGTGGATCCAGCGCGGCGTGGCCATTGCCGTTCGGGTGGTCGTTGCCATTGCCGTTGCCATGGCCGTTGCCATTGCCGGTGGCGCTCCCCGCCCGAGCCGCCACCGGGATGGTCCCCGCGGGCGCCCCGAGTGCCCCCGGTGCCTGGCCCGTGGCCCCGTGGCGAGCGGCGCCGCCCGGACCCATCGCGACCGGTTGTCGCCGCCGGCCGCCGCCGCGATCGCCTGCCGCGACCTCGCGACCGAACGCCTCCGGTCCCTTCACGACCGCCTCATCCCAGGGGACGACCACGTCCGCCAGCAGCGAGACCTCCTCGCCGCGATGGTCCACGCGTCCGGCAACGAGCAGGATGGAACCCTCGGCCCACGTGCTCGCCGTCTGCTCGTAGAGCCGCGGGAAGACCACGACCTCGATGGAGCCCTGGAGGTCCTCCAACGTCACCACGGCCATCGTCGAGCGGGTTCGCGTCACGACGGTCCGCGAGCCGACCACGATGCCGCCGACGACGAGCCGCTGGCCGTCGAGCGTCTCGTCCGATCGGAGATCGCCCGAGTAAGCGGTGACGTATTCCCCGACCTGCTCCGCGACCTCGCCCATCGGGTGCTCGGAGAGGTACAGACCCAGCAGCTCCTTCTCCCACCGCAGCCGCTCGCGCACGGGCGCCTCCGGAACATTGGGGAGCGGCCGTTCCATCACCATCGAGTCGGCGGCGCCGACGTCGAACAGCGAGGTCTGGCCCGTCGCGAGGTCGCGCTGCGTGGCCGCACCGGCGGCGATGGCGTCGTCGAGCCCCTCGAGGACCTGCGCCGGATGCCCGAACCCGTTCATCGCCCCGACCTTCGCCAGCGACTCCAGGACCTTCCGGTTGGCGAGCCGCAGGTCGATGCGCCGGCAGAGATCGCCGAGCGACTTGAACGGTCCCTCGGCCTCGCGCGCCGCGATGATCGACTCGATCGCTCCCTGCCCGACGTTCTTCACGGCCAGCAGGCCGAACCGGATCGCGCCGTCCTCGACCGTGAACTCGACCTGCGAGCGCGCGACGGACGGCGGGCGGACCTCGATCCCGAGCCGGCGGCACTCCGCGATCGCCGCGGCGACCTTCTCCTCGTTGTCGCGGAAGGCCGACAGGACGGAGGCCATGTAGTCGACCGTGAAGTTGGCCTTGAGGTAGGCGGTCTGGTAGGCGATCAGCCCGTAGCACGTCGCGTGAGCCTTGTTGAACCCGTAGCGCTCGAACGGCTCGAAGGCCTTGAAGACGGCATCGATCGTCGCCGGCGGGACGCCGCGCTCCGCGGCCTGCGTGACGAACTTCTCCTTCTGGGCGCGCAGCACCGAGGACTTCTTCTTGCGGATCGCGTAGCCGAGGGTGTCGGCCTCCGGACCCGTGAAGCCGCCGAGCGCGATCGCGGCGGCCATGATGTCTTCCTGGTAGACGAAGATGCCGTACGTCCGCTCGAGA
>JAICVI010000165.1 GCA_025935415.1 Chloroflexota bacterium
CGCCGGCGGCTCCATGGCGACGAGGCTCATCAGCTGGAGCAGGTGGTTCTGGAGGACGTCGCGGACTGCGCCCGTCTCCTCGTAGAACGCGCCGCGGTCCTCGATCCCGATCGACTCGGCGACGGTGATCTGCACGTGGTCGACGTAGCGCCGGTTCCACAGCGGCTCGAAGATCCCGTTGCCGAACCGGAAGACCAGCAGGTTGCGGACGGTCTCCTTGCCCAGGTAGTGGTCGATGCGATAGATCTGGGCTTCGCGGAAGACCTTGAGCATCTCCCGGTTGAGCTTCTTGGCCGAGTCGAGGTCCCGCCCGAACGGCTTCTCGACGATGATCCGGCGCCAGCCGCCGCCGTGGACCTCGTGGTCCAGGCCGCACCGCCCGAGCTCCGACACGATCTGCGGGAACGCCGAGGGCTGGGTCGCGAGGTAGAAGAGGAGGTTCGACTCCGTCGCCATGTCGACGTGCATCGACTCGAGCTTCTGGTAGATCGAGTCGTACATCGCCGGATCGCTGAAGTCGCCGCGGTGGTAGCCGATCCGCGACAGGAACTGGTGCTCCATCTCGGGGTCGAGCTGGATGCGGCAGTTCTTGTGGAGCGATTCGGCGACGTCGGCCCGGAAGGTCTCGTCGTCGTACGGCCGGCGCCCGACGGCGAGGAGGCCCCAGTCGGCGGGCAGCAGGTTCGTGCGCCACAGCTGGGCGAGCGCGGGGAACACCTTGCGGTGCGAGAGGTCACCGGTGGCGCCGAACAGGACCATGACGTGCGGGTCCGGCACGCGCTCAAGCCGGAGGCCCTCGCGCAGCGGGTTGACGTCGGAGTGGGCGGTGGTGCGCTTCTTCTTGCCGTCGCGGGCGAGGCGCTCCTGGCGGATCGGCAGCGAGCCGGGCGACGGCAGCGCGACCTTGGGCGCCGGCCGTGGCGGCCCGGTCCGTCGCGTGTCCGTCTTCGTGGCCATCAGCTGTTCTTCACCGCGTGGCCACCGAACTCGTTGCGCAGGGCCGCGAGGACCTTCGCCCCGTAGGAGTCGTCCTGGCGGGAGCGGAAGCGGGTCTGCAGGGCGAGGGTGATGATCGGCGCCGGAACGTCGCGATCGATCGCCTCCTGGACCGTCCAGCGGCCCTCGCCGGAGTCGGCCACCCAACCCTTGAGCTCGCTCAGGTCCTGGCCGCCCTTCCGGAAGGCGTCCGTGGCCAGCTCCAGCAGCCATGACCGGACGACCGAGCCGTGGTTCCAGAGGTCGGAGATCGCCGCGAGGTCGAGCGGATACTCGCTCGCGTGCATGATCTCGAAGCCCTCGGCGTAGGCCTGCATCATCCCGTACTCGATCCCGTTGTGGATCATCTTCACGTAGTGGCCGGAGCCGACCGGCCCGCAGTGCAGGTAGCCGTCGACGGGCGCCAGCGAGCGGAAGATCGGCTCGAGCGGCGTCACGACCTCCGGGTCGCCACCGACCATCAGGCAGAAGCCGTTGGCGAGGCCCCAGATGCCGCCCGAGACCCCGGCGTCGACATAGTTGATGCCGTGCTCCTTGAGCATCGCGTGGCGCCGCACGTCGTCGTGGAAGTTGGTGTTGCCGCCGTCGATGATCGTGTCACCCGGCTCGAGGTGCTCCAGCAGCTCGTGGATCTGGGCTTCCGTGGCGTCGCCGGCCGGGACCATGATCCAGACGGCGCGCGGCTTCGCGAGCTGCTCGACGAGCGCCGCGACGGTGTCGGCGGCGACGAGCGTCGTGTGGCCGGCCGCCTTCTCCTCGTCGACCAGCTCGTGCGCCTTCTCGACCGTCCGGTTGTACGCGACGATCTCGTGCCCGTCGCGAACGGTCCGGCGAACCATGTTGGCGCCCATCCGCCCGAGCCCGATGAAGCCGAGTTGCACGGTCAGTCCTCCCTGGTGAGCGCACGGCCGATGGCCCGCTCGAGCAGTGCGATGTCGTCGACGAGGTTGGCCCCGAGATGCACGTGGACGACCGGCCGATCGTGGCTGCGGAGGGCCTCGCGGTCGCCGTGCGCCTGGGCATCGATGAGCTGCGCGAACGAGTACGGCCAGCCCGGGATCTCCCGGTCCTGCGGGTGGTCGGCCGTCAGCTGGAGGAACACGCCGGTCGGCGGGCCGCCCTTGTGGAGCTGGCCGGTCGAGTGCAGGAAGCGCGGGCCGTAGCCGGCAGTGGTCGCGCAGCCCGTGGGGGCGAGGGCGCGGCGGAGCCCGGCGATCGCGGCGTCCACGGCGGGCGACGGGGCGATGAACGCCTGAACCGCGACGTAGTTCCTTGGCTCGAGGGCAGCGAGGGTCGGGCTGAGGAGGTCGGCGAGCGAGTCGGCGTCGTGGGCGCGGAGCACGATCCCGCCGTCCATCTCGGCGTCGGCACCACCGCCCGCACCGTCGCTCGAGGCGGCGAGCACCTTGCGGGTCAGCTGCTTGGCCTCCTCGACGTTCGGCTGGTCGAAGGGATTGATCTCCAGCACGGCGCCCGCGATGGCGGTCGCGATCTCCCAGCGGACCATCTCGCCCGCGAGGTCGATCGGGTCGTCGAGCTCGATCCGGATGACCGGCTGGCCGGCGCGGGCCAGCGCGTCCGCGGCGGCCGCGACATCGCGATCGCCGGAGCCGGCCACGCTGATCGCCGCGAAGACGCGGTCGGCGCCGTACTCGTCGGCGGGCCGCGGCGGCTCGAGGTCGACGGGCACGATCCCGGTCGCGAGCTTGCCGGTCGACTCGGCGATGAGCTGCTCGAGCCACGCGCCGAAGCTGCCGATGGCCGGGTCGGCCAGGAACGTGAGCTTGTCGCGCCCGTTCCGCGCCAGGCCGCCGATCGCGAGGCCGAGCAGGACCGCGCTGTTGTCCGCGGCATCGGGCTCCCGGGCGGCGCCGATCTCCGCCGATGCGGCGGCGAGGAACGAGTCCAGGTCCAGCCCGATGATCGACGCCGGCACGAGCCCGACGTAGCTGAGGGCCGAGTAGCGCCCGCCGATGTCGGGCGGGTTCAGGAACTCCTCGCGCAGGTCGTCGTGGTGGGGAATCGCCTCCAGGCTCTTGCCCGGATCGGTGATGACCGCGAAGAACTCGCCGGGCTTCTGGTCGGCCTTGCGCTCCTCGAGCGCGGCCTCGACCCGCGCCCACGCCGCAGCCTGGAACGCGAGCGGCTCCGTCGTCGTGCCGGACTTGCTGGCGACGATCCAGAGGGTCTCCAGCGGATCGAGATCGTCCATGACCGCGCCGACCGCGACCGGGTCCGTCGAGTCGAGGATGCGCAGCGCGGGGTAGCCCTCGGCGCTGCCGAACGTGCGGCGTAGGACGTCCGGCGCGAGGCTGGAGCCGCCCATGCCCATGACGACCGCGGTGTCGAAGCCGGCGTCGCGGATGCCGTCGCCGAAGCCCTCGAGGGCCGCGATCTGGAGCGAGAAGTGCGCCGGCGAGCGGAGCCACCCGAGCCGGTCCGTGATGTCCGCGGCAACGTCCGGGTCGGTGGTCCAGAGGGAGGTGTCGCCATCGAACAGCCGCTCCGCCCAGCGCTCCTCGGTCGCGCGCTCCACCAGCGCGTCGACGATGGCCTGCTCGGGCGCCCCGAATGCCAGCTGCTGCTTCGTGCCCATCAGCCCCGCTCCTCGCGCTCGATCGCCAGCACCTTGTCGAGCCGCCGGCGGTGGCGTTCCTCGCCGCTGAACCGCGCTGCCAGGAACGCGAGCGAGCACTCGAGGGCCGGCTCTGCCCCGACGACGCGGGCGCCGAGGGTCAGCACGTTCATGTCGTCGTGCTCGACGCCCTGGTGGGCGGAGTACGTGTCGTGGCAGACCGCGGCGCGCACGCCGCGGACCTTCGTCGCGGCGATGCTCGCCCCGACACCGGAGCCGCAGATCAGGATCCCGCGCTCGACGTCGCCGTCGCGGATCGCGTACGCCAGGCGGGCCGCGAAATCCGGGTAGTCGTCGTTCGGGTCGGAGCCATCGCCGCCGAGGTCGACGAGCTCGTCGCCGGGTCGCGCCGCGCCGACGCGTCGGAGCAGCTCGGCCTTCAGCGCCGCGCCGGCATGGTCCGCCGCGAACCCGACCCTCACGCCGGCCTCGTGCTCACGAGTGTCCGGGATCGCTCGACGCCGACCGCGCGACCCCGGAATCGCCGGCGCCCAGGGTCGGGTGGCTGTCGTCCGCCGCGCCTTGGCCCGCTCGCCGAAGCCCGACCGGCTGGTGGCCCGGGTCCAGCGTCGGGATCCGGCCGGCGAGGCCGTCGCGCACCACGCGCCGCGCCACGTCGACCACGCGGTCGGTCGTGAAGCCGAAGTGCTCGAAGATCGTGCCCGCCGGCGCGGAGGCGCCGTAGTGGTCGATGCCGAGGATCGCGCCCTCGTCGCCCGCGTAGCGCTCCCAGCCGAGGGTCGCGCCGACCTCGATCGTGAGACGGCGCCGGATCCCGGGCGGGATCACCGAATGCCGGTATGCCTCGTCCTGGGCATCGAACGCCGCCCAGCAGGGCAGCGAGACGACGCGCGCCGTGATGTCCTCGGCCTCGAGCGCGACGGCTGCCGCGACCGCGAGCTGGAGCTCGGAGCCGGTTGCGATGAGCAGGAGGTCCGGCGCGATGCCCTCGCCCTCCGCCCGCCCGCGGCGAAGCACGTAGCCGCCGCGGGCCACGCCCTCGCGGGCGAGCTCGGCCGTGCCCTCGAGCGTCGGCAGCTTCTGGCGGGTCAGCGAGAGCGCGGTTGGCCCGCCGGTGCGCGACACCGCGAGCGCCCAGGCCGCGGAGGCCTCGTTCGCGTCGCCCGGCCGCACGAACCACAGGTTCGGCATCGCCCGGAGCGCCGCGTAGTGCTCGATGGGCTGGTGGGTCGGGCCGTCCTCGCCGAGCCCCACCGAGTCGTGCGTCCAGACGTAGATCACGTGGAGGCCCGCGAGCGCCGCCAGCCGCACCGAGCCGCGCATGTAGTCGCTGAAGTTGAGGAACGTCCCGGCGTACGGCATGAAACCGCCGTGGTAGGCGAGTCCATTGGCGACG
>JAICVI010000061.1 GCA_025935415.1 Chloroflexota bacterium
CGCTCCTCGGGATCGGCGTCGGGACGCCGGGCATCGTGGACGCCGACACCGGCACCATTCGGCGGGCATTCAACCTCGCCTGGCAGGACCTGCCGCTCGGCGAGATCCTCCTCGACCGCTACGGCGTGCCCGTGGAGGTCGCGAACGACAGCCGGGCCGCGGCGCTCGCGATCCAGCTCTTCGGCGACCCCGCGCGACGAACGCCGAACCTCGTCGCGATCACCGTCGGCCGCGGCATCGGCGCCGGCCTGATCCTCGGCGGCGAGCTCTTCCACGGCGACGGCTTCGCGGCCGGCGAGATCGGCCACACCACCGTGATCGACGACGGGGCGGCCTGCGACTGCGGTCGCTTCGGCTGCCTCGAGACCGTCGCGAGCTCGCGCGCCGTCGTCGCCCGCGCGACCGAGGCGGCCTCGCGGGACAGCGCCTCGTACCTCGGCCAGCGGCTGGCCCGCACCGGGTCGCTCGGGCTCGACGATGTCGCTGCCGGCGTGGCCGCGAACGACGACGCCGCGCGCGCCGTCGCGGTGTCGGCGGGTCGGTACCTTGGGCAGTCGGTCGCGGCCCTGATCGGCGTCCTCGACGTCGAGCGAATCGTGCTCCACGGCAACGTGACCCGCCTCGGCGATCCCTGGCTCGAGGCGGTCCGAGACGAGGCCCAGCGGCGCTCGCTCGCCCAGTTCGCCGACGAGGTCCGGATCGAGCGCGTCGAGCCCATCGGCGACCTCGTCGTCATGGGCGCCTCGGCGCTCCTCCTCACCTCGGAGCTGGGCCTCACGGCGGTGGCGGCGCGATGACCTCCGGCGCGACGCTCCGCGAGCTCATCGTCGGTGTCGACATCGGCGGGACCAAGACGGCGATCCTCGTGACCGAGCCGGACGGCAGCGTGCGGGTCCGCCAAGTCGCCCCGACCGCGGTGGGAGCGCCGAATCGCGCCGCCGACTCGATCGCCTCGCTCGTCCAGGCGGCCCTCGATGCCGCCGGCGCGACGCCGGATGACGTCGCCGCCCTGGGCGTCGGCGTGCCCGGGCGGGTCGAGCGCCAGACGGGCCAGGTCACGCTCGCGGTCAACCTCGACTGGCACGACCTGCCCCTCGGCCCGCGGCTCGAGGCGAGGCTCGGCATCCCCACCTTCGTCGAGAACGACGTCCGAGCGGCGGCGCTGGGCCTCCACCGGCGCCGCCTGTTCGGATCCGTGGAGAGCCTGGCCCTTCTGGCGATCGGCACCGGCATCTCCGCGGGCGTCGTGCTCGACGGCAGGCTCCACCGCGGCTCGCTGGGTCTTGCGGGCGAGATCGGCCATGTGGTCATCGACCCCGACGGGCCGCGCTGCGCCTGCGGCAACTCCGGCTGCTTCGAGGCCGTCGCCGCGGGTCCCGCGATCGTGGCCCGCACGCGCGCCGGGTGGGCGGCGCGTCGCAACGGTCACGCCGACACCACCGCGGGTCTCCATGGAGACCGGGCGGTGGACGCGGAGGGCGTGTTCGCGGCCGCCGCCGCCGGCGACGAGGTGGCTCGCGACATCCTCGAATCGACCGGCAAGGCCGTTGCCTGGGGGATCCATCTCCTTGCCCTCGCCTATGACGTCGAGCGGATCGTGCTCGGAGGCGGCGTCTCGCACGCCGGCGAGCCGTTCATCGCGCCGATCCGGCGCGAGCTCGATCGCTACCGGGCCGTCTCGCCGCTCGCGGCCGAGGTCCTGCGGCCCGATCTTCTGGAGCTCCTGCCGCCCGGTTCGGATGCCGGTGCATGGGGTGCCGTGACGATTGCCCGTGACGCGCTTTCGCGCGACCGCAACCCGGCGTCGCCGGGCCAGGAAAGGGTGGTGGGCCACGCCTGAGTCGGGCCGCGCTCCCCAGGTTGACCAACGACGACATCCAGAGCTCCCCGACGACGGGAAGACGCAGGAGGCGCGATGAACGACACCTGACATCTGGTATTTGGAAGGAGGAGCGGTGCACACTGCCAATGGACCACTGGGAGCGATGCGTCGCAGCCCAGCGCGGATCCAGCCATCGAAGTTCAGGAGGAGCAACTCAATGGCGAACCTACCGAGGAGGATGGCCGTCCTGTCGGCCGCCCTCGTCGTGATTGCCGGGGCGTGCACCCCGGCCGCATCGACGGCCCCGTCGACCGGCGCAACGGGCGCCGCGCCGACAACGGCCGCCACCGGCGGGGCCTCGCAGGCCCCCGAGGCAACAGCCGCAGCCGAGCTCAACCTGCCGAAGGTTCCGACCGGCTACACCGAGCTCGACAAGGCGCTCGGCGCCGACAAGCCGTACAACGGCCTGAAGGTCTCGATCCAGACGCAGTGGACCGGCGGCGAGGCCGACGGGTTCGCGGCGGCGATCAAGGACTTCCAGGCAGCGACCGGCATCGCGGTCCAGGTCGACAGCATCGGCTCGAGCCACGAGACCGTGCTCAAGACGCGCGTCGAGGGCGGCAGCCCGCCCGACATGTCGCAGATCGCGCAGCCGACGGCGGTCCTTGCCTACGCCAAGGAAGGCAAGCTCATCGACGTCGCCGGCTTCATGGACCCGGCCAAGCTCAACAGCGAGTTCCCGACGACCATCGGTCTGACGACCGAGGGCAGCCACATCTGGAGCATCCCGACCAAGGCCGACGTCAAGTCGATGATCTGGTACCCGGTCAAGGCATTCGCCGCGAAGGGCTACACGGTCCCGAAGACGTGGGACGAGCTGGTGACCCTGGCCGACAAGATCGTTGCCGACGGCAGCCATCCGTTCTGCGTCAGCGCCGGCGGCCCCGGCACGGCGACCGGCTGGGAGCTGACGGACTGGGTCGAGGAAGTCCTCCTCAAGACCGAAGACCCGCAGGTCACCAACGACTGGGTCAGCCACAAGATCACGTTCCAGGATCCCAAGATCAAGGCGGCTTTCGACAAGGTCGGCTCGCTGCTCTTCAAGCAGGGCTACGTTGACGGCGGCGGTTCGCAGATCGTCAACAACGACCTCAAGACCGTCATGGACCCGATGTTCGACGGTGACACCTCGACCCCGGGTTGCTGGATGCAGAAGATCCCCGTCTGGTACGGGCCGGACTTCTTCCCGGACAAGCGCACCAACGGCGGCGACTCGAAGTACACGATCGGCGCTGACGGGGACATCGGCATCATGCCGTTCCCGACCATCTCCGATCAGTTCAAGGGCGCCGAGGGGTCGGCTGACTCCTTCATGGTGTTCGCGGATCGCCCGGAGGTCCGCGCGTTCGCGGAGTTCCTGGCCACGCCCGAGGGCCTCGAGGGCTGGATCAAGAGCGTCGGCGTCCTTTCGCCGAACGCCAAGGTTCCTGCCGAGTGGTACGCCAACAACTACAAGCTGTCGGTTGCCAACCAGATCGCCAGCGGCGCCACGGCCATCGGCTTCGACGCCTCTGACCTCATGCCCCCGGCCGTCGGCCAGGGCTCGTTCTGGACCGGCATCTCCGACTGGGCCAACAACAACGGCTCGAACACCGATGCCGTGCTCAAGCAGATCGACGAAAGCTGGCCCGCCCAGTAGGCGGTCGGCTGTCCTGATCTCGTGCGCGGGGCGCCTCACCACCGGTAAGGCGCCCCGCTACCATTCCGGCCACGTTCTCGGAGGAGGGACTGCGTGGCGCTTGCCGGCGTCGGGGGACAGGACCGCAAGCCGAAGGCGGCCGCCTATGGCACGTCGCCGTGGGTGCTCGTCGCCAGCCTGATCGGGTTGGTGATCGCGGCCTTCGGGGTGATGGCCCTGGTCGACAAGCACGGCGGCGTCAACATCCTCGCCTGGTTCTACGACCAGATCGGCCGAGCCACGGACGCGACCGCGCTCCGAAACGGCGGCGGCGACCAGTTCTACGCCAAGCTCATCCTGGCGGTCGTCGCCCTGTACGTCGGCGTCGGCGGCGTCTGGCTCGTCTTCACGGGCGCCAGCACGATCGTCGAGCGGTTCCCGGCGAAGCTGCGGGACACGGTGCTGCCGTGGATCTTCATCGCGCCGGCGCTCCTGCTGCTCGGCATCTACCTCGTCTATCCAGCGGTCGGGACGGTGATCCGGAGCTTCCAGGACAAGCAAGGTGCCTTCACGCTCGATAACTGGACCGTCCTCACGACCGGCCCGTTCCTCGAGATCCTTCGCAACAACGTCCTCTGGCTCTTCATCACGACGGCCGGAAGCGTTGGCCTGGGCCTGCTCGTCGCCGCGCTCTTCGATCGAATCAGGCGTGAGTCGCTGGCCAAGATCTTCGTCTTCACGCCCCTGGCGATCTCGCTCGTCGGCGCGACCGTCATCTGGAAGTTCGTCTATGCCCAGCAGCCGCCGAGCCAGCCGCAGTTCGGGCTCCTGAACGCGATCTGGACGGCCTTCGGCAACAAGCCGATCGCCTGGGCCACGACCTTCCCGATCAACCTGCCCGCCGAGATGATCATCATGATCTGGCTCCAGACCGGCTTCGCGATGGTCGTGCTGTCGGCCGCCATCAAGGGCGTGTCGGTGGAGGTGCTCGAGGCCGCCCGGCTCGATGGCGCCAGCGAGCGACAGATCTTCTTCGGCGTGATCATCCCGCTGATCCGCGGCTCGATCATCACCGTCACCACCACGATCGCCATCGCGACGCTCAAGATCTTCGACATCGTCTGGTCGATGAGCGGCGGCATCAACCACGACAGCGTGGTCGCCGTCCGGATGTTCCAGGAAATGTTCCAGTTCTTCAACGACGGGCACGCGGCGGCGCTGGCGACGATCCTGTTCGTCGCAGTCCTGCCGGTGATGTTCCTCAACCTCCGCAACTTCCGACGTCAGGCGGCGATGTAGATGACGGCAGACGCCAAGCCGATGGCCGCCGCCCGGGTGAGGACTCGCTTCTGGCGGGCGCCCCTGCTCAACAGCCTGCCGCTGCGGCTCTCGGTCCTCGTGATCTGCCTGCTCTGGACGCTGCCGACGGCCGGGCTCTTCGTCACGTCGTTCCGGAACCCCCAGCTGATAACGAAGACCGGCTGGTGGGACGCCATCTTCAACGCCTTCGCGCCGGGCCAATGGACGCTCTCGAACTACCAGAACGTCCTCGGCGGCGACAACATGGGCACCGCGTTCCTGAACAGCCTGATCGTGACGATCCCGTCGACGGTGATCCCGATCACGATCGCCGCGTTCGCGGCGTATGCGTTCGCTTGGATCCCGTTCCGGGGTCGCGGGATCATCTTCACCATCGTCGTGGCGCTGCTGGTCGTGCCCCTGCAGATGGCGCTGATCCCGATCCTCAAGATCTACAGCGGCGCCTCGCTCTACGGGACATTCGTCGGGATCTGGCTGGCGCACACCGCCTTCGGCCTGCCGCTTGCGATCTTCCTGCTCTACAACTTCATGTCGCAGCTGCCGCGCGACCTGTTCGAGTCGTCGTCGATCGACGGCGCCTCGGCCTTCCAGACCTTCATCCGAATCGTGCTGCCCCTGTCGATCCCGGCCCTCGGCGCCTTCGCGATCTTCCAGTTCCTGTGGGTCTGGAACGACCTCCTGGTGGCGCTCGTGTTCCTGGGCGTCGGCAAGGACGTCCAGGTCATGCCGACGGCGCTCTACAACATGATCGGCCCCCGCGGCGGCGCCTGGCACCTGCTCACGGCGGGTGCGTTCCTGACGATGATCGTGCCGCTGGGCGTCTTCCTGGCGCTGCAGCGAGCGTTCGTGAGAGGGATCCTGGCCGGCTCGGTGAAGTAACGGCCGTTAGCTCGACCGACCGGCGACGGAACCCAGCCGCGCGAGCGACCCTTCCGAGCACCCCTCTGCTGGGTGATGCCAGTGGGGTAATCAGATGCACCCACTCGCATCATCTGAAAAGGGCGTCAAGGGGTGGGCCGAGGCCCGCGGCCCCGCCAGCCCGAGGCGCGCTGAGCCCGCGGCGGCGCTCAGCCCGCGGCGGCGATCACCTTGCGATACCACTCCGCGCTGTCCTTCGGCGTTCGCGCCTGCGTGGCGTAATCGACATGGATCATCCCGAATCGCTTCGTGTAGCCGAGGCTCCACTCGAAGTTGTCCATGAACGACCAGGCGTGGTACCCGGTCAGGGGCACGCCCGCCGCGATCGCTTCCGCGGCGGCACCGAGGTGGCGAGCCAGGTAGGAGATCCGGTCGTCGTCGTGGACGCGGCCGTCGGCAGCGAACCGGTCCGGGTAGGCGGCGCCGTTCTCGGTGATGACGATCTCGCGCGGCGCGTACTCCCGGTGAAGCTGCAGCAGAACGTCACGGAGCCCCTCCGGTGCGACCTCCCAGCCCATCTCGGTCTGCTCGGTGCCGGCCCGGCCTTCCATTTCGAAGTCGAAGGGCTCGTCCGACCTCGCGCGAACCGGGTCGCGGCGGTAGTAGTTGAGCCCGAGGTAGTCGAGGTCGCCGGCGGGCGGGTCGGTCAGCTCGACGCCCTCCAGGTGGCCCGCCGCCGCGTGTGCCGCCATCCCCGCCGCGGGGTAGCCGCGGCCGAACAAGGGATCCAGGAACCACGCATCCCGCGCGGCGCTCCATGCTGCGGCTGCGGCGCGATCGCGCTCGGCGTCCGTCGCCGGCACGACCTGGTTCATGTCGTAGGCGACGCCGATCCTGGCGCCGGGGACATGCGATCGAATGACCGACCCTGCCGCGGCGTGGGCACGCAGCTCGTTGTCGGCGACGCGGATCGCCGTCGGCCAGTCGCGGAGGCCCGGAGCATGGATCCCGTCGGCGTGCCCGAGGTACGCGAACACGGCGGGCTCGTTGAAGGTCATCCAGTCGATGACGCGGTCGCCGAGGCGGCTCGCCACGAGCGCGGCGTAGTCGCCGAACCGCCCGACGATCTCCGGGTTCGCGAAACCCCCGCGATCCTGGAGGCCCTGTGGCAGGTCCCAGTGGAAGAGGTTGAGGTGCGGCCTGATGCCGGTGGCGAGCACGGCGTCGACGAGGCGGTCGTAGAAGTCGAGCCCGAGCTCGTTGGCCGGGCCGCTGCCGTCCGGCTGGATGCGCGGCCAGGCGACGCTGAAGCGGTACGTCCTCGAGCCGAGGCCGGCCATCAGCGCCAAGTCCCCGAGGTAGCGGTGATAGTGGTCACAGGCAACGCGGCCGCTCTGCCCGTCGGCGATGGCGCCCGGGACGTCGCACAGCGTGTCCCAGATGGAGCGGCCGCGGCCGTCCTCGTCTGCCGCCCCCTCGATCTGGTATGCGGAGGCGGCAAAGCCCCAGCCGAAACCGGTAGGGAATCCCGCGGCGATCGCGTTCGGGTCGGGGTTCGTCTCCGGAGTGGCCATCGGCCTGATCCTAGGGACTCGGCGGACCTCCGGCAGGTGGGCAACCGGGCCGTAGAATCGACAGGTGGTCGTTCCCGTTCGGGCGTTCGCGTCCGGCTCGCCGGATCCGCTCGAGCGGCTGATGCTCGCGTTCAACGGCACCACGGTTCCGGCATGGCTCCGCCAGCGGCTCGCGGCTGCCCCGGCCGCGGGCTTCACCCTCTTCCGTGCGCCGAATCTCCGCTCCGCGGCCCAGGTCCGGCGGCTCACGGCATCCCTCCAGGCAGCGGCGCGTGTGCGAACCCGCGAGACCACGGGCGAGGACCTGCCGCTCCTGCTCGCGACCGACCAGGAAGGCGGCCAGCTCAACGCCCTCGGTGACGGGTTCACGCAGTTTTCGGGGCCGATGGCGATCGGTGCGACCGGCGACGCCGCGCTCGCGGAACGCGTCGGGCGCGCGATCGGGACCGAGCTCCGGGCGGTCGGCGTGAACGTCGACTACGCGCCCGTCGCGGACGTGGCGACGAGCCCGGCGAACCCGGCGCTGGGCATCCGGTCGTTCGGAGACGAGCCGGCCACGGTGGCGCGATTCGCGGCGGCCTGGCTGCGTGGGCTCCAATCCGCCGGGGTCGCCGGCACGGCGAAGCACTTTCCCGGCAAGGGCGAGGGGAGCATCGACACGCACGTGGCGCTCGACTCCGTGGACCGCTCGCGCGAGGAGCTCGATGCCGTCGAGCTGAGGCCGTTCCGGGCGCTGATCGACGAGGGCGTGCGGATGGTCATGTCGGGCCACTTCGCGGTCCCTGCGCTCACCGGCAACCCCACGCTGCCGTCGACGCTTTCGCGCGGCCTCATGCACGACCTGCTCCGCGACGAGCTCGGGTTCGCCGGCGTCTCGATCACCGACGCGCTCGACATGGGCGCGCTCCCGCAGGATGCCCGCCAGTCGATCGACGTGGTCGCCGCGCTGCAGGCCGGCGTCGACCTCCTGCTCGCCACGCCCGATCGGCGGGCGCAGCGGCGGATCGAGGCCGCGATCTCGCGCGCGGCCGCGGTCGAGCTGCTCGACCGGACGACCGCGGCCGCATCGACGGAGCGCGTTCGTGCGCTGCGGCGCTGGCTCGGCGGATTCGACGAGCCGTCCTTCGAGGTCGTGGGAGCGGCGGAGCATCACGCCCTCGCACGCGAGCTTGCGGCTCGCTCGCTCACGCTCGTTCGCGATGACGCGCGTCTGCTCCCTCTCCGCGTCGGCACGGGAGCGAGAATCGGCGCGATCATGCCGAAGCCTCGCGACCTGACGCCCGCCGACACCTCGTCCTACGTCACGCCGACGCTGGCCGCGGCGCTGCGGAGGTACCACCCCGCCGTCGACGAGATCATCACCTCCCATCCGCCCGGCGCCGCCGAGATCGCGGCGATCCGCGAGCGGGCAGGGGAGTGGGATGCGATCGTCGTCGGGACGATCTCCGCGGCCGCAGGATCGCCGCAGGCGGAGCTGGTCGATGCCCTCGTCGCGACCGGCGTGCCGCTCGTGACCGTCGCGCTGCGGACGCCCTGGGATCTCGCCGCCTACCCGCGCGCCGCGACCCATGTCTGCACGTACTCGATCGAGCGCGAGCCGATGGATGCGCTTGCGGCCGCGCTGTTCGGTGCCGGCCCCGGAAGTTCGAGCATCTCCACCGCCGACGCCTTTCCGGGCCGTCTGCCCGTGCGACTCGACGTCGAGAGCGCCCATCGAGTCGGAGCCGGCGCGTGATCGACCTCCAGGTCAACGGCGCCGGCGGCATCGACCTGACCAGCGAGCCCGAGCGGGTCTGGGAGGTCGGCTCGATCCTCACCCGCTTCGGCGTCTCGGCGTTCCTGCCGACGCTCGTGAGCGCGTCGTTCGACGTCATCGACCGCGCTCGGGGCGCCTACCTCGAAGGACCCCCGCCGGGCTACGACGGCGCAACCGTCCTCGGATGGCACGTCGAGGGGCCGTTCATCGCCCCGTCGCGGGCCGGCGCGCACGCACCGGAGAGCCTTCGCGCGCCCGATGTCGCGGCAGTGGGGGGCTGGTCGCCCGGCTCCGGCGTCCGCATCGTCACGCTGGCTCCGGAGCTTCCGGGCGCCCTGGCCGTGGTCGAAGCGCTGCTCGCGACTGGCGTCGTCGTGTCGGCGGGCCACAGCGCGGCCACGTTCGACGAGGCCAACCGGGGCTTCGACGCGGGCATCCGCATGGTCACGCACCTGTTCAACGCGATGGCACCCCTCGACCACCGCGAGCCGGGCCTCGCGGGTGCCGCGCTCCTCGACGACCGGGTCACGGTCGGTCTGCTGATCGACGGCCTGCACGTGGCGCCCGGGATGGTCGCGCTGGTGCGTCGCATCGTCGGGCCGGACCGGCTGCTCGCCGTCAGCGATGCCATCGAGGCCCTCGGCATGCCGCCAGGGCGGCACAAGCTCGCCGGCCGCGATGTGATTGTCGACGGGTCATCCGCGCGGCTCGAGAACGGCGTCCTCGCGGGCTGCGTGATCGGGATCGACGAGGCCGTGGCGAATCTCGCCTCCTACGCAGGCCTGTCGCCGGAGGATGCGCGCCGCGCCGCGACGGTCGTGCCGGCGCGGCTTCTGGGACTGGAGTGGCCGCTCGCGTGACCCTCCACGACGAGATCCTGGAGCAGCCGGCAGCCCTCGCGCGCCAGCTTGCCTCCGCGCGCGATGCGCTCGGCGCCCTTGCCGTTCGCCTCCGCGCCAAGCCCGTCGAGTCCTTCGTCATCGCCGCGCGCGGCAGCTCCGACCATGCCGCGATCTACGGCCAGTACGTCCTCGGCGTGCGCAACCAGCTGTCGGTGGGACTCGCCACCCCGTCGGTCGTCTCGCTGTACGGGGCGCATCCCCGGGTCGCGCGGTCGCTCGTCATCGGGATCAGCCAATCGGGCGCGTCGCCCGACATCGTCTCGGTCCTCGCCTCCGCACGCCGCGCGGGCGCGCCCACGCTCGCGATCACCAACGACCCGGCGAGCCCACTCGCCGAGGCGGCCGAGCACGTCATCGACCTCGCCGCGGGTCCGGAGCGCGCCGTCGCGGCGACGAAGACGTACACGACATCGCTGCTGGCCATCGCTCGGCTGTCGGCGGCGCTCGATGCAGATACCGCGACCGCGGCCTCCGCTGCCGCGGAGCTGGCCGCCCTGCCGGCGTTCGCGTCGGCGGCGCTCGGGGTCGAATCGCAGGTCGAGGCGATCGCCCGCGAGCTCCGTGCCGAGGCCGGCGCCTTCGATCGCTGCGTCATCGTCGGTCGAGGCTTCGAGTACGCAACGGCCCGCGAGTGGGCCCTGAAGCTGAAGGAGCTGGCGCGGGTCTTCGCGGATCCCTACTCGGCCGCGGACTTCCTTCACGGCCCGATCGCCCTCGTCCAGCCGGGCATCCCCGTGCTCGTGCTCGCGCCTGCAGGCGCCGCCGCCGACGGCCAGCGGGAGCTCCTGCACGACCTCGCCGCCCGCAGGGTGGCGACCGTGGTCGTGTCGGATGACGCGGAGACGCGTGCGCTCGGTCGCTGGTCGATCGAGCTTCCGCCCGGCCTGCCCGAGTGGCTCCGCCCCGTCGTCTCGATCCTTCCGGCGCAGCTCTTCGCCTACCACGCCACGATCGCGCGCGGCCTCGACCCGGACGCGCCGCGCTATCTCGCGAAGGTCACGCGAACGCTGTAGCGGCTCGTGCGGCGCACCCGGTCGTCGGCCGCACCCGGTCGTCGGCCGCACCCGGTCGACGCAGCCCGCGGCGTGGGTCGCACCGGTCGTCGGTCGCACCCGGTCGACGCAGCCCGCGGCGTGGGTCGCACCTGGCCCTGTGAAGCCCGAAATAAGCGAGGCTGGCCATCGTTCCGGCATGCGCGATCTTCCATTCGGCGCAGCGCTCCGGTCGATGCGAATTCGGCGTGGCTGGCGCCAGGAGGACGTGGCGGCTGCCGCTCGGGTCTCGCCCTCGACCGTGTCGCGCATGGAACGAGGGCAGCTCGACTCGCTGTCGCTGCGCTCGATCCGCGCCGTCGCAGCAGCCCTCGAGGTGATGGTCGAGCTTCTCCCGAGATCCCGCGGAGCCGCCTTCGAGCGCGCCGCCAGCCAGGCGCATGCCGCGCTCGCCGAACGCGTCGTCGCCTGGATCACGTCGGTCGACGGCTGGGTCGTGCGACCC
>JAICVI010000016.1 GCA_025935415.1 Chloroflexota bacterium
CGCTCGAAGCTCCCGGTCTGGGTCGCCGGCTACGGCCCGATGGCCCTCGCCATGACCGGCCGCATCGCCGATGGCGTCATCCTGCAGCTCGCCGATCCGGATCTGATCCGCTGGTTCACAGGCCAGATGCGGGAGGCGGCCGGCGCCGCTGGTCGGGACGGGGCCGCCCTCAAGGTCCAGGCGGCGGCTCCGCTCCATATCGGCCCCCGCGGCATCGGGCGCGAGCGGACGCGATGGTTTCCGGCGCTCGTCTCCAACCACGTGGTCGACCTTGTGAACAAGTACCCGCGCGAGCAGCTGCCGCCTTCGCTCACCGGTTACATCACCGACCGCACCGGCTACGACTACCACCACCACGCGGAGGTCGGGTCCTCGAACGCGGGCTTCGTCGGCGACGAGGTCACGGACCGGTTCTGCGTCCTCGGCGAGGTCGACGAGGCGGTCGCCAAGCTGCGCATCCTCGAGGACGCGGGCGTGACCCAGTTCAACGTCTACCTCATGAACGGCGACGAGCGCGAGCAGCTCGAGCGCATCGGGCGCGAGGTCATCCCGGCCATGGCATCGACGGCGTCGCCGGGGTAGCATCGGGACCGGCCGACAGGTGCCACGGGAGCAGGACCACGGGAGCGAGGTTCGAGATGGACAAGAAGGCCAAGACCCCCAAGAAGCCCAAGCAGAACAAGGCAAAGACCGCGAAGTAGCCCGATCGCGGGCCCATCGGCCCGCCGGGGAATCGGGGCCGCAGCCCCCGGGTCACGCGGCGCGGCGGTGACGGCGAGCGCCACGTCGGTGCGCGCTCGCGCCGACTTGGGACGTTCGCCGCGCCAACTACACCAAACGTCACCCTTTCGTACGCCCGCGCGCGGTCCGAGACTGCACTCGACCACCGAAGTTTCGGTCAGCTGCAGTCGAGGAAGATGCAATGCCGACCCTGGCCTTCCGCCGCCACGATCCGTGGTGGGGCGTGGATGGTGTCGCCGCTCGGCGCCGCTATCGCTACCAGCGCTTCGTGTCCCTTGTCGCCTTCACCGCCGCCTGCACGGCCGTCGCCGGGGCGAGCATGGCCTGGGCGATCCACCTCGGCTTCGCTGCGATGCTCGGCATTCACGTCCCGTACGTGATCTGACCGCTCGTCCGTTCGCGCGGGTCCTCGCGCCCGCCAACCCATAGCCTTCGCTGCGCTCGCTACGATCTCCTCCTCATCGAAGGAGGAGCGATGCGCACCCTGATCTCGAACGGCACGGTCGTCACCGCCGATGGCTCCTACCCCGCCGACGTCCTGGTAGACGGCGAGGCGATCGCCCAGGTCGGGCTGAACCTGCGGGAGACCGTCACCGCCGACGAGACCATCGATGCGTCCGGGAAGTGGGTCATCCCCGGCGGGATCGACGTCCACACGCACATGAAGCTGCCGTTCGGCGGGACGTTCGCCAAGGACGATTTCTTCACGGGCACGCGCGCGGCCGCGTTCGGCGGCACGACCACGATCGTGGACTTTGCCGTCCAGTCGAAAGGCAAGTCCCTGCGCGAGGGCCTCGACGCCTGGCATGCCCTCGCCGAGGGCAACGCCGTCGCCGACTACGGCTTCCACATGATCATGAGCGACGTCACCGACGAGTCGCTGCAGGAGATGGACCAGCTCGTCTCCGAGGGCATCCCGGACTTCAAGCTGTTCACCGCCTACCCGGGCGTCTTCTTCAGCGACGACGGGGCGATCTTCAGGGCGATGCAGCAGACCGCGAAGAACGGCGGCCTGATCATGATGCACGCCGAGAACGGCCTGGCCATCGACGTGATCGCGGCAGATACCGTCGCTGCCGGCACGACCGATCCGATCGGCCACGGGCTGGCGCGCTACTCGACCCTCGAGGGCGAGGCGACGAACCGGGTCATTCGCCTCGCGGAGTCCGCGAAGGTGCCGATATACATCGTCCACCTCTCCGCGAAGGAGGCCCTCAACGAGGTTCGCCGCGCTCGCGACGAGGGCCTGCCGGCGTTTGCCGAGACCTGCCCCCAGTACCTGTTCCTGAGCCTGGACGACCTGGGCAACGGCTTCGAGGGCGCCAAGTTCATCTGCTCGCCGCCCCTGCGGACGAAGGACCACCAGCCGGAGCTCTGGAAGGGCCTCGTCAAGGGCGATCTCCAGGTCGTGTCGACGGACCACTGCCCCTTCGACTTTCACGGCCAGAAGGAGCTGGGGCGCGGTGACTTCCGCAAGGTGCCGAACGGCCTTCCCGGAGTCGAGGACCGCCTCGACATCCTGCACGACGGCGGGGTCGTCGGCGGCAAGATCACGAAGGAGCGCTGGGTCGAGGTCTCGTCGACGGCGCCGGCGAAGCTCTTCGGGATGTACCCGAAGAAGGGCTCGATCTCCGTCGGTGCCGACGCCGACCTCGTGGTCTACGACCCGAACCGCAAGCACACGATCTCCGCGAAGACCCACCACATGGACGTCGACTACTCGGTCTACGAGGGCCGCGAGGTCCAGGGCGGCAGCGACATCGTGCTCAGTCGCGGCTCGGTGATCGTCCGGAACGGCGAGTTCACCGGGACGAAGGGCGCCGGCCGGTTCATCAAGCGCGCCCCGGCCGACTTCGCGCGCGCCGGCTAGGCGCGGATCCAGAAGCTCGATGGAGCTCCACGCGCGGCGACGGCTCCTGGTTGCGGGCGGGACCGAGCAGGGCGCGGCGATTCGCGCCTTCGTGCGCGACGCGGTCGCCGCCTTCGGCGGTTCGAAGCATGCCTCCGACGACCTCGTGCAGGCCGTCGACGAGGTCGCCTGCAACGTGCTGCTCCACGGCTACGGGGGCCAGGCCGGCGAGGTCGAGCTCCAGGCCGAGATGCACGACCGCCGGATCGAGATCACGATCCTCGACCGCGCGCCGGTGTTCGATCCGACCGGACCCGTCGACCCCGGCGCGCCGCAGCCGCCGCGCCGGCCGGGCACGGCCGGTGTGGGGCTCCACCTGGCCCGAACGATGACCGATGCGGTGCGGCATCATGTCCGTCCCGGCGGCGGCAACGAGGTGACCCTCGTCCGCGCCATCGACGATCGAACCGACCCGGCCGAGGAGGGCTGACCCGATGGCGATGACGATCGATGTCGAGGACCTCGGTGGTGCGAAGGCGGTGAGCGTCATCGCGCTCGACGGCGAGCTCGACGCCTCGAACTACGAGCGCCTGATCGAGGTGGTTCGCGATGCGTACGCGCGCGGCGCCCGTGGCCTCGTGCTCGACCTCTCGAAGCTGTCGTTCATGGCGAGCTCCGGGCTCTTCGCGTTGCACTCGGCCTACCGGCTCATGCGTGGCGAGACGCCACCGGACCCCGAGGCGGGCTGGGGTGCGCTCCACGAGATGGCCCAGGATCATGACGCCGAGGCCGGCAGCGTGCGACTCGCCGCCCCGCAGGACGCGGTCTCGCGCGTGCTCGATCGCACCGGCATGGCCAAGCTCTTCCCGGTCGACGCTGACCGCGCGGCGGCGGTCGCGGCGCTCCAGGGAGCCTGACCGACGACTTCCGACGCCGACCTGATCGAGCGGCAGCTCCAGGTCGAGCAGCAGATCGAGCGCGAGCTCCGGGTCGCGCAGCGGATCCAGCGCACCCTCGTCCTGCTGGCCGGCATCGATGCCGACGGCTGGGAGATCGCCAGCGACTACCAACCCGCCCGGTCCATCGGCGGCGACTTTTTCGACGTCTTCCCGCTGCTTGATCCGGACCGGCCGCGGCACCTCGGCGTGGTCATCGCAGACGTATCCGGGAAGGGCATCGCCGCCGCGCTCCTGATGGCGTTCGTGCGGCCCGTCCTTCGATCCGCCCTGGACCGCACCGGGGATCCCGTCGAAGCCCTCGAGCGGACCAATCACATCCTCGTGGACGAGCGGCGTACGGGCCTGTTCGTCACGGTCCTGTGCGGGGTCCTGGAGCTGGACACGGGGATCTTCACGTTTGCCAACGGTGGCCACGAGCCGCCGCTGCTCGCCGGCACGGACGCCGCCGAGCCTCGCTGGGTCGAGGGAGGCGGGCCGCTGCTGGGCGTGTTCGGTCGGCTGGACCTCACGGCCGAGCGAGTCGAGATCCGGCCCGGCGAGCGCCTCGTCCTCTACACCGATGGCATCACGGACGCGGCGGCGCCGGACGGCGCTCGCTACGGCGACGCGCGGTTCCGCCAGACCGTCGCGAAGAGCTGTGGCGACGGGAGCGCGGCGGACACGACGCGAGCGGTGATCGACGCGGTGACGGCATTCCAGGGCAGCGCCGTCCAGGCGGACGACCTCGCGCTGCTCGTCTTCCGGCGGCTTCCCCCGACCTGAGCGGCGGGGCGCGCGGCGGGGCGCGCGGCGGGGCACGCGGCGGGGCGCTGGGCGCCGGGCGCTGGGCGCCGCGCTACGCCCTCCTAGCCGACCTGTGGGCGGCCCAGCGCCTCGCGCCAGCGCTCGTTGAAGTCGAACAGGAGCCGGTCCTTCCGGGGATAGACGCCGCCCCTGTAGCCACGCGACGACACGCCGAGCTGCGCCCGCTCACAGACCTGCCAGTCCTGGCGGCTGATGAGGTCCCAGAGGTCCACTGTCGGGCTGGGGTCGAAGCCGGGCATCGCCAGGGCCTCCGGCCGGAAGTAGAACTCGGAGACGACCCTCGTCCGGTCTGGCCCCTGCGGATAGACCACGTAGGCCATCACGGAATCCGGGTGCATGTTGACCATGAGGTTCGGGAACTGGAAGGCCCCGTAATACATCCCGTAGTCCTCGGGAAAGAGGTCCGGGAACTTCGGGAGGTCGGAGGTGCCGCTCGCGGTGAACGAGGTTGCCCCGGGCGCCATCTCGTTGCCGCCATCCCGGGTCTCGCCGTCCCAGACCTCACCCTTGCGGTAGAGCGGAATCACCTGGACGAGCTCCGGGTGGATCTGCGGACAGTGGAGGCACTCGTTGTAGTTCTCGACGACGATCTTCCAGTTGGCGGCGACGTCGTAGCTGATCCGGCGCCCGAGCCGCAGCTCGCCGAGCCGGTAGCGCTCGAACTCGAGGATCGTCTCGTTGCTGTTCCGCAGCCAGTCGAGGAGCGAGCCGGGCTCGGCCGCCAGCGACACGAACAGGAAGCCGCCGTGCTGGTCGACGGCGACTTCGTTGAGGCGGTAGTCG
Organism: Chloroflexota bacterium; assembly: GCA_025935415.1. Taxonomy (GTDB): domain Bacteria; phylum Chloroflexota; class Limnocylindria; order Limnocylindrales; family CSP1-4; genus UBA5189. The sequence continues at coordinate 5,137 of JAICVI010000016.1, forward strand.
GCGCGCTCGAACTGTTCGTCCTCGTGGACGTTCGGCGTCGCCAGCAGGCGGCCGTCGAGGTCGTAGGACCAGGCGTGATAGGGGCACTTGATCGCTTTGCCGACGGACCCACAGGCGGGATCCTCGTCCAGGATCCGGGTGCCGCGATGGGCACAGACGTTGTAGAACGCCCGCAGCTCGCCTGCCCGGTTGCGGACCACGAAGATCGACTCCCCCGCCACGTCGCGGACGAGGTAGTCACCGCTGGCGGGGACCTCGTCAGCACGTCCGATGCAGAACCAGCCGCGGAAGAAGAGGCGCTCCCGCTCCTCCTCGTAGACAGCCTCGCTCGAGTAATCGGTGCCGCGCAGCGTGGGGCGGGGGCGCCACTCCCGAACCCCGACGCCCTGGACCCGTGGTCGCTCCTGCGTGACGATGGCGGCCTCCTCGATCGTGGCGGCGTGTCCGCCCATGGTTTCAGGTTCCGACAGGCGTTGCCCGATCACGCGATTCTGCCTCCGACCCGGCTCGGAGCGCGGCGAGCCGGAGCCTTCGCAGGGACCCACGGCTGACGGCGCGTCGGGACCGGAACAACGCCGCATCGAGCCGGGTCGCGCCGGACAGCGGCGCGGCGCCGAAGCCTGGCGCGGGGGAAGCGACGGGCGCCGGGTAGGGCGTGCTCGCAACCCGGGCATCGAACGCCTCGGCCGCCCCCGGGTGGGCGAAGACGTGCTCGAGGCGATGGCTTGCGAGGTAGGCGGCAAAGCGCTCCCAGCGGGCTGGGTGGCCGGCGACGAGCGGTCCGAAGCTTGCCTCCTGCACCAGCGCCGCGGGGTCGACGTCAGGCGGTACCTCGCGGACGAGCCGGTGCGGGATCTCGAAGTACCGCGCCAGCTCGAGGGTGCGACTGTCGTGCGGGAGCACGACGACAGGTGTCCCGGCGAGCACCGCGGCGATGGACCCGTGGATCCGGCTTCCGAAGACCGCGGCGAATGACCGCAGGTACTCGACCCAGGGCCAGGGATCGAGGAACAGCCGGGTCCGCCCGGTTTCGATCAGCGGGTGGCTCGGATGCACTGGCATCGGATCCTCGGCCTTGCCGCCCTTCCAGGGCACGCCCCAGAGCAGCAGCTCCAGGCTCTCGAGATCCTGGGCGATGTACTCCAGGTTCGGGTAGCGGGCGACGTTCGCTCGAACGACCGGGGCCATCGCGGCGGTGTACGGCGAGATCGTGATCGCAACCCGCGATTCCGGGTCGAGCGCCGCCACTCGCGGCACCGGCAGCGCCGACCCGCCGACGAACATCGACGGACACCCGATGACCTCGACATCCCGGAACCCGAGGCCGCGGACGTAGTCGGCGGTCATCTCGCCCCGGACGCCGATCGAGGGCCCGCGATCCAGCGCGGCGCGAAGGAACGCGCGGATGGCGCGCTCCATCGGCTGAAGCTTCCCGAAGTCGCCGGCCAGGCTGCCCTGGGCGGCGACGCCGAGGATCGTCACGGGAATGCGGAGCTTTGCCAGCAGCGCGGCGTGCTGGAGCAGGCTCGCCTCGTAGAACGGCCGGAAGGCGTTGGCAAGCGGCAGGACGTAGTGATCGAAGCGCTCGTTGATCCGGTCCGCGTCGCGGCTGCCGACCCGGGTCCGATCCGGCTCCAGCTCGACGCCCGGCGCCGCGAGGATCTTCTGGGCGGCGCCGAGGAACAGCAGGTTGCCCGCGTTTCCGAGGATCAGGTTGTGCCGGAGAACCTCGCGCGGGGACCGGGGGTCAAAGGTGTCCTTCGGGGCCCGCAGCAGGATTCGCACCCGGCCCCCGTTGTCGCGTCAGCGGGTGCGAGGAAAGCCGAGGTCGACCTTCGAGGTGCCGGGGTCCGGCCAGCGCGAGGTCACGACCTTGCCGCGCGTGTAGAACTGGATGCCTTCGGGGCCGTACATGTGCAGGTCGCCGAAGAGCGAGCCCTTCCAGCCCCCGAAGCTGTAGTACGACACCGGCACGGGGATCGGCACGTTGATGCCGACCATCCCGACGTTGACGTCGAACTGGTACTGGCGCGCAGCGCCGCCGTCGCGCGTGAAGATCGCGGTGCCGTTCCCGTACGGGTTGCCGTTGACGAGCTCGAGCGCGTCGTTGTACGTGTCGACGCGGGTGATCGTCAGCACCGGGCCGAAGATCTCGTCCTGGTAGCACTCCATCCCCGGCCCGACATCGTCGATGAGCGAAACGCCGAGGAAGAACCCATCCGAGTCCTTGTAGAGCGGGTGCTGGCGACCGTCGGCGACGACCTTGGCCCCCTGGATCTTCGCCAGGTCGAGGTAGGACGCGACCTTGTCGCGGTGCTGCTTCGTGACGAGCGGTCCCATCTCTGACTCAGGATCCGAGCCTGGGCCGATGACGATCTTCGGCAGCCGGGCCTTGATCGCCTCGACCAGCGTGTCGCCGACGCCGCCGACCGCGACCACGGTCGCGACAGCCATGCAGCGCTCGCCGGAGGAGCCGTACGCCGCGGAGACCGCGGCATCGGCGGCCATGTCGATGTCCGCGTCGGGCAGCACGATCATGTGGTTCTTGGCGCCGCCGAGCGCCTGGACGCGCTTCCCGTGCTTCGTCCCGGTCTCGTAGATGTACTTCGCAATCGGCGTCGAGCCGACGAAGCTCACGGCGGCGATCTCGGGATGCTCGAGGATCCGATCGACCGCGACCTTGTCGCCGTTTACCACGTTGAACACCCCGGCCGGGACACCGGCCTCGGCCAGGAGCTCGGCGAGGTAGATCGAAGCCGAGGGGTCCTTCTCGGAGGGCTTCAGGATGAAGGTGTTGCCGCAGGCAATGGCGTTGGCGAACATCCACATCGGGACCATCGCGGGGAAGTTGAACGGGGTGATGCCGGCGACCACGCCGAGGGGCTGGCGGATCATGTAGACGTCGACGCCGGTGGAGGCCTGCTCCGAGTAGCTGCCCTTCATCAGGTGGGCGACGCCGGTCGAGAACTCGATGTTCTCCAGGCCGCGCGCGACCTCGCCGAGCGCGTCGGACGGGACCTTGCCGTGCTCGGCGGTCAGGTGCGCGGCGATCTCGTGCCGGTGCTGGTCCACGAGGTTCCGGATGCGGAACATGATCTCGGTGCGCTTGGAGAGCGAGGTCGACCGCCAGGCTGGGAAGGCGGCGCGCGCCGCGGCGACGGCGGCATCGACCTCCTCGATCGAGGCGAAGTCGACCTCGCGGGCCTGCTCGCCAGTGGCGGGATTGAACACCGGGCCGCGGCGGCCGGACGTTCCCTGGACGCGTCGCCCGCCGATCCAATGGGGAACGGCATGCGACGCTGGCGCGCCGGTCGATGTCGCGCTCGCGCGCTCCTGGAGCTGGGTCATCGTGGTGGAACCTCGTTGCTGTGTCGCGGACACGATACCGCGGGTCAGGCCGCCTGCACCTCGGCATCGAGCCGTTCGCCCGACAGCGAGGTTGTCCGCCGGGTGCGCCAGGCAATCCCGGCGACCGCGACGACAAGCACGCCGAGCGCGAGCGACTGCTCGACGCCCAGCGGTCCGATGACGGCCTCATCTCGCCAGGTGAAGCCGACGACGAGCCGTGCGATCGACCACAGCGCGACAGCCGCGAAGAGCAGGGCGCCGTTGTCGCCGCGCAGCGCGGGGCGACGGCTCAGCGGCAGGAGGACGAGCACGGCGATCGCGACCGCGACGGCTTCGTCGCCCGGGGTGGGAGGGGCGGGCAGGTCCGCCGCGAGCGAGCCCCACGGCCCCGGCCCGACATACGCGGTGGCCCAGGAGCTGTCGGTCAGGGCGCCCTGACCCGTCGCGCCGAGCACACCGACGAGCTTTCCCGCCCCGAGCACGAACAGCAGTGGCAGGGCGGCGACCTGCAGCCAGCGCCCGAGCGGGGCGCCAAGGAGGCGCGCGATGAGCGCGCCGGTCAAGACACCGAGGGGCACGGCCAGCGTCAGCGTCAGCCCACCCTGGGCGGGGTCGATGACGGCCCCGGGATTGGCCTGGTAGAACGCCAGATGATCGAGGACGTAGCCCAGCCGGCCGCCGATGACCGCGCCCGGCACCGCTCCGACGCTGATGAACACGAGATCGTCGATCCGGAGCCGCGCAGCGGGCGCGTCCGGGTCCCCGGCGGACGTCCGGCGGGCCAGCCGGGCCGCGGCGAGCAGGCCGAACAACAGGACGATCCCGAGCGCGATCGTCTCGTAGCGGACGGAGGCGGTATCGCTCAGCCGGAGGACGGGGTCGAACGTGATCGTGATGACGGCGAGCGGCACGGCGCGAGTCTAGTCGGCGCGAAGCGCGGCGAGCATGGAAGTCAGCGAGCGAGCCCTACGCCGGAAGCTTGTCGACGAGCTCCTGCACGGCCGCCGCGGACTTCTTGAAGGCCGCCTGCTCCTCGGCGCTGAGGGTGATCTCGATGACCCGCTGCATGCCGCCGGCGCCCAGCACCACCGGCACGCCGACGAACAGGTCCTGCACCCCGTACTCGTCCTGCAGGAGCACCGCGCAGGGCAGGACCCGGCGCCGGTCGCGGAGGATGGCGTCGACCATCTCGAACGTGGAGGCCGCCGGCGCATAGAACGCCGAGCCGGTCTTGAGGAGGGCCACGACCTCCGCGCCGCCGTTCGCCGTCCGCTCCTCGAGGGCCTTGATGCGGTCCGGCGGCAGGAGCTCCGTGATCGGGATGCCGGCCACGGTCGAGTAGCGCGACAGGGGCACCATGGTGTCGCCGTGGCCGCCGAGGACGAACGCGTGGGTGTCCTCGACCGAGACGTCGAGCTCCTCGGCGATGAACGTCCGGAAGCGAGCCGAATCGAGGACGCCGGCCATGCCCAGCACGCGCTCGCGTGGGAACCCGGAGGCCTGCATGGCCACGTGGCACATCGCGTCGAGGGGGTTCGTGACGATGATCAGCACGGCGTCGGGTGACTGCTTCGTGGAGGCCTCGACGACGGCTTTCACGATGCCCGCGTTCTTCGCGAGCAGGTCGTCGCGGCTCATCCCCGGCTGCCGCGCGAGGCCGGATGTGACGACGATGATGTCCGAGCCGGCGGTGTCCGCGTAGTCGTTGGTGCCCGTGACGCGCGAGTCATGCCCGACAACGGGTGCCGCCTCGGCGAGATCGAGGCCCTTGCCCTGGGGCAGCCCCTCGACGATGTCGACCAGCACCACGTCGGCGAGACCCGCCTCGGCGATGCGCTGCGCGGTGGTCGCGCCGACGTTCCCGGCACCGATGACGGTGACCTTGTTGCGAGCCATGGTGTCGAGCCTCCTCGCGGGCCTGGGCGGCCCCTCGTTCGTTGCGCCTCGTCCGTGTGCGCTCTCAGCCCTCGCCGGGCGCCGAGACCTTGGCCTTCGTGGCGCCCTCGACGCGGGCGGGTCCGGCGGCGCGAACCGCCTCGCTCACGCCGTCGGCGTAGGCCTCGAAGTTGTCGTGGAACATGCCGGCGATCGTCGCGGCCGCGGCGTCATACGCGGCGGGATCCGCCCACGTGTTGCGCGGCGTGAGGATCTCCGTCGGCACGCCCGGGACCGCCGTCGGAACGGCCACGCCGAACACCGGGTCGGCGATGGTCGGGACGTCCCGCAGCTCGCCGTTGAGCGCGGCCCGGACCATGTTCCGGGTGTGCGTGATGTCCATCCGATGGCCGGTGCCATAGGCGCCGCCCGTCCAGCCGGTGTTCACCAGCCAGACGGGAACGTCGTACTGCTCAAGCCGCTCCATCAGCAGGTTGGCGTAGACGCCTGGATGGCGCGGAAGGAACGGTGCGCCGAAACCCGCCGAGAACGTCGCCGAAGGCTCCTTGACGCCGACCTCGGTGCCGGCGAGCTTGGCCGTGTAGCCGGAGATGAAGTGGTAGGCGGCCTGCTCACGGGTCAGGCGTGAGATCGGCGGCAGAACGCCGAACGCGTCGGCGGTGAGGAAGATCACGTTCCGGGGCGTGCCCGCGATGCCGTCCGGATCGGCGTTGCCGATGAAATGGAGCGGATAAGCCGCCCGGGTGTTCTCCGTGAACTTTTCGGAGTCGAGGTCGAGCTCGCGGGTCGCGGGGTCGATGTCGACGTTCTCGAGGATCGTCCCGAAGCGGCGCGTCGTCGCGAAGATGTCGGGCTCATAGGCCGGCGACAGCCGGATCGTCTTGGCGTAGCAGCCGCCCTCGAAGTTGAAGACGTAGTCGCTGCCCCAGCCGTGCTCGTCGTCGCCGATGAGGCTCCGGAGTGGATCGGCGGACAGCGTCGTCTTGCCCGTTCCGGAGAGGCCGAAGAACACGGCCGAATCGCCGTCCCTGCCGACATTGATGGAGGAGTGCATCGGCAGCACGCCCTCGTCGGGGAGGAGGTAGTTCATGACCGTGAAGGCCGACTTCTTGATCTCGCCGGCGTACATCGTCCCGACGATGATGATCTCCATGCGCTGGAGGTGGACCAGGATCGCGGTGCCCGATCGGGTGCCTTCCGTGGCGGGATCGGCCTGGAACGAGGGCACGTCGATGATGGTGAAGTTCGGGTCGAACGTCGCCAGGTCCTCGGGGGTCGGCCGCCGGAACAGGTTCCGCGCGAAGATGCTCGCCCAGGCGGTCTCCGTGTAGACCCGAAGCGAGCGGCGATGCTTGGGATGAGCGCCGATGAAGAGGTCCTGGCTGTAGAGGCGGCGATCCGCGACATACGCCATCAGCCGGGCGCGGAGGCGGTCGTAGTGCGCCTCGGTGATCGGCTTGTTGACCTCACCCCACCAGATGCGGCTCTCGCTCGAGGGCTCGCGGACGATGAACTTGTCCTTGGGCGAGCGCCCGGTATGCGTGCCCGTGCTGACCACGAGCGGCCCCTCCGCGGCGATTAGCCCCTCGCCGTCCCGGGCGGCCGCCTCGTACAGCGCAGCGGTCGAGAGGTTGGCGACGATCTTGCCCGCGCGGACGCGGCCCGTGCCGCGGGGCGTACGGGTACTGGGAGGTTCGGTCGAGGAATGGGTCACGGTCATGACGGCGTCGGTCTCCTGCTCGGGCGTCCGGTCCGTCCTGGGCTTCCGGGCACCGTGCTTCGATCCGACCGGCCGCGCGTGACGCCGTCCAGAAGAGGACGCCGAGAGTCGGCTTCCGCAGTCGTAGGTTGCGGTGAATCGTAGCACCGGGGTTGCGGTTCGGAATCGGCCGATGGTCACGTTCCGCGTTGCAGGACCCTTCCGGCTCGCGCCCGAGCGGGTGCAGGAGGATCATCCGCAGCGTGACCTACCGGATGCCGGACAGCCAGGGCGCTCGCAGGAGCCCCGCGGGCATCGCCGCCGTGGTCATCGCCATCGCGATGCTCATCGTCGCGATCGGGCTCTACCAGGCCAGCGGGCACGACACCGCCCCGACGGCAGCACCCTCGCTGCCCGCTCTTCGAACCGCCGTGGCCTCCGCCCCCTTGCTCGCGACGCCCGCGCCGACGGAAGCCACGTCTCCGACCGTCGATCCCGGGTCCGCCAAGGCTTGTCAGAGCGGCCAGCTCGCGCTCGTTGCCGGCGGCTGGGGCGGCGCGACAGGATCGATGGCTGGCGGGGCGACCGTGCTCAACGTCTCATCCGACGTGTGCCTCGTCTCGGGAACGCCGGCGCTCGAGCTACGCGACGCGACGGGCAAGGTCATCGCGGACGGCGAAGCCGCCGCGCCTGGCGACACCGTCGTCCTGGCGCCCGGTGCCGTGGCGAATGTCACCACGGTCTGGCGCAACTGGTGCAAGGAGCCGCCCTCGCGACCGCTGTCCATCCGCGTCTCGCTGGACGATCCGAAGGTTCGGCTCACGGCGGAGGTCGTCGACTGGGACAGCTCCGGCGTAGGCGGATCCGAGTCGAGCTCGCTCCCCAGGTGCGATGTCGAGACCGCGCCCTCGACGATCGTCGCGCCGCTGCCGCTCGCGGCGCCGGAGCCCGCCGAACCCACCGAGGACATCGAACCCTGCACGCCGGATTCCCTCGTGGCCCTGCTCGGGAGCTGGGGCGGAGCCGGCGGCTCGCTGCACGCACCCGCGCTGGTGTTCAACCAGGGCGGCAGCGATTGCGAGGTCGATGCCTCGCCGCCGCTTGAGCTTCGTGACGCGAACCGCCGGCTCGTGACCACCGGCGACCCCTGGCCCGGCGCGGGCAAGATCCTCGCCCCGGCCGGCTGGGCGGTCGTGACCTGGATCGACTATGCCGACTGGTGCCTGCCGCGCCCGAAGCTCCCGTTGCGGCTCAACCTCGTGGTGGCCGGGGACCGGGTCGGGCTTCGGCCAACCTCCGACCGCTCGACGCTCGGCCTGCCGGCGTGCAACAGCGAACCGCCGAGCAATGCCCCCGACCTCGGCTACGACGGTCCGTTCGAACTTCCGGCCCGATAGCGCGAATCGCCTGGGGGGCGAGGCGCGGGAGCCCGCGGTGCGAGGTTGCGGCGCCAGGTTGCGGTGTGTCAGGTCGCGGTGTCACATCGCGGGTCTGCTCGCCGCGTCGCTCCCAGCGACGGCTCGCGGCGTCAGCCGGCGGCGTCCATGGCCTGCCGGAGGTCCTCGATGAGATCCGTTGCGCCCTCGATCCCGACGGACAGGCGGATGAGCGCCTCGGGAACCTCGAGGCGCGAGCCGGCCACGGAGGCGTGGGTCATCACGGCCGGCAGCTCGATCAGGGATTCGACGCCACCGAGGGATTCCGCGAGGGTGAAGATGCGAGTGGCCTCGCAGATCGCGATGGCGCGGTCGCGCGCGGACTGCCGGTCGCGCCCGCGTGGCACGAACGAGACCATCCCGCCCCCCGCCCGCATCTGCTGCGAGGCGCACGCCGCCTGTGGATGCGCGTGTCGCCCGCTCCCGAGCCCGGGATAGGACAGCCAGTCCACGTCGTCGCGATCCGCGAGAAACGCCGCGATCTCCGAGGCGTTGGCGTTATGCCGCCCGACCCGGAGCGGCAGGGTGCGCAGGCCGCGGAGCGCGAGGAAGCAGTCGAACGGCCCGGGAACGGCGCCAGCCGCGTTCTGGAGGAACCGCAGGCGCTCCGCGATGGCGGGGTCCCGGGTCACCGCGACGCCGATCACGGTGTCGCTGTGGCCCGCCAGGTACTTCGTCGCGGAGTGGAAGACGATGTCCGCGCCGAGGTCCAGGGGCCGCTGCAGCACCGGCGTCGCGAACGTGTTGTCGACGACCAGGATGGGCCGCGGGCCACTCCCGAACCGCTCCCGGACGACACCTGCGGCGGCGCGAACATCCACGACCTTGAGCAACGGATTCGTCGGCGTCTCGAACCACACCAGTCGCGTCCGGTCGGAGAGCGATTCCCACATCGCCTCGGGATCCGCGGCAAGGTCGGCATAGCGAGTCACGACGCCCTGGGGGCCGCGGACGCGCTCCAGGTACCGGAACGTCCCGCCGTAGACGTCGTCCCCGACGACAACCTCGGTGCCCGGCTCCGCAAGCTCGGCGATGGCGGCGGTCGTCGCCGAGCCCGAGGCGAACGCGATCCCGAAACCTCCGCCCTCGAGCGCGGCGACCGCGCGCTCGAACCGATCCCGCGTCGGGTTCTTGGTGCGGGCGTAGTCGTAGTCATCGATCGGCCGCCCGACGCCTGCCTGGCGGTACGTCGAGGTCTGATAGATCGGCGGCGAGACCGCGCCGGTCGCCTCGTCCGGCTCCTGGCCGGCATGGACGGCCAGCGTCTCGATCGTGAGGGCGGGATCGAGCTCCTCGGGTCGCATCGCCGCGGATCATCGCAGAGTCTGAGCACGCGGTCGGTGGCCGGAAGTTGGCGCAACGTGACGATGACCCCGCATCGCACCGCCCTTTGGATACGCCGGAACGGCTTTGGCCGCTGCTCGAGTTCGACGGCCGGTCGCGTGGTGAGGTTTTCGACGATGCGACGACGGCTGGCGATAACGATCCTGTTCGCGGCGACCGCCCTGGCGGGGTGCGGAACGAGCGTGCCCGGGCTCGGCCCGGGCGCCGGCGGGGTGGTCGGATCGAACGCGGGCACGAGTGGCGCGGGCGCCGGAACGATAAGAGGCAGCGTGACGCTGCACGTCGTCCGGAAGTCGGGCGACGGGACGGTTGCCGACGCCGTCGAGGATCACTTCGACGTGACCTTTACCCTGGCGCTCAAGCGCGACCCGGCGGCACCGACTGAGTCGTATGTCGACGACGGCTCGAAATACGCGGTGAAGGTCTACACGACCACGTCACGCCAGCTCGGCGACTGCGTCGCGAAGTCAGAGACCGTGGCCGACAAGGAGTACGCCTTCAAGGACCATCCGACGACGAGCTTCGACAACTCGATCAGCGCCATGGTCGATCGGGCCGCCAAGACCGTCACGTTCTCGGGCAACTACTCGTGGCTGTACGTAACGACGGGCAACGATTGCGACGGTCGACCGCCGCTCACCGGCGAGAACTCCGCCTTCCTCGGCTGCCCGTTCTTCGGGCTGACGGCGAAGCTCGTCGAAGGAACCTCGACGGACTCCCTCGATCCCGGCTGCGTCATGCCCGGTGGCGAGAGCTACACCGGGTCGCTGACGCTCACGAAATGAGCGCCGGCCGGCTCAGGAGCTGGCTTTGCTCCGGGTCGCGCCGCTCATTTCATCCCGACCTCAGGAACCTGCCGTGAAGTGGACGTTCATCGTGACGACGCCGATGTACGCGCCGTCACGACGGGCATCGGCCTCGACGCAGTCGATGTCGCCCTCGACCAGCGAAGCCGTCACCGAGATGGCGAACTGGCACTGACCACCGGTCCCGACGACAGTCGTCGAGCCCTCGCTGATCGCGACGCTGTCCTCCGGTTCGTCCAGCGAGACGAGGATGGCCCGCGGGTCGCCCGGGCCGCCAAACGCGATCCACGCGAGTCCGTCCTGCACATAGGCCTTGTCCCGATCGATCGGGAGGTCGAACGTGAACGCGATCGGGCCTTTCGACTGCCCTTGCGCAGACCCGGACGTGAAATGCCGGTCCGAGATGGGCGGAATGCCGCGGTGGGGGTCCTCGGTCATCGTCCCGCCGCCAGTATGCGGACCGTTCGGCTGATTGAGCGTTGAGAACCCGCTGACGAGTGCGAGCACCGCCATGGCGAGGCCCGTCAACAGCATCAGCACGAGGAATCTGCCCATGGTCACGCAGCCGTCGAGCTGTCCCATGCGGACATCCTCGGGTGCTGGCAGCCGGTGGCATCCTCCGCTTGCGCCAAGTTGATTAGTGCTACTATGAGCGCGCAAGTTTCGACCGCGCTCGCGGTCAGCGACCCGAAGGGACCACCGCCATGCTGCTTTCAGAACGACTGAACGTCTGGAAGACCGCCTACAACACCGCGAACCTGCCGGTCGGGATGACGAAGCCGCCGGACGCGGTTTCGAAGTGGATCGTCATCACCCGGGCCGCGGTCTTCTCGATGACGGTCACATCCGGCCTGATCGGCGGCCTGCTGGCGATCGGCGCAGAACGTCTTGCCTCGATCGGGGGCGGCGCCGTTGGCCCAGGCTTCAGCGTGAACTACGCCCTGCTCGTGCTCGCCGTGCTGGGTCTCGTCGTCGCCCATGCGGCGAACAACATGATCAACGACTACTTCGACCTCGAGGGCGGCATCGACACGGACGACTACGTCCGCGCCCAGTACGCCCCGCACCCGATCCTCTCTGGCTGGGTCACGAAGCGCCAGCTGCTCGCGGCGATCCTGATCGCCAACGCCATCGACCTCGCGATCCTGCTGTTCCTGATGACCCAGCGCGAACCCGCGGTCGCGCTCTTCGCGCTCGGCGGCCTGTTCATCTCCGTCTTCTACGTGGCGCCCCCGATCCGCCTGAAGCACATCGGGCTCGGCGAGCCGGGCGTGTTCATCGTCTGGGGCCCGCTGATGGTCGTCGGGACGTTCTTCGTCGCGACGGGCCAGATCCCCGGGTGGGTCTGGATTGCGTCGCTCCCCTACGCGATCCTCGTGACCTCCGTCCTGTTCGGGAAGCACATCGACAAGATCGAGGCGGACAAGCGCAAGGGCGTCCACACGATGCCCGTGCTGCTCGGCGAGAGGAATGCGCGGCTCGCGGCGCAGGCCCTGATGATGTCCTTCTATCCGATCGTGCTCGCCGCGGCCGCCATCGGCTGGATCGGGCCGTGGGTCGCCCTGGTCGTGCTCGGCCTGCCGAAGCTGCGCGAGGTGCTCCACGTGTTCTCGCAGCCCCGTCCCGAGACACCTCCGCACAGCTACGTCGGCTGGCCCCTGTGGTTCGTCGGGCAGGCGTTCGTGCACACGCGCCGAGCCGGCGCGCTCCTGATCCTCGGTCTGCTCCTCAACGCCTTCCTGCCGGTGAAGCTGCCCTGGGTCTGATCTGATCGCTGCGGGCGGCGGCCAGCTGCCGCCCGCAGCCCGAGGCGCACAGCGACTCCCCGCCGACGCATCGCGGCGGCATTACCGCCGCATCACCGCGGCATTACCGCGTCGCGGCACCGTTCCGATCGATGGCAATCGACGGGCGGACGATCGGGCGCAGGGCGCTCACTGGACGCGAGCGTCAGGTGCTCGCGTTCGTCGCGCGGGGCCGGACGAACAGCGAGATCGCGGACCTTCTCGGCGTGGGCCGGCCAACCGTTGCGCGCTTGCTCTCCAACGCCATGTCAAGGCTCGGTGCGGACAGCCGCGCCCACGCGGTCGTTCTCGCCGCGGTCGACCGCGACGACGAGAGGCACGGGCCAATCCCGGTGCTGTGCACCGACGGCCGAGCGATCCTGGGGCTTCTCGCAGAGGGTGCAACGCTCGGCGCCGCTGCGGCGACCCTGCACATGTCACGGCGCACCGCGGATCGACGGCTGGCGGAGGCGCGGGCCGCGCTGCAGGTCGAGCGGACGGTCGAGGCGGTGGCCAAGCTCGTCCACCCGGAACTGGTCTCGCCGGGGTCCCGCTAGCCCCCACCTTCCGGCGGCGGCCAGTCGGTCTCGAGGACCAGCTCGAGACCGTCGATCTCGTCCATCTGCTCGCCGGTCGGTGTGAACCCGAACCCGCGGACGAGGTTGAGCGACGCCTCGTTCGTCGGCGAGACGGAGGCGACGAAACGGCTGACGCCGTGCTCCGAGGCAGCCCAGTCGAGCATCGCCCGCACGGCCTCGTTCGCGTAGCCCTGACGCCGATACGGCGCATGCACGCTGTAGCCGATCTCGAGGCGCTGCTGCTCGTCCGGCGGCCCATGGAAGCCGATCGTGCCGATCACCCGCCGGGATCCCCCGCGGTCGGTGAGGATCATCGCCCGCCCGAGCCACTCGCGAATCGACGAATCGACGGCCAGCTGCGCGAGGCGATAGCGCAGGAAGCTCTCGAGGCCAGATCGCAGGTCGGCCGGCACCTCGGCGCCGATCTCGTCGCTGGCGATCTCGCGATCGCCGGCGAGCAGGGCCTGCATGAACGGCACCGACATCGAGACGAGCTCGAGGCGCGGGGTGCGGATCGCCGGAACCGAGCCGGGCTCAGTCGCCACGCGGTGTTCGATGCGCCAGAAACTCCAGCAGGTCGAGCTTGGTGACAACACCGGCCGGGCGGCCCGCCTTCGTGGCGACGACCGCCGGCGCGCCGCCGGACAGCAGCGCGAAGGTGTCGTCCAGGGCCGCGCTGGTCTCGACGGTCGGCAGCGGCGGGTCCATGACCTCGCCGATCGTGCGCTCCACGACGCTCGGATCGCGGTAGGCGCGATCCAGAAGCCCCTTCTCGCTGACGGAGCCGACGATTCCCTCGATCGCGTCGCCATCCGGGCGCTCGGATACCGGCAGCTGGCTGATCCCGTAGAGCTGGAGGAGGTCGATCGCCGCCCCGACCCGGTCCGTGGTGCGAGCGAGGACGACATCCGGCAAATCCTTGCCGTGCGTCCTCGCCCGAAGGACCTCGTCGATGCGGATCACCGCGCCCGTCGTCGTCAGCAGGCCGTTCGCCCGCATCCACTCGTCGTTGTAGAGCTTGGAGAGGTAGTTTCGGCCACCATCCGGGAAGATCACGACCATGACCCGCTCGCGGGCGGCATCCCCCTCCACACGCATCAGCCGCCGCGCTTCGTCGAGCGCAGCGACGACGGCCGTCCCGCACGACTCGCCCGCGAGGATGCCCTCCTCCCGCGTGATCCGCCGCGCCATCGCGAAGGCGTCGCGATCGGAGACACGGACCCAGCGATCGACGATGGTGGCGTCGTACGTCCCCGGAAAGAAGTCCTCGCCGACCCCCTCCGTGAGGTACGGCCGCGCCGTGTCTCCCGAGAGGACGGAGCCCTCCGGATCTGCGCCAACGATGACGAGGTCCGGTTTCTGCGCCTTGAGGTAGCGCCCGGTTCCGGTGATCGTCCCGCCAGTCCCGACGCTGGCGACGAAGTGGGTCAGGCGGCCCTCGGTCTGTTCCCAGATCTCCGGCCCGGTCGTGGCCTCGTGGGCCGTCGGGTTCTCCTGGTTCCAGTACTGGTCCGGCTTGAAGGCGCCCGGGATGTCCCGCGCGAGCCGCGCCGCAACCGAGTAGTAGCTCTCCGGGGACTCCGGCTCGACGTTGGTCGGACACAGGACGACCTCCGCACCGTAGGCCCGGAGGAGCGCCTGCTTCTCGGTCGACTGCTTGTCGGCCATCACGAAGATGCAGCGGTAGCCCTTCAGCGCCGCCGCGATGGCGAGGCCATGCCCGGTGTTGCCGGAGGTCGGCTCGATGATCGTTCCACCCGGCTTGAGGAGCCCCGCACGCTCCGCCGCTTCGATCATTGGCAGCCCGATCCGGTCCTTGACGGAGCCACCGGGGTTCAGGGTCTCGAGCTTCGCGAGGATGAGCGGCTGGGCCTCGAGCGGCCCGAGGTCGCGGGCTGGGATGCGGGTGAGCCGGACCAGCGGCGTGTCGCCGACCAGGTCGAGGATGGATTCGGCGTAGCGCATGCGCCGGGAAGGATATCGGCCCCGGTCGGGCGGCTCACAATGCCGTTCGTGCAGCTGGTCGCCGTTGCCGCCGCCCTCGTCGCCGCGGGACTGCACGCGTGGTTCTTCCTGCTCGAGTCTGTGTGGTTCCGGCGGCCTTCCGTCTGGGCTCGATTCGGCATTCGCTCGCAGGCAGACGCCGAGATCGCGCGGTCGTTTGCCTACAACCAGGGCTTCTACAACCTGTTCCTGGCCGTCGGCGCCGCATGGGGCGGCCTCAAGACACTGGCCTACGACGCTGCCGGTGTGCCGATCATGCTGTTCTCCTGTGCCTGCATGGTCGCCGCCGGTGTCGTGCTGGTGACCCACAACCCTCGCCTCTGGCGGGCCGCGCTCATCCAGATGGCGCCGCCCCTCGTGGCGATCGTCGTCCAGGTGCTGCTGGAGGCCGGGAGGCCCTAGGGGCAGCTCCTGCAGCGATAGCTCGCGAGGCTCAGGCCGTCGCCGGGGCCCGCGCGCCGGCCGCCGGTTCGTGGCGGCGGCGGTGGCGCCACTCGAGGAGGAGCAGGAGCCCCGCCGGCACGACAACCAGCAGGATGAAGCTCCGGGGCCACTGGAGCCATTCCGTCGCGGCGCCCAGGATCGGGACCTGCCACAGCACTCGGGCGCGCACCATGCGCGCCGGCACCGGGACGGGGTCGCGGACATTGTTGGCGTCGCCTTGGGTCCAGAACGCGAGGCTGTCCGCCCCTGTCACGCCGATGACGCGGTGGCTGATGAGCCGCCCGGCCTTTGCGGGGTCCTCGAAGACGATGGCCATCCCGACATGCACGTCAGCCGGGTCAACCTGGCCCGAGACGAGGAGCGCCCCCACGGGAAAGGTCGGCGCCATGCTGCCCGTCTCCACCGTCAGCAGCTGCAGCCCGAACAGCCAGGCTGCGAGCAGGAAGGCAGCAAGCGGCAGCAGGACCGCAATCGCGGCTACGCCGAGCGCGGCGGAGACGGCGCTGAGCCGCCCCCACCGCGTCGCCTGCGTCACGGCAACGTGCCGTCGAACGCCAACCGCCAGGTCAGCGAGTCGGTCTGCGCAAGCTGGGCTTCCGCCTCCGTCGTGCCGTCACCCACCGCCGGATAGACGATGTTCATGAACAGGCAGACGACCTCGTCTGGCTGCAGCAGCCCGGGATCCCAGTCCTCGAACACGCCAGCCTGCGGCACGTATGCCGCGAGGTCCGCGATGCTCACCGCCGAGTGCTCGCCGGTGAAGGGGCTGTCGCAATCGACCGGGTATGGCTGGGCCTCGATCACGGGCGCCAGCTCACCAGCCCCGTCCGAGCCGCAGCTGTCGTCCCCGAAGTCCGCCTCGTTGTTGCTGCAGTCGGTGTCGACGTCGCTGACGTCGGTCGCCAGCATGTGGACCTCGAGCGGTGACGAGCCAGCGTTCCAGAGGCACAGGCTGACGCCGCTGGACGTGTTGGGCTGGATGTTGTTGAGCGTGAACTGGGGGCCTTCGATGTTGTCGACGAAGTTCTCTTCGGGGCAGGCGCCCGGCGCGCCGGCGCCCGCGATCTTGAGGTCGGCCGCGCGGGCGCGCTCGCCGGTGTTCAGGTTGAAGTCGCCGGTCTTGGCGCGGTCCGTCAGGACCGCATAGATCCCGCTGAAGCCCACGGCCGTGACCACGAGCCCGAGGCTCATGATCATGGCGAGCAATCGACGATGCATCCGTCCCTCCTTCGAACGATGTAGCGAGCGCATCGTTCGACCGGCGGGCGCGCGGGTCATCATGCAGTTGCGCCAACGTGCGCCATTGGCGGATCACGGCCGGTAGGTCAGCTCGCCTCGTGCTGCAGCGGGCCGGGACCGAGCAGCAGCCACGTCAGCCGGCGCCGAAGACGACGCGGCTTCGCCGGCGGATCGACGGTCCACGGGTAGAGGGCCTCGACGACAGGCGTGAGACGCGCCGCGAGCGCCTCGCTTGCGCGCTTGGCCAGCTCCAGCTCAGCCCGAGAGTCGGCTTCCGGAAGGACGCCGTCCCAGGCGTCACCCAGGAGCTCGCGCGCCGAGGTCGGCGCGAGGACCTGCGATGCCATCCGCCGGCCGAGGTACAGCTCCTCCGTGCCGGCGATCGCCAGCGGCACGATCGTCGCGCCGGTCCGGAGCGCGATCAGCGCGGCGCCGGGCCGGAACGGCCCCACCCTGCCCGGGGGGCCGTTCACGGTGCCCTCGGGCATCTGGACGAAGACGGCGCCGGCGTCGACGACGGCCCTGGCCGATCGGACGTGCCCGGCGACGCCGAGGCCACCGCGCCAGACCGGGAGGAGCCCGCCGAGCCTGTGGACCAGCGATTCTCGCCACCGCGACGTGAACGTGGACGGACCGCTCCCGAGGAACCAGCAGCGGGGCTCGGACGGCACGGCATGCATGGCGACGAAGGGATCCATCCAGCCGCGATGGGCGGCCGCGATGAGGAGGTAGCCGCGTCCCTTCGGAAGGTGCTCCTGGCCGGAGGTCCGGATGCGGAACCGGAACAGCCCGAACAGCACGAAGCGCGCCGCGAGGCGCACCAGCCGGTACAGCAGGGAGGCGCGGGCCTCGGGAGCGCGCTCGAGCCAGTCGAGGCCCTCCTTCACGCCGCCGCGGGCAGCCGCCAATGCCTGGGGGCGCAACCGGGCGCCGGGTCGGCGCCGCTCCGGTGGTCGTCGGCGCGCCGCCCGCGGTTGCAGCGGTTCGGGCGTGGTCAGGGGGACCCGGGCGGCGCCTCGCCCGGGTCGTCTGTGGCTCGGCTCGCGGTGCCGGCATCGGAGCCGCGAGCTGCGTCGAACTCCTCGAACTCGTCGAAGTCGCCGGCATCGTCGCCGTTGTCGCCGCCATCGTCGCCCTTCGCCGGCGTCGGCGGGACGTAGTCGTCCGGTCTCGCCTCGCCCTCGACCGGCACGAGCGCCGGCGCGTGGACGCGGCGCCGGTACACGAGGATCCCGATCCCGAGCAGCACGAAGGCGGCACCGAAGTACTGCGCCGTCGGGATGTTGCCGATTCGCCAGTTCTCGATCCGCAGGAACTCCACGAGGAACCGGACGAGCCCGATCC
>JAICVI010000102.1 GCA_025935415.1 Chloroflexota bacterium
CCTTGCCTTTGTCCGCCCCTGCGAGCGACTCGTAGGCGAGCACGTGCACCTCGTCGCCGACGGAGATCCGGCCCGGCACCGCGACCTCGCCGAGGACCCCGAAGTCGATGCGCTTCTCGTCGTCATTGGCGCGGAAGCCACGGTAGTTCAGGATCGTCCGGAGGGTGTCGAGGTCGCGCTCGCCCGTGTCGGGATCCTGGGTCGTGATCGCGCAGCGGGCGTCCGGCTTCGTGATCTCCAGAACCGCCGAGCCGATGGCGACCTGCCCGCCGATCCACGTGTCCTCCTCGTGCGCCTGCGCGGTTCCCTCGAGCTCGATCAGCATCCGGAACCGCCGACCGTCGACCCGCTCGACGCCAAGCCGCCGCGCCAGCTCGGCGAGCGAGCCATCGGAGACGATGCTCACGGCATTGCGGACCTGCGTCTCACCGGGCCGGATCCGCGTCCCGCCCGGGTTGTCGCACCGGACCAGCAGCAACGGTCGCCCGTGTGCATAGGGTTCGAGGGCGGCAGCCCACGGCCCACCGACCACGTGCCCCACCGCTTCGCGGCCGTAGACATGAATCCGGACCGGCTCGTCGAGCTGGACGTCACCACCCACGACCGTGCCGTCGGGGAAGGTCAATCGCAGCCAGGTCGCATCGGGATTGGTCCGGGCCTGGACGCGCACGAGCCCGCCGGCCCGAAGTCGATCCACGATGTGGCCGTGCTCGTCGATCAGGAAGAACCGCCGGTCCTCGCGGACGCCCGCGGCGTCGACGTCGATCGATTGGGGGTGCTGGAGCCCGAGCGCCCGAACCGGCGCGATCGAGAGCCGCGAGACGCGAACCATGGGCCGCATGCTAGTCGGCGCCGGACGTTCCCAACCGCTCAGGCCGTCCGGATCAGAGTCACGCGGTCGCCCGGGGCGACGTCGCCCTGCTCGATGACGCGCGCATACCAGCGGGCATCCTCGGGGTGCTTCCGGGCCGAGATTCGACCCGTGCGTCCGTCCGTGAACCAGCGCTCCTGGGTGGCGCATGGTGTCGCGTAGTCAGTCAGCTCGAGCAGCGGCCCGTGCGCGCCGAGTTGCAGCCGGTCGCCGTGGCGAAAGCCCTTCCAGTCCAGGCCGGCCAGCGTGAGGTTCTCGCCGAACGCGCCGGGAAAGGCCTGATGGCCATCGGCCCGGACGCGCTCGATCGCCTCGAAGGCATAGAGGCACACGGCCTGGCCCGGCGTGCCGTGGATCGGCTCGGGCTGGCTGTGGCCGTCGCCATCCACCGCCCGCCAGGTGATCCGCCCGCGACCGATCGGCCGCTTCGGGACGCCGCCCGGCGACGTGTTGACCGACAGGACCACTCCGGTCGATGGCCCCTCGGGGACCGGGGTCGGGCGCGACCAGTAGACGTGGACGAGGTGAGGCAGCTCGATCGTCTCCAGCCCCGCGGTCGCCGGGTCGGTGGCCAGCAGGTGGCGCACGGCAGCGAGGACGGGCGCACGGTCGGCCTCGGTCATCGCACCGATGTAGCTGATCGAGGCGACCCGATCGACGACGCCATCCGGCGCGAGCCGCTGGACGCTGGCGAGCGTGGCCTCCTGCAACGGCTCGAACAGCGCGGTCAGCTCGAACGGCTCGCGCCAGGCGCCGTGGCGGAAGCGCGGATGACCGTCGTCGGCGCCGTCGATGATCTCGTTCAGGCGCGCCACCCAGGGCACGGAGTCGTCTCGTGCCTGCCAGATGAGCCCGATTCCCCCGCCGGGCCTGAGGACGCGGCGAATCTCGCTCAGCGCCCGGAGCGCGTCGAACCAGTGGAAGGCCTGGGCCACCAGCACGGCATCGACGGCGTGGTTCGGAATCGGCAGGTCCTCCGCCGTCCCGTCCACCGCATGGACCTGGGGCAGCGCCCGCTCGAGCTTCGCTCGCATCTCCCGGATCGGCTCAACCGCGACCACGTCCGCACCCGTCGCGACGAGCTGCCGCGTCAGCTTGCCGGTGCCAGCCCCGAGATCGACGACGCGCGACCCGGGGCCAAAGCCCAGCTCCCGCGCGAGCAGGCCCACGAACTCCTCGGAATACTCCGGCCGGCTCCGCTCATACGCGTCGGCCCCCGCGGCGAAGCCCTTCGCCGCCTGCTCGTTGATCGCCATCGGCAGGAGGGTAGGGCCAACGATCCACCCGAACTGTCAGCGGAACGGGATCACCTCGACCACGACGCTGGCCCGCGTCTGCCAGGTCTCGCTGGGACTGCCGCACGGCCCGAACTTGGCCCGAACGTCGGCCGTGATCCGCCAGCGGCCCACGGGCAGGTCGAGGACTCCCCGCTCGAGCGCATTCGGGCTCCACCACGGCCAATCGACAGCCTCGATGTGCACCACGTCCTTGTCATCGATCGCGACATGGCGCTCCTCATTCGGGCGCAGCGTCATCGCGGAACAGTCCGGATCCGGTCCACGATCGCGGACGACCGTCGCCGCCGGGTCGAGCTGCACGATGGAGAAGGCAACCTCCTGATCGAACAGCGCCGCGGCCTCCGGCGGGCCGTCGGCGAAGGCATACCAGGTGTCGATGTCCACCGGGCTGTTCAGCTCGTACGTCGCGTGTGCGGCCTTGACCTGGAGGGTCATCGTCCCGATGTCGTCCCCGCCGAAGACCGGCAGCAACGCCGACGGGACCGCGGTGGGATCCGGCGGTGCGTCCGGGTCCGGGTCCACGACGATGGTGATCTCGGCCTGGAGATCGAACGACGGAGCATCCTCGACGCCGCAGGCCGGTTCTCCCTTCGCACGGGCCACGAGATGCCAGGTGCCCGCAGGCAGGCGGAAGACGGGATCATGGAACCAAGCCTCGTACGCGGCGGCGTTCGGATCGTCGCCGGAGAACGACGCGCTCTTCCTGAAGTCGCTCACCAGTGGCTGCCCTCGGGCCAGCGTCGTCCGGGCGCACATCAGCTCGCTGACCGGCGTCACCCTGATGGCGCCGTAGACCTTTTCGCGGATCGCGAAGCCGATCGGACCCGTGTCGTCGTGCCCGAAGGTGACCGAGGCCTGCGGGCCGTCGTAGGCGAGCGTCGCGAACACGTCGATGGGCTGGTTCGCGATGTAGTGCGACCGGCTGGCTTCCAGCGTCAGCTGGAGGTCGCCCTGCCGCTGTGCCGACCGGACCGGTTCGGGAGGCCCGGACTCCAGGTCGAGATGGACGTCGCCGCAGGCGAAGAACGCATCCCCATGACCGGCGCCTCCGAACGTGACGCGCTGACCCTCCCGCGCGACGACAGTTTCCCCGGCGAGCAGCTCGGCACGGCCGTCCGTGATTCGGGCGGTGTAGCCGAAAGGCCACCTGACCGAGTGGTGAGCGCCCGTCGAATCCTTCACCCCGAGGCCACTCACCTGGTCGCGGGACAGCACCCCGCCCCCTCGCGCGAGGGGACAGATCTGGCTGGGGCTCTCGGCGGTCAGCAGCGCGATCGGGCCATCGGTCGGTCCGGGGACGCCGATCTCCCACGACACCTGGCCGGCGACGAGGAGGAGACCGATGGCGGCGAGAAAGGCGACAGGCGTCAACCAGGCCATCCGCACCCGCTGCCGCGACTGGACGGCCGTTCGGTGCACCGGGTCCAGCCGCCCGACCGAGAGGGGGACCGCCTCAGCCAGCCTGCCGAGCCGTTTCGCGAGGTCCTGGTCGAGGTCGGTCATCGATCGCCGCCAAGGTCGCCGCGCAGCCGCTCGCGTCCACGCGAGATCCACGAAGCCACCGTGCCGCGCGGAACCTCCAGCATCGCCGCGACCTCCTCCTGGGAGTAGCCATCGAGCGTTGTCAGCACGATCGCGGCCCGCGTCCGACGATCGAGCCGGGAGAGCGCCCGCCACAGGTCGGGATCGATGGAGATCGCCCACTGCGCGTCCGTCTCGCGCAGCCCGAGGAACCCCCAGCGCCGCCGCCGCCGGCGCTCGTCGATGGCGAGGCGGATCCCCACCGTCGACAGCCACCGGGCAGGCTCCGTGGGGTCCGGGAGCGGCCAGTGTTCCGCAGCGCGCACGAACGTCTCCTGTGCCAGGTCGCGGGCCTCCTCGGCGTCGCCGACGATCAAGGCGAGCCGCCGGACCAGCCAGTCGCGATGGGCCCGGAACGCCGAGTCCAGCGCGTCGGGGTCGCGGTCGGCCCGAACGTCATCGGCTGCCAATCAACCCCCTCTCACCGAGGCCTAACGTCCGAGATGGCCTGGCTGTTGCAACTCTCAGTGGACGACCACGTTCCTGATCTGAACAACGCCTGGCTCGACGAAGCGCGTCACGTCGAAGACGAAATACACGGTCACGGGCTCAAGTCCGTCGTATGGCTCTCGATAGACGTTGCCGACTGGGGGACGGCTCGCGAAGTCCGGGCGGACCTCGAGCCATGCCTGTTCGAGCCAGAAGGAAGTTGGCTGATCGTCAACAAGCGTCAGCGTGCGCTCGCTCAGGTATCCATCGGGAAGTGTCGCCGTGCCGAGCTTGACCTCGTAGTGCCCGGAGTGGTCAACCGCGATGTCGCGCGCGGCCACTCGAAGCGGCGTGGCCTGCGTGACCAATGCAGGTGCCGGCTCCGGCGGGAGCTTCGCACACACGCCGTTGTCGTCGCACATCGTGTCGTGGTCGATGCCCATCCCGACGTCGATCCTGGCCTCGTCGCCGCACGCCGGATCGAAGGCGCCGCTGATGCCGATGCACCAGACCTCCTGCTGGACGACCGACCCGTCGGCCAGGTGAATGCCGAGCAAGGCAGCCATGTATCCGCCAAGGCTCGGTCCGTTCGGCCGCGGGACCTGGAGCAGGTCGATGGAAACGACCTCGGCGCGCGCGATGTTCGCTGCCTCGAGGCCCTTCGTGACGACGGCCGAGCAGCGTTTCGGCGACAAGAGGTAATCGCCGCATCCTTCGGGGTAGTGCCCCGGCCGTTGGACAGGCCCGCCGCACGCGACGGCCAGGACGAGCACCGCCAGGATGGATACAGGCCCCCGCCCGGCTTTCACATCCGGAAGACGCCGAACTTCGTGTCGGGGATCGGGGCGTGGAGCGCCGCCTCCAGGCCGATCGACAGCACGCGTCGGCTATCGAGCGGGTCGATGACCCCATCGTCCCAGAGACGCGCCGTCGCGAAATACGGCGAACCTTCGCGCTCGTAGGACTCGAGGATCGGCGCCTCGAAGGCCTCGCGCTCCGCCTCGCTCTTCCATCGACCGCCCTCCAGCGAGGCCTCGCGGACCGTCGAGAGGACCCGCGCCGCCTGCTGGCCGCCCATGACCGAGATCCGCGCGTTCGGCCACGTCCAGAGGAACCGCGGCTGGTAGGCGCGCCCGGCCATCGCGTAGTTCCCGGCGCCGAAGCTCCCGCCGATCAGGATCGTGAATTTCGGCACGGCGGCGGTCGCCACGGCGGTCACGAGCTTGGCCCCGTCCTTCGCGATGCCCCCGGCCTCGTACTCGCGCCCGACCATGAAGCCCGTGATGTTCTGCAGGAAGACCAGCGGGATCCGGCGCTGGCACGCGAGCTCGATGAAGTGGGCGCCCTTGAGCGCGGACTGGCTGAAGAGGATCCCATCGTTGGCGAGGATGGCGACGGGCCAGCCATCGATGTGCGCGAAGCCCGTGACGAGCGTCTCGCCGTAGAGCGGCTTGAACTCGTGGAAGCGCGAGCCGTCCACCAGGCGGGCGATGAGCTCGCGGACCGGCACGGATCGCCGCGTGTCGGCGCTGATCGCGGCATAGAGATGGGCGCCACCGTTCGAGCCGTCCGCGGCGACGGCCGGCTCTTCCGGATCGCGGCGGTCCCACGGAGGCGCGGGCGGGCGGCGCTCCAGGTGCCGGACGATCGATCGGCCGAGGGCGATGGCGTGCTCGTCGTCGAGCGCCTCGTGGTCCGCCACGCCCGACACGCGAGCATGGACCGAGGCGCCTCCGAGGTCCTCGGCCGAGACGTCCTCCCCGGTCGCGGCCTTCACGAGCGGCGGCCCGCCGAGGAAGATCGTGCCGGTGCCCTTGACGATCACGGTCTCGTCGCTCATCGCCGGCACGTACGCGCCGCCGGCCGTCGACGAGCCCATCACGAGCGCGACCTGCGGGATGCCGGCGGCGGACATCCGGGCCTGGTTGTAGAAGATCCGCCCGAAGTGCTCGCGATCGGGAAAGACGTCGGCCTGCAGCGGCAGGAACGCCCCGCCCGAGTCCACGAGGTAGACGCATGGGAGCTGGTTCTCCAGCGCGATCTCCTGGGCGCGGAGGTGCTTCTTGACGGTCAGCGGGTAGTAGGTACCGCCCTTCACCGTCGCGTCGTTGGCGACGATCACGCACATCGTCCCCTCGATCCTGCCGATCCCCGTGACGATGCCGGCGCTGGGCGCCTCGTCGTCGTAGAGGCCGCCGGCGGCGAGCGCGCTCAGCTCGAGGAATGCCGACCCCGGGTCGAGGAGGTGGTCGATCCGTTCGCGAACGGGCAGCTTGCCGCGCCCTCTGTGCCGTGCGATCGACTTCTCGTCGCCGCCCGCGCCACCGTCGCTCACCGCCGCCGTGCGCGCCTGCAGGTCCGCGACCAGCTCACGCATTCGGTCGACGTTCGCCCGCGCGTCGTCACCTGCGGGATCGATGCGTGAACGCAGGACCGTCACGGGCGTGAGGATAGCCACGCCGCCGGGTGGAACCGACGGTGCATCGTCCGTTCCTCGGGACCGATCCGCTGCTCAGCTTCCTCCGCTGGCCTTCGCACCGGGAACGTGTCTCGCGCGCTCGAGTCCGGAGGCGCTGGCCACGAGACCGATACCGAAGATCGCCCCGCCGACGAGCAGCCAGGCCGCGAGGTCGCTGGACTGGCACGTTTCGTCGGGGAAGAGCGCGGCCGCCCCACACGTGAGCTGGACGCGGAGCAGGAGCACGAGCCACATGAGCCCATGCCCGGTGAGCATGCCGCCACCGGCAAGGAGGCGCGGCCCTTTCCAGATGATCAGGGCGATCACGAGGGCCAGGAACGGGACCGCGAGCACGCCCAGCACGAACGAGATGGACAGGAGCCCGGAGATTGCCCCGAGGACGAGGCCCGAAAGCCAGGCACCGCTCGCGCTCGGGCGCCGCCTCGATCTCGCGCTCGGGCGCCGCGTCGATGAGGCTCGGTCGGGAGGACCTTTTCGGCTGCTCACCAGTAGCACGTTTCTAGGATAGAAATGTGCTAGTGTCAAGTGGCAAGTTCCGCCGGGAGTACCCTTCGAACCGTGAGTCCAGCAGCTGGAGCGGCCCGCCTGACGGTCGCGCCCGATGTGGCTGGCGACGCCCCGGCGTCCCGGTCAGCCGAGGCGATCCGCCTCCGGCTCGCGGATGCCTGGGGCGAGATGGGCGCGGCGTGGGGCGTCGCACCGGCCATCGCGCGGGTGCAAGCCTACCTGCTCACGCGCCAGGCGCCGCTCACCGAGCGCGAGGTCCGCGAAGCTCTCGGGCTCTCACATCGTGCGGCGAGCCTGGCGCTCGCGGAGGCGGAGTCGTGGGGCCTGATCGAGCGCGTCGCGGAGTCACGCCGGGTCGGTCGTCGCGGGCCCGCGGGCGCCGCGTACCAGGCGGTGGGGGACCACTGGCGCTGGTTCGGGCGCGTGGTCGCGGAGCGGAAGTCGCGCGAGGGTGATCCGATCATCGGCGTGCTCGAGCGCACGGCCGCCGAAGCCGAGGCGGAGCTTGGCAGGAATCCGGGCGACCGCGAGCTGGGCGCGCTGCACGAATGGCTGTCGACCTTCCTGGTCTTCGTCCGCCTGTTCGACCGGGCGGTCGGGCTCGTGCCGCGTCTCGATCCGCGCGAGCTCGAGCGCGGCCTCCGCCTGCTCGGCGACATCGATGACGACACGTTCCTCCGCCTGGTCGGCCTGCTCGAGGGCCTCGACGACAAGGACGTGATGGACCTCGTCGACGCGCTGTCCAGGCTGTCGCCGAAGACCGCGCGGCGCGCCACGAAGCTGATGTCGGGGGTCGTCCGGACGGTCGTCAGGTAGGCGCGCCCAGACCGCTGCGGGCGGCCGGGCGGTCTGGTCATGTCTCATACGTCCCACGAGAGGCGTTGCGCCCCGCGTAAGAGATCGCCCAAGTGGCCGGGCTGGCGGGTCAGAACTGCGCCTGCCCGTGCGGGGCCCATCGAGAGATCGCCGATCGGACGGCGAACCGGACCGGAGACCGCAGTCGTCATACGCCCGGCGGTCCGCAGCGTCATCCTGTGACGCCGCGCCAACAATCTCTTACGTGCCAGGTACCTGGAGCGGCTCTGTTGGGCCACGCGCGGCCGGGACCAGCCCTGTTGGGCCACGCGCCGCCGGCACCAGCCCTGTCGGGCCACGCGCGGCCGGGACCGGCTCTGTTGGGCGACGCTCGGCCGGGCCTCCGAGCGGCCGGGCCCAGCTCCATTGGGTCTCGTACCGCTGCGCCGCTACCGAACGTCCACCGAGCCGGATCGAATGCGCTACCGGGGTGGTCCAAATCGGCGTGCGATAATCGGTCGGGCGCGTGCGGCGCGAGAACCCGAACGGGCATGACCCCGGGGCAGGCAATCGGCCGGCGACACGCACCGAACACCCGAGGAACCACCCGACCATGAGCCCAGAGACGTCCACCTGGACGACCAAGAAGGGCCTCGCCCAGATGCTCAAGGGCGGCGTCATCATGGACGTCGTCACGGCCGAGCATGCCAAGATCGCCGAGGACGCCGGCGCCGTGGCCGTGATGGCCCTGGAGCGCGTGCCCGCCGACATCCGAGCCGCCGGCGGGGTTGCCCGCATGTCCGACCCGGCGATGATCCAGGGGATCATGGACGCGGTCTCGATCCCGGTCATGGCGAAGGCCCGCATCGGCCACTTCGTCGAGGCCCAGATCCTCGAGGCGCTCGGCGTCGACTACATCGAC
>JAICVI010000025.1 GCA_025935415.1 Chloroflexota bacterium
CTCCCGCCCAAGGACGATGACTGTCACTTGCATAAACGAGGGCGGTGGGCGTGGAGCTGAGGTTCTGCGAATAGCACCCGCGATGAGCGTCCGGTAAGCGGCCCGCGCGACCATGTGCCAGTGTCAACACGCGTGGCGCACGACGATTCGGATCCGCTGGTCGGCATCGGGAAGGGCGCGCTCGGGGCGGCAGTCAAGGCAGGCCGCCTCCGAAACCGCTGGCCGCAACGCTGGCTCGCTTTTCAGGCCGGCGTGTCGCAGACAACGATCTCGAGGCTCGAGAATGGTCGGCTGACCGGCATTCGCTGGCAGACACTCGCGCGCATCGTTGGCGTGATCCAACTCGGCCGAGGATTCCGGCTTCCGGACGACTGGGATTGGGCCATCCATCCGGATGAACGTCGCCGAACGTAGTCCGCCGCTTGCCAAGCAGCGTGGGCGGCGCGATTTCCGGCTTCACCCGGGTTTATGCACGTGACGCGCATCGCCCTGGCGCGGGGCAGCCGTTCGGCCAAGGATCGCCTCCGGCCAGAAAATGCCCGTGGCTCCGCGGTCCGCTGCGCGACGCTGCGCGCCGTGGGTCGCTGCGCGACGCTGCGCGCCGTGGGTCGCTGCGCGACGCTGCGCGCGGCGGGTCGCTGCGCGACGTTGATCGCCTCGCGCGGCCGCGAGACGGACCGGCCACTGGACGGACCGGCGCCGGAAACGCCCATCCTAAAGTTCGTGCTAGTCTCGTGACTCAAGGTCGCTTGACCATCGGCCGCAAGGCCGGTTGACCACTCAGGCCGCGGAGACCAGGAGCCCCCAGAAAGATGCTCGCCACGTTCTTCCTGATGCTTCGTGAGGGCCTCGAGGCGGCCCTCATCGTTGGCATCATTGCCGCGTATCTCGTCAAGATCGAGCGGCGCGACGCGCTTCCGAAGGTCATCGCCGGTGTCGGGGCCGCGGTCGGCCTGTCCGTCGCCCTCGGACTCCTGATCACGTTCACGATCGGCAAGCTGCCCCTGGTCGTCCAGGAGACGCTGGAGGGGCTGGCCGCAGTCCTCGCCGTCGGCGTCCTCACCTGGATGCTCTTCTGGATGCGCCGTCAGGGTCGCGCGATCAAGGGCGAGCTCGAGCATGGTGTCGACCTGGCGCTTTCCATCGGCAGCACCCGGGCCCTCGTGGGCCTCGCCTTCATCGCCGTGATCCGGGAGGGCGTCGAGACCGTCCTCTTTCTCATCCCGATCCTGTCGTTCAACGGGACCGGCATCGACGTGGTTGCCGGCGGCGTCCTCGGCCTGATCATCTCCGTCGTGGTCGGTTGGGCGATCTTCGCGGCCGGGGTTCGCGTGAACCTCCGGCGCTTCTTCACCGTCACCGGGACGGTCCTGATCTTCGTCGCGGCCGGGCTCGTTGCGTTCGCGATCGCGGAATTCGGCGAAGGCGGGCTGATAGCGAACACCGGCACCGCGTTCGACCTGAACCGCCTGCTGCCCGACCAGGGTCCCCTCGGCAGCGTCCTCCGTGGCCTCTTCGGCTACCGCTCTGCCCCGACCCCGCTGGAGCTCGCGGGCTACTTCGCGTACCTCATCCCCGTGCTGTTCCTCTTCGTGATCGATCGACCGATCATCCGCCGGACGGCGGTCGCGAGTTGACCTCGGAAGCCAGGAGCACCACCAGGAGGGACCTCGTGCCTCGAACACGTCGTCGCGGGCTGCGTGCCGGGCGCGCAATCGGAGCGTTCGCGCTCGCCAGCCTTGCCGTCGCAGCCTGCAGCGGGAGCGCTGCATCGACGGCCCCGGCGACGCCGGTGCCATCCGGCGTCATCGCGGTGGAGGCGGCCAAGGACAGCGCCTACTCCTTCACGCCCTCAGCCATCACCGTGGCCGCCGGGAGCGTGACCTTCTCCGTCAAGAACGCCGGCAACGAGGAGCACGAGTTCGAGGTCTTCAAGGCCGACGGCACGACGGTCGTCGACGAGATCGAGGGGCTCGTACCCGGGCTGACGAAGTCCCTGATCGTGACCCTCGAGCCCGGCACCTACCAGTTCATGTGCAAGCTGAACGGCCACGACCAGCTCGGGATGAAAGGCACGATCACGGTCAACTGACGGCCTGGCGTCGGCGCGGCGCCCGAACATCCCGAGACGCCATCCGTCGTTCGACCGATGGACGCGCGTTTCCAGATTCCTACACTTCGCCGCATGAGCCACGTAGGCCAGCTGCTCTCGCCGGTCATCGTCGGTCGGGACGAGCACGTTGCGCTCGCGGAGCGGCGTCTTGGTGAGGTGCTGGCCGGCCATGGCCAGCTCCTCCTCGTCTCAGGCGAGGCAGGTATCGGGAAATCGCGCCTGCTCGGCGAGATCAGCCGCCTCGCGCTCAAGCGCGGGTTCCGCGCCGCCAAGGGTGAGGTCGCGCCGCAGGACCACGACGTCCTCGCTGCGTCGTTCCTCGACCTCGGGCGTTCGATGCGCCGGGACGCGGCGTTCGGGCAGATCGGGCGCGACCTCCTCGAGATCGCCGGGGCCCGCCTCAGTGCCACGACGCCGCGGCGCCGTGACTTCGTGATGGAGATCGTCGACCTTCTGGGCGCGTCCAGCGCGCCGACGATGCTCATCTTCGAGGATCTCCAGTGGGCCGACGACCTCAGCCTCGAGACGCTCACGGCGCTGGCTCGCGAGACGCGCGCGCGCCCTCTGCTCCTCGTGGGTGCCTACCGCAGCAGCGAAGCGCTGCAGGGCTCGGTGCTCCGCGAGTGGCGCTCGCGGCTCGTGACGCAGCGCATCGCGGAGGAGCTCCGCCTCAGCCGCCTTTCGCGCGACGAGACGGCCGACGTCATCACCCGGATCGTCGGCTTGGGCCTCCCCGCGCCCCGCAGCGTGGTGGATGCGATCTACGCCCGCACGGATGGCGTGCCGCTCCACATCGAGGAGCTGTGCAGCGCCCTCGGTCGCGATCGGCTCGGTGACAGCGCCGCTGTGCTCGAGGCCGCGGTTCCGGAGACGCTCGAGGATGCGACGCTCGCCCGGATGACCCGACTCTCTGTCGAATCCCAGGCCGTTGCGCATGCAGGCGCGGTGCTTGGACGCTCGTTCGTTCCGTCCGTCCTTGCCGGGATCATGAACCTGCCTGTCGAGGCGCTGGACGCGCCGATTGACGAGCTGGTCGACAACGACGTGCTTGATGCAGTGCACGGCGGCGCGCAGTACGACTTCCGTCATCAGCTCCTCCGCGACGCGCTGTATCGATCCGTGCCGGCAGGCGATCGACGTCGATTTCACGCTCGAGCCGCCGAGTTTGGGGGTCAGCTCGAGGGAGCTTCAGAGACCCACGCGTCGATGCACTACGAGCGAGCCGGGATGACGGCGGAGGCGTTCCGGACTGCGCTCGCAGCGGGGGAGCAGGCGATGCGGCTGGCGTCACATCGGGAGGCATACGTCCTCCTCCGACGCGCCGTGGACAACATGCCGGCATCACTTCCCGATGCGGAGCGGGCACGAGTGCTGCTGCTGTTCGGCGATGCCTGCGGCAATATCGATTCGAACGCGGAGTCCGTCGACTGGACGCTGCGTGCCCGCGAGCTTGCCCGCCGAATCGGGAACGACCGTGTCGCCCTTGAGGCGCTGTTCGGCCTCAACGAGTGCGCACGCCGCGAAGGCGAGAGCATCAAGACCCGGCGCGACGCCGCTCGCGCGTACGTCAACGAAGTCGAAAGCCAGCCGCCCGGCGACGTTCGGAACCTCTTCCACCCGTTCGCGCTGTTCACCCTCGCGCTCGTCGAGGTGGATGACTGCCGGTTCGCGGACGCGCGGGCGCTGTATGCCGAGGCAGCCGAGGAAGTGACCCGTCTGGCCGGCGAGCCGCCCTACTGGCTCGGCCACGCGCTCGCGAAGCTCGACGTGATCGACGGCCGCGTGGCCGAGGGCCTCGCGACGATGCGCGCGGTCGGCGTCGCGGCGCGCACCGCCGGTGACGAGGACACGAGCATCAGTCGCTTTCGGGATGTCGCGCTGTTCGCCATACGAGCCATGGAGTACCGCGAGGCACGCACCGCGATTGACGAAGGCCTTCGGCACGCCGAATCCGTTGAACAGACGTCGTGCGGTCACAGCCTCGGCTCATGCGATGCCCTGGTCCTCTGGGCGGAAGGCCGATGGGATGATGCGCTTCGAGCGGGCGGTCACGCGCTCAGCGATGAGGGTGCCGGCTCGTCGAAGAACACGGCACGGTGGGCGATCGGGTACGTCGAGGCCGGACGCGGCCGCCGGAGCGCGGCGGAGGCCCATCTCGTCCCGGCGCTCGAGTACGGGCGCCGTTCCGAGCGCCTCGATCAGATCCTGCCGGCGCTGTTCGGGCTTGCCGAGGCGGCGCTGCACGCCGGCGACCCAGCAGCCGCCGCGGCGCTCTGCGACGACGCGATGCGCGCCGCCCAGGCGCGTGGCGAGCAGACGCTGATCGCGCCATTCGCGTCGCTGGCGGTGCGCGCCCATCAGGCGGCGGGCCATCCGGATTCCGCGGCACGCTACCTGGAGCAGCTCGTGGCGCTTGCCGAGCCGGGGATAGCGCGACCGGCGATCCAGCACGCGACGGGCCTGGTGCGGCTCGGCGAAGGATCTACGGTCGCGGCGCGCGTCGCGCTGGAATCAGCCGTGGCGTCGTGGGAGCAGCGTGGGCAACGCTGGGAAGCGCTCTGGGCTCGGCTCGACCTTGCCGCGGCAATGCTGCGATCCTCCCGTTTCGTGGACGCGACGAATCTCGTGAACGAGGTGCGGGCAGCCGCCACGGAGATGGCCGCCGAACCGCTCCTCGCCCGAGCTGAGCAGCTTGCGCGGACCGCCCGCGGCCGCGGCTCGGAGCAGGAACTGTGGCACCCGCTCACGACCCGCGAGTTCGAGGTTGCGCGCTTGGTCGCGGATGGCCGCACGAACGCGGAGGTCGCCGAGGAGCTCGGGATCTCGCCCAAGACGGCGAGTGCCCACATCGAGCACATCTTTGCGAAGCTCGGGCTGTCGAGGCGGGCCGAGGTGGCCACGTGGGCAACGTCGGTAGCAGCGCAGTCCAGGTCGAGAAAGGAAGCGCCGGCGCCTGTCACGACGCACCGCTGACGAGAGGCCCGGGGATCATGGTCCCGGGGCTGAGGATCAGGCGGGGGCGACGACCTTGGTGGCGTTCGCGCGAAGGTGCGCGTAGGCCGGCTTCACAACCTCGTTGATGATCCGGAGCCGCTCGTCGAACGGAGCGAAGGCGGACTTCATGGCGTTGATGGTCAGCCACTCCATCTCCCCCAGCCCGAGGTTGAAGGCCTCGTCGAGCGCCTTGAACTCGCTCGACATCGACACGCCGGACATGAGCCGGTTGTCCGTATTGACCGTGACCCGGAAGCGGAGACGCCGGAGGAGGTCGATCGGGTGCTCCTCGACGGAGACTGCCGCGCCCGAGTGGACGTTGGATGTGGGGCACATCTCGAGCGGGACGCGGCGATCTCGAACGAAGGCGGCCAGCCGACCGAGCGACACCTCGCCGTCGGGCAGCACGGTGATGTCGTCGACGATGCGGACCCCGTGGCCGAGGCGCTCCGCTCCGCAGAACTGCAGCGCCTCCCAGATCGAGGGCAGGCCGAAACCTTCGCCGGCGTGGATCGTGATGTGGAAGTTCTCCTGTCGAACCTTGTCGAACGCCTCCAGGTGGCGGGTCGGGCGGTAGCCGGCCTCCGGCCCGGCGATGTCAAAGCCGACGACGCCGGCATCGCGCCAGCGGATCGCACACTCCGCGACCTCGACCGAGCGGGCGGCCTGGCGCATCGCGGTCACGAGGACCTTCATCACGATCGGATGGCCGGCCGCGGCCGCCGTCGCGCTTCCGAGCCGGAACCCCTCCAGGTTCGCCTCGACCACCTCGTCGAGGGTCAGCCCCTTCTCGGTCGAGAGCTCCGGGGCGTAGCGCACCTCCGCGTAGGCGACGCCGTCGGCCGCGAGGTCCTCGGCGCACTCGGCCGCGACCCGGATGATCGCGTCACGATCCTGCATGACACCGAAGGTGTGGGCGAACGTCTCGAGGTAGAGCTCCAGCGATTTGCGATCGGCGCCCCGCCGGATCCAGGCCGCCAGCTCGTCGACGTCCTCGGTCGGCAGGCTGGCGTAGCCGTATTCGCGCGCCAGGTCCACGATCGTGGCCGGCCGGAGCCCGCCGTCGAGGTGGTCGTGGAGCAGGGCCTTGGGCGCCTGGCGGATCGTGTCGAGGGGCAGCATGTCGCGGGATGGTAGTCCGGCCGCGCCCATGAAGAGGCCCGCCGGGGCGCCAGCCGCGCGCTCACCTGTCGACCGATGACGTGAGCGTCGCCGACGCGACGGCAGCCGCGGCCGGCATCGCGAGGGGCGGCGCCGTGATGAACAGTCACGCCGCGAGGACCGCGGCGCCCGCTGACCTTGGTCCACGATTCATGTGAGCTCCCTTCTTCGAATGGCCTGGTGGAGAGGTCGACGCGCCCGAAGCTCCAGCCACCCGAGGAGCGATGCAGGGATCGCGACCAGCAGCAAGAACGAGCGCGGCCACTGGAGCCAGTCGAGGACCGACCCCAGGTAGGTGACGCTCCACAGCACGCGGCCCCGGACGAGCCGAGCCGGAACGGGCGAGGGGTCGTTCGTGGCATTGGCGTCACCGCGCGTCGTGAAGGCGAGCTGCGACCCGGGCGTCACCGCCACGACGCGATGCGTCACGAGACGGCCGGCCTCCCGGGGGTCCTCGAAGACGATCGGCATGCCGACTTCCACGTCCGCGGGGTCGAGCTGGGCCGTGACGAGCAGCGAACCCACCGGGTAGGTCGGGCTCATGCTGCCGCTCTCGACGTGCTGCAGCTGCCAGCCGAGCAGCCACACGCTCACGAGAAACGCCGTCAGCGGCAGCAGGATTGCGAGAACGGCGGCGAGGGCGGCCGCTCGCCACCCTCGCCATCCGAGCGCCATCGCTAGTTGGACTGCACGGTGCCGTCGAAGGCGAACCGCCAGGTTGCCTCATCGGACTGGCTGATCTGGGCCGCGTCGCCGGTGGCTCGCCAGTACACCCGGAGGCGCACGCAGACCTGGCCGTTCGGCTGGAGGGTCTGCAGCGATTGCGGCGTGGTCGCAAGGCCGCTGAGGGTGGCCGAGAAGTCCGGCGCGCCAGGGGTGAGCAAGCCGGAGCCCGTGAGACAGTCGTAGAGGTCGGTCTCGACCGTGAGGACCGGACTGAGCTCGCCCGCCTGGGGCGCCATGGTCGTCTGGTCGCGACCGCACGTCGTATCGCCGAAGGCCGCCTCGTCGCCGGTGCAGTCGGAGTCGAGGTCCGCGAGGTCGACCGCGGTCAACGAGACATCGACGGCACTGGAGCCGATGTTCACGAGGCACAGGAACCGCTCGTCTCCACCGCCCAGGTTCGTGGTGAAGGTCATGAGCGGCGTGACGAGGTCGTCGCTGTACGTGTCGCACAGGAACGGACCGCTGTTCATCGGATCCTGCGGCTGGGCGGCCGCGATGACGAGGTCCGCGGCCTTGGCGAGCTGCGCGCTATGGACGTCGCTCGGTCCGGTCAGTGCGCGGTCGCTGAAGACCGCGAAGATGCCCGTGCCGCCCACGAGGGTGATCAGGATCCCGAGCAGGATCGTGATCCGCAGTGTCTGCTTTCCCATGTCGTGATTCCTCCTCCCCCGGAACTGGTTGGCGAAATGCCCTAGACCTCGATCGGTAGCTCGTAGACCTCCGGCGTCGGGTGGCCGGCGCGCTCGTGGATGCGCATCACTGCCTCCTTCGAGGGCCCGGTGGCAAGGCAGAAGAGCCTGCCGAGATCGGGGTCGAGCCACGCGCGCTCGAAGCGCACGTCCTCGTCCTTCTGGATCGCCAGGTCACGCTCGTGGGCTTCCTGGAGCTGCTGCGCCGTGACCCCGAAGAACCCCGAATGCACGTCCATGAACTTCGCCATGACTCGTTCGCCTCCAGCAGTGGGCGGGTGGGTGGACTCAGGCCACGAGGACCTGGGCGGAGGTGGCGCCTGCTTCGACCGCGCGGCGAGACCGCGATCGGGATCGCAACGGCGCGCCGCCGGGCACCCTGGCGGCCGTGACGCTCGCCGGCGCCGACGCGGGACGCCAGGCGCCGCTGCGCACGAAGGCCCGGGCCTCTTCGATGGCCGCGCGCTGGCCGGCCTTGCGGTAGTCCGGCGAGACGTCCATGCCGCCCGCCCGGAACACGGTGACGTCCGTGATCCCCACGAAGCCGAAGATGGCCCGCAGGTACGGCTCGGCGAAGTCGAACGAGCGCATCGGCTCGGTGGCGTACTCGCTGCCGGACGACAGGACGACGATCATCTTCTTGCCATTCACCAGCGGCTCGACGAGCCCTTCCGGCGTGTAGCGGAAGAGATAGCCGGGCTGGACGATCGCGTCGATGTAGTACTTCAGGACGTACGGGATCCCGAGGTTCCACATCGGAACGGTGAGCAGGTACACGTCCGCGGCCAGGAACTGGTCGATCGTCTTCTCGATCTGGCCCCAGGACTCCCTGGCGTCCTCGTCCGGCGCCTGGCCCGTCATGAGCCGGTACTTCGTCTCGATGTTCTTGCCGGCGACGGAAGGCAGATCGGCGCGGAACAGGTCCAGCGTGTCGATCTCGAGCCCGTCCTCGTCGTCGCGGAGCGCCTCCAGGAGGCAGCTCGTGACCCGCCCGGTGTTCGAGGCCAGGCCGCGGGGCGTGGCGATGACGTGGAGGACTCGGGTGCCGGTCGTTTCGGTCAGTGCCATGTCGGGTCGGCTCCTTTCGTTGCGCAACTGGATCCCGTTGCCCCAAGAGTCCGTCGCGGGCACCGCGCCGCCATCGGTGAAACGACCGATGCTGTGTCTCGGGATCGACCTAATTTCGGGGGCCCGCGTGCATGGATCGGTCATCCGACCGATGGCCACCGCGACCTCGGGCTTCTAGACTCCGCGGCGATGTCGGAGAAGCGCCTGCTCCAGAGTCCAGTGCTGATCGGCCGGGACGAGGCGCTTGCTGTGATCGAC
This sequence comes from Chloroflexota bacterium, assembly GCA_025935415.1. Taxonomy (GTDB): domain Bacteria; phylum Chloroflexota; class Limnocylindria; order Limnocylindrales; family CSP1-4; genus UBA5189. The sequence continues at coordinate 9,010 of JAICVI010000025.1, forward strand.
CGGAGGATCGCCGAGGCGGCCGCGGGCCGGGGAGGCGCCATCCTCGTTTCCGGCGAGGCGGGCATCGGCAAGAGCCGGGTCGTGCGGACCCTTCTGCTGCGAGCCACGAAGAACGGCTTCCGATCGGCGAAGGGCGATATCAACCCGCAGGACCAGCTGGTTTCGCTCGCGTCCATCAGCGACCTGGCTCGTTCGATGCTGGAGCCCGGATCAAAAGACCACTGGGGCGACCTCGGGAACCGTCTGCTGTCGGTCGAGGGCGGCAAGGGCAAGGACTCGCTCGCCTCGCGCCGGCTGCTCGTACACGAGGTCGCCGACCTCGTCGCCGCGGCGATCACGCTGCCCACGGTGCTCGTCTTCGAGGATCTGCACTGGGGCGACGAGCTGACCCTGGAGATCGTCGGCGAGCTCGCGAGGCTGGCGGCAGCGCGGCCGCTCCTGGTCGTGGCGACCTACCGGCCGGAGGAGCTCCCCATCGGCTCGATCCATCGCGAATGGATCTCGCGACTCATGACCCAGCGGCTCGCCGAATCCCTGAAGCTCGAGCGGCTGACGCCCGAGGAAACGGCCCAGGCGGCCACGCTGATCCTGGGCACGGGCCTGCCGGCGTCTCGCGAGGTTGCCGAAGCGGTCTACCTGCGCACGAACGGGATCCCGCTCCATATCGAGGAGCTACTGGCAGCCATCGACGGCGCCGCGGCGGACGGTCGGGCGATCCGGGACGCCGGCGTGCCGGCGACGATCGAGGACGCCGTCGTCGCACGACTCGGCCGCCTCAGCGCGGACGCACAGGTCGTGGCACGGGCGTCATCGATCATGGGTCGGTGCTTCGCCCCGGAGGCGATCGCCGGGATCCTCGACCGGCCTGTCAGCACCCTGGACGACGCCCTGGACGAGCTGGTCGAGGCATCGATCCTGGATCCGTTCAACGTCATCGACGACGGCTATTTCGACTTCCGCCACCAGCTTCTGCGGGATGCGATCTATGCGACCGTGCCGCGCGCAGACCTGCGACGGATGCACGCCCGGGCAGCGGAGTTCGGCGATGCGCTCTACGGCGTGGTCGAGGTCCACAAGGCGCTGCATTACGAGCGCGCCGGCATGCAGGCGGAGGCCTTCCGCGCGGCCCTCGCTGGAGCGAACGCGGCGGCGGCCGTGTCGAGCCGGTACGAGGCCTTCGAGCTCTATCGGCGCGCGGTCGCGAACCTCCCGCGCGACATGCCCGCCGGCGAACGCGGCGACGTATACCAGGGCTACGCCCACGCGGCGACGGCGATCGACAACGTGCAGGCGATGGAGGAGGCCGCGACCCTCGCCCGCCAGGCGTATCTCGAGGCCGGAAGAATGGTCGATGCGGCCGGCTGCATCGTGTGGCTGCAGATCGTCGCTCGGCGCGACGTCCGCAGCCGGACCGAGCGACAGGCCCTGCTGTCCCAGGCAATCGAGGAGCTGCGGCCGTTGGAGGATTCGCCTCGTCGTAGCGCGATCCTCGCCGACATCCGATTGATGCAGTGCGTCCTGAGCCTGGACTCCCTGAACGGCGAGGAGGTGCAGCGCCTCGCCCGCGAGGGCATGGCGTTTGCCGAGGCTGCGGGCGACGCGGACGCCGGCGAGGAGTACCGCTCCGCCTTCGAGTACCAGGTCGCGATCGCCGGTGCGATGGACGGCGACGCGGCCGACGGCATCCGGCGGATGCTGGAGATCGCGCGTGAGGCCCGGGACGCTCGCCTCGAAGGCGCCGGGGTGACGTCCTACCGGATCGCCGCCGACGTGGCCGTTCGGATGATGGAGTACGACCTGTCCGAGCTCGGCCTCAGCGAAGGAATCCGCTACGCCGACGAGATCGAGCAGTCGTACTGCCGACGGGTGATGTCGGCCGTTTCGGCCATGCTGGCCTGGGCGACCGGCGATTGGGACGCTGCGGTCGCGATCGCGGAGCTGGAGCTGGTCGACCCCGGCAGCCGGCGAAGCGTCATCGGATCACGCGCCGCGCTGGGCTTCGTCAGCTTCGGCCGCGGCGACATCGAGCGAGCTCGCATGCTGCTGGATGCGTCCCTCGGCATCACGCGGCCGAGCGGGGAGATCGAGCTGATCCTCCCCGCGCTCTGGGGCCTCGCCGAGACGGCGCTCGTCGATGGCGACCCCGCGCGGGCCCTCGATCACTGCCTCGAAGCGGCGGAGCTGGCCGGCCCCGCTGCCGAGCGTGCCCTGCTCGTCCCCTTCGTGGTCACGGGGGTGCGCGGAGCGCTGCTTGCCCGGAGACCGGAGGCTGCCGAGCGCTGGCTGGACCAGGTGACGCCGATGCTCGAGCGCTGGACGAAGCTCGCCGCCCCCGCGCTCGCGCATGCAGACGGCCTCATCCAGTACGCGAGCGGCGCGACGGTAGCCTCGAGGCAGGCACTGGAGCGGGCCGTCGCCGGCTGGGACGGCCGTCAACGAGTCTGGGAGTCGACGTGGGCACGGCTCGACCTTGCCGCGACGCTGGTTCGCGGCCATCGGTACGGCGAGGCCCTTCCGCTGCTCCGCGAGGTGCTCGCAACGGCCCGCCGGCTCGGGAGCCTGCCGTTGCTGCGGAGGGCCGAGGAGATCGATCATCAGGCTCGCTCACGCGCCGGTGACAGCGTGCCGTGGCACCCGCTGACGAGCCGCGAGTTCGAAGTTGCCAGGCTCATCGCCACCGGACTGACCAACAACCAGATCGCCGAGGAGCTGTCCGTATCGCCCAAGACCGTCAGCGCCCACGTCGAGCACATGCTCGCCAAGCTGGGCGCCGGCCGCCGCGCGGAGATCGCGAGCTGGGTCGGGACCACGCAGCACCTCGCCGCCGGGGGGCGCGCTGCGCAGCACTGACGGTGGCGTCGCTGGCCGGTTGGCCCACTCCACTAGGCCAAGTGGCCGTTACACTGCGGCGATGATCGCCCGGCCGACCCGAACCGACTGGCTCCTGCTCCTCGCCATCGGCGTCATGTGGGGCACGAGCTATGCCTTCATCAAGCTCGGCGTCGAGACCCTCCCGACCTTCACCCTGATCGCGAGCCGGCTGGGAATCGGGCTCGCGCTGCTCGTGACCGTCGTCGTGGTCGCCCGGCAGGCGCCGCCGCCACCGGGACGCATCTACCTCCATCTCGCCGTGATGGGCGCGATCAACATCGTCATCCCGTTCACGCTGATCACCTGGGCCGAGCAGTCCGTCGAGTCGTCGGTCGCGGCGGTCCTCAACGGCGCGGTGCCGCTCATCGTCATCGTCGTCGCGGCCCTCGTCTTCCACGATGAGCCCATCACGCTCAACCGCCTCGCCGGCGTCATCGTCGGCTACGTCGGCGTGATCGTGCTCGTGCTCCCGGGCCTGGTCGCCGCCGCCGGCGGGAGCGAGGTCACGGGCGAGCTCGCGCTGCTCGGCTCGACCCTGGCATACGGGATCGGCGCGGTCTACGCCCGGCGCAACATCAAGGGACTCCGCCCGATGATCCCGGCGGTCTTCCAGGTCGGCTTCGCCTTCGTGATGGTGAGCCTCCTGGCGCTGGCGATTGAGAATCCGTTCGCGGTGCGGTGGAACGGGGACGCGCTCCTCGCGGTGGTCTGGCTGGGTCTGCTGGGCTCCGGCCTGGCCTACCTGATCATGTTCCGGCTGCTCTCGCGCATCGGCGCGACTGCGACTTCGCAGCTCGCCTATCTGCTGCCGGTCGTCGGGATCGTCAGCGGCGCAGTCATGTTCGGGGAGTCGGTCGACGCCCGGATCGTCATCGGTACGGGTCTGATCCTCGGTGGCGTGGCGCTCGTGAACAGCAGGTACGGCGAACGGCGGCTCTGGGGCCGGCGGTCGGCAGCGGAGGCGAGGTAGGCGGCTGACCGCGATTCAGTGCGCGATCGCGAGCAGGATCGCGCCGAGGACGACGAGGCACGCCGCGGCGATCTTCGTGGAGGCGTCGCGGCCGCCTTTGGCCTCGCCCAGGCGGATCGCGCCCCAGGCCGCCGCGAGCACGACACCCGTCTCCCGCAGGGGCGCGACGGTCGCGAGCGGCGCAAAGGAGTACGCGAGCAGCACGAGCAGGTAGGCGCCGAGCGACAGGACGCCCGCGAGCGCATCGCGGGCCAGCCCGCCGAATCTCGCCTCCGTACCGGCGGTCCCCTGCCCCGCCTCGGTGTCCCGGCCTGCTGCCGGCGCAGGCGGCGCCGCTGCTGGCGCGGGTGCGAGCAGCCCGAGGCGCCGCCCGCCGACGACCGCCGCGGTGGTGAGGATCGTCGAGACGACGGCGAGGATCGAGCCGTAGATCCACGGCTCCGTCTCGCGAACGCCCACCCGGTCGACCGCCGAGTACGCGGCGATCGAGGCGCCCGTCGCGAGCGCAAAGCCGATCGCGCCCCGATGGGCCGCGCCCGCGGCTCGGAAGGCCTGCCACGGCCGGGAGACGAGGAGGATGCCGAGGAGCAGGCACGCGACACCGACGAAGGCCAGCGGCGCGAGGCGCTCCTGCAGCAGCAGGATCCCGACGGCGACGGCGATGAGCGGCGCGCTGCCACGGGCGAGTGGATAGACCAGGGACAGCGGGCCCCGGCGGTACGCCGACGCCAGGAGCACGAAGTAGGCCGCCTCGAGGAAGCCGGATACCACCGCGAGCCCAAGGGCGCTCGCGGGCACGGCCGGCGTGCCGATCGCGATCCAGGCGACGATGCCGATCGGCACGAGGACCGCGCTGCCGATCGCCTGCAGCCTCGCGGCCGTCGACAGCGTGTCGCCGGAGGTCTTGAGCAGCACGTTCCAGCCCGCGTGCAGCACGGCTGCCACGAGCACCAGGGCGATGGCGAGGGTCGGCACCCCCGCAGCCTAGGGTGCGAGGGTGCCGGTCGCTGCGCCTGGGAGCCTCAGCGGCGGAGGTCGCGCCTCGCGAAGCCGAGCCCGCCAAGAAGGATGCCGGCGACACCGATGACCAGGGCCGCGATCGAGCCCGGGACGTCCCAGGCCCCGACCATCGGCTGCCCGAAATGCGCCGTCATCGCGAGGTTCTGGACGAGCTCGGGAAGGTCGAGGAGCGGGCCGAGCAGCTGCACGAACCACGTGACCACGAGGAAGATCACGACCGCCGCGGCGGCCCAGCTGGTGCGGATCACGCCTCCGACCAGCATCCCGATCCCGACCAGCGCCACGGCGTAGACGCCCAGGATCAGCGCGCCGGTGACCGGCGTGGCCAGATCGCTGCCACTGGAGGCGACGCCGATCGCGATCCCGAGCGTGCTCAGGACGAGGAAGACGGCGACGTCGATCAGGAGTCCCACGCCGCTCGAGAGCGCCCAGCGAAGCCGCGCCAGCGGGGTCGCGAGGACCATCTCCAACCGGCCGGAGGTCTCGTCGGAGGCCCAGCCTGCGACGAAGGTCGCGGCGGCGAGGCCAGCGAGCAGGACACCGAACTGGACGAAGAGCAGCTGGAGGAAGCCGCCGGCAGAGGCGTAGTCGATGCCGGGGAAGGCCGTCTGGAGCAGGTTCATGAACGCCGGTGAGTCCCGGAGCTGATCCATGAAGCCCCGCGACGTGCTGCCCATGACCAGCCCGAACAGCCCGACCCCGAGCCCCCACCAGATCGCGGCGCCGAGGTTCGCCCCGGCGGCTCGGCCGATCGGGCCGCGGAGGCCCAGCAGCGCCGCCGGCATCCGCGGGATCGGGATCGCGCTCGTGCTGCCGATGTCGCGCCGGGCGAACGCGGCGATGCCGATGGCGAGCAGCACCACGACGAGCACGCCGACCGCGACGACGGGCGGCCAGTCGTACTGCCCGGACAGGGCCGTGTGGTTGTACGTCCAGCCCCACCAGGTCAGCCTGGCGATCGGCTCCATCGCCGGGATCGCCTGCTGGTAGCCGCTCGCGATGAAGCCCGCGAAGGTCACGAAGCCGGCAATCCCGGCCGCGCCCCCGCGCCCTACGAATGGCCCGAGCGCGAAGGCGAGCGCGCCGCCGGCCAGCGCGATGAATCCCAGCCAGACCGTGTAGGCAAAGGCCGAGGTGATGGTGATCTCGTCGCCGGGAAGCACGGCGTACGACTGTCCGGCGATCGCGATCGACACGAACGTCACGAGCAGGACGATGCCCATCGGGACGAGGTGGCCGAGGAGCTTCTCCAGCGCGATCCGGCGCCGCGACAGCCCGGTCGAGGCCAGGAACTCGAGGCTCCCGCGCTGGGCCTCGGACGCGAGGGTCCCGGACAGCGCGAGGATCGACCACAGGGTCAGCACCATCGGGAAGAACGTCCCGTACTTGTACTGGAGGTAGCCGCCCATCGTGCCGAGGTTGTCCGTGATCTTGCCGCCGAGGCCGGCAAGCACCGGCGGGAGCGACTTGATCAACGCGACCATCTCGGCGCGGGACTCGGGCGTGTCGAACTCGCCGACGACGGCCTTGGCAACCCCGAGGAACGTGACGGCCAGCAGGAACGCGGCGACGATCGTTGCTCGTCGCGAGTCGCGCAGGGCCTTCGCGAAGATGCTTCCGAAGCCGTAGATCCGGCGGTAGAGCGACGGCCCGTCGGCCATTGCCGGCGTTGCGGCGGTCATCGGGCGGCCGCCTCTCGCGGCGCCTCAGGGGTCGGTTTGGCGTGGCCGTATTCGGCGAGGAAGGTCTCTTCCAGGGACGGCTCACGGCTGACGAAATCGGCGAGGTCGTGCCTGGCCGCGGCCTGCACGACGGGCGCGATGTTGCCGGCGACCCGCATCCGCAGGACGTGGTCCTCGGTGACGAGGTCGCTGACCCCCGGGATGGTCGCGAAGTCCGATGCCGGGACGGGACCCGTGAAGACGAGCTCGACCGTGTGGTGCGCGAGGTCGCGGAGCGACTCGGTGCGGTCGACCCGGGCGAGACGGCCGTCGCGGATGATCGCAACGCGATCGCAGGTCTTCTCAACCTCCGAGAGGATGTGCGATGACAGGAACACCGTCCGGCCCTCGGCCTTGGCCTCGCGGATGACCTCGTAGAAGACCTGCTGGATGAGTGGATCGAGCCCGGACGTCGGCTCGTCGAGGAGCAGCAGCTCCGGCCGGTGCTGCAGGGCGATGATCAGCCCGATCTTCTGCTTGTTGCCTTTCGAGTACTCGCGGAAGCGCCGGGTCGGGTCGACGTCGAGCCGCTCGATCAGGCTCTGGCGATACGCCCGGTCCACACCGCCGCGCAGATTCCCGAAGTACTCGAGCGTCTGCCGGCCGGTCAGCTTGTCATAGAGTGCGAACTCGCCCGGCAGGTAGCCGAGACGCTTGTGGATCGCAACGGGGTTCGCCGTCGTATCGATCCCGAAGACCGTCGCCCGTCCGCTGGTCGGCCGGATGTGGTCGAGCAGGGTCCGGATCATGGTCGTCTTTCCGGCGCCGTTCGGCCCCAGGAACCCGAAGGCCTCGCCCTCGTTGACCTGGAGATCGACGTCGATGATCCCTCGGTGCGAGCCGTAGGACTTCGTGAGCTTTTCCGCCTGGATGATCGCGTTCATGCCTTTCCTTCCGATCGCTCGCGCAGGAACTGCGCGATCACACGCGGGACCTCCCGCTCGACGAAACCCATGACGTCGTAGAACTCCTGGAGCCGGGCCTTCGACTCAGCCGGCCTGTCGGCAATCGCATGGAGGCCTCGCTCGGCGATCGCCCGCATGTGGTGGTAGATCGCCGCGGCGCTGCCGAGCAGCGAATCGAGCGCCTCCGGCGGGGCGCTGAAGTACTCGCGCCTGTCGCCCCGACGCGTGCCCCGCCGGATGAGCCCGCTGGTGGCGAGGAGCCTCGCCGTGCCGCTGATGGCACCGCGGCTCGCGTTGAGCGCCTCGGCGATGTCCGCTGCCGTCTGCTCCGGCGGGTCGCAGATGAGGAGCCAGCCCCACATCCGCCCGGCCATCGGCGTCATGCCGAGGCCGGCAAGGTACTGGCCCATCTCCTCCACGAACTCGCTCTCGCCGGACGTCACGGTGCGACGGTAGCCGTTTCGGAAGTTTCAGTCAATGCTGAATAATGAGACCACGGGGTGGCGCTGGCGCGGGGTGGACGGGCGCGGTGGCGGGGCCGGCGCGGTGGCGGGGCCGGCGCGGGGTGGGGCCGGCGCAGGGCGGCGCGGCGTGGGGCCGCGCACTGCTGCGCCCCCATCTCTCCCCTGCGCCTCACATACGTGCCACGCAACACCTTGTCGGGGGTTTCGGGGGACGTATGACTTTCGAGTTCACGGAGTCACGCGCCGCGCTTTGTGTCGTCCGGCGCAACGTTCAGGCTCCCGCTCGCCGAGTCTTGCTGTCGCGGCTGGCCGTCATACCCCGCACGAGCGCGACGTGCCAATTCCGGTGTTCGTGGCCCGCCGTTCGGCAATCTCTTACGCGCCGGGTACAGCGCGTCGCTCACGGGCGGCTATCGGGCCCGCAGGGAGCAGCGGGCGGCCCGTCGTTTCGACCACGCCGTGTCACGACGCTGACCCACGCGGGTAGCTCGGGCCATCAGAGCCCGATCGGGTGCCAGACGGTCTTCATCTCGAGGTACGCCGCGATCCATTCCGGCCGCTCGGAGGCTCGATCGTCCAGCCAGTCGAAGCGCGCGTCCGTCGTGCCCGCCGGTCGTCTGACGACGCGCTTGACCGAATCCGCCGCGCTCAGCTCGACCTCTCGCCGCAGGTCCTCAGGTACTCCCCAGACGTCGAGCGCATCGACGTCCTCGTGCGCCGCGAGCCAGGGGATCAGCTCGCGCTTGCGGCCCGTGATGACGTTGATGACGCCGGCCGGCACGTCGGAGGTCGCCAGGACCTCGGTGAGGGTGATCGCGGGCAGCGGGCGGATCTCGGAGGCGAGGGCCACCACGCTGTTGCCGCCCACGAGCGGCGGGGCCAGGCGGCTGACGAGCCCGAGCAGCGAAGACGGCTCGGGCGCAACGATCCCGACGACGCCGGTGGCCTCGGGGATCGTGAAGTTGAAGAAGTCCGATGCGACCGGGTTGGACGATCCCAGCACCTGCGCGATCTTGTCGGCCCAGCCGGCGTACCAGACCCACCGATCGATCGCGCGGTCGACCACGTCGCGAGCCCGGTCCGGCCGGAGCCCCTCGGCCTGGGCCACCTCTCCGACGAACTGGTCCCGACGACCCTCCATCAGCTCGGCGACGCGATAGAGCACCTGGCCGCGGTTCATGGCGGTTCGATCGGCCCAGCCCTGGGCCGCGCCGCGCGCCGCCCTGACGGCGTCGCGCAAATCCTTGCGCGAGCCGCGAACCGCGTTCGCGAGCGGCGTGCCGTCGGCGGCGGCGACGACGTACGACCGACCGGACTCGGACCGTGGGAACTGCCCGCCGATGTAGAGCTTGTAGGTCTTCCGGACCTCGACCCGATCGGGCCGGTCGAGGACCGCCTTCGTCGGTGCGCGGGCGACGGCGGGTGCGACGGCTCGCGAGCGGCCGTTGGAGGCCGATGACCCGGACGAGCGCTTCGGCGCGGCCATCAGTCTCAGCGATCCTCGAGCCGGACGTACGCATGCAGCCCGTGCATGCCGCCCTCGCGCCCGAAGCCCGACTCCTTGTAGCCACCGAACGGCGAGGTCGGGTCGAAGCGGTTGAACGTGTTCGCCCAGACGACGCCGGCCTTCATCTTCCGGACCATCCACAGGATCCGCGAGCCTTTTTCGGTCCAGACGCCGGCCGACAGGCCATAGGGCGTGTTGTTGGCCTTCTCGACCGCCTCATCTGGCGTCCGGAAGGTCAGCACGGAGAGCACCGGCCCGAAGATCTCCTCCTTCGCGATCCGATGGCTCTGGGCGACGTTCGTGAACAGGGTCGGGCGGAAGAAGTAGCCGCGCTCGGGCAGGTCGCACGCCGGCTGGTACATCTCGGCGCCTTCCTCGACGCCGGAGGCAACGAGCTCGGTGATCTTCTCGAGCTGGCTCTTCGAGTTGATCGCGCCGACGTCGGTGTTCTTGTCGAGCGGGTCGCCGACGCGGATGGTCGAGAGGCGGTCCTTGAGCTTCTCGATCAGCTGCCCCTCGACCGATTCCTGCACGAGCAGCCGCGAGCCGGCGCAGCAGACCTCGCCCTGGTTGAAGTAGATGCCGTTGACGATGCCCTCGACGGCCTGGTCGAGCGC
>JAICVI010000188.1 GCA_025935415.1 Chloroflexota bacterium
CCGCGCGCAGGTCGGGATCCAGGAGATCGACCGGCGACGGGCCGCCGTGGGGCACGCTCAGCGCCAGGGCGAGCACCGCCACCACGCCCGCGAGGAGGGCCGTGAGCGCGACCGATCGGGAGCCCGCCATCGGCGCAGTGTGGCACGCTCGGGGGCGAGAATCGGCGATACCCCCCGGGGGTATGGCGACGGCCGTGGTATATTTGCGTCAATGAGCAAACAGTCCTCGCCGGACGGCACCCAGCTGGTCTCGGCGCGAAACGGCAGCACGCCGGCGGCGCCGGCCGACTCCAGCGCCGATGACCGCTCCGCGGTTCCAGCGGTCCCCTTCAGCGGCGTCTCGATCGATTTCTCGGGCGACACCGGGGTCGCCGCGCCATCCGCGCCGGCGCCATTCGCCGATCTCGCGATCGACTTCTCCGGAGCCCCGATCGCCGCCGCGGGCGGCCCAGCGGTCGCGACGCTCCCGGGCAGCCCCGGCTACGTCTCGGCCCACGACGGGCGCACCGAATCCAAGCTCCTGATCGTGGGCTCGGGGCCCGCCGGCCTGACCGCGGCGATCTACGCGGCCCGGGCGAACCTCGAGCCCATCGTCCTCGCCGGCTCCACGCCCGGCGGCCAGCTGATGCTCACCAGCGACGTCGAGAACTACCCGGGATTCCCCGACGGGATCCAGGGACCGGAGCTGATGGCCCTCTTCCGCTCGCAGGCGGAGCGGTTCGGAACCCAGATCGTCGACGTCGACATCGACCGGGTCGACCTCTCGCAACGGCCGTTCCGAATCTGGGCGCGCGGCGTCGAATACAAGGGCGAGGCGGTCGTCGTCGCGACCGGGGCGTCGGCGATGTGGCTCGGCCTCGAGAGCGAGACGCGGCTGCGCGGCCGCGGCGTGTCGGCCTGCGCGACCTGCGACGGCTTCTTCTTCCGCGACAAGGAGATCGCGGTCGTCGGAGGCGGCGACACCGCGTTCGAGGAGGCGAGCTACCTGACCCGCTTCGCGTCGAAGGTCCACATGCTCCATCGCCGTGACGAGTTCCGCGCGAGCCGGATCATGGTCGAGCGAGCGCGCGAGAACCCCAAGATCGAGATCCACACCAACACCGCCGTCGAGGAGGTCCTCGGCGACGAGAAGGTCTCCGGCCTGCGCCTCTCCGACACCGAGACGGGCAAGGAGCGGACGATGCCGGCCGACGGGCTCTTCGTCGCCATCGGCCACCGGCCCAACACGGAGGCGTTTCGTGACTGGCTCGAGGTCGACGCCAAGGGCTACCTCGTCGTCCGCGACGAGACCAACTCCCAGATCGAAGGCGTGTTCATCGCCGGAGACGTCCACGACCACCGGTACCGCCAGGCAATCACGGCGGCGGGTGACGGCTGCATGGCCGCCATCGACGCCGAGCGCTGGCTCGAGTCGCAGGGCATCACCGAAGCCAACACGCTGACCGCTTGGTAGCGCCGGGCGGCGCCGAATGACATTCGGCGGCGGGCGAGGCGGGGGCACGCGACGCGCATCGGCGGCCTACACCGGCGGCGGCGCCAGCGGCCGCATGTTCGGGCGCGGCAGCGCCGACTTCGAGCAGGTCCCGAAGGAGCGGCGCGGACGGACCCTGCGCCGGATCGTGACCTTCTTCCGGCCCTATCGCGGCCGCGTCGCGATCGTGATCGTTGCGATTCTCGCGACGAGCCTCCTCGGGCTGATCAACCCGATCCTGCTCAAGCTCCTCATCGACGACGCGCTCCCCAGTCGCGACTTCGGGCGCCTCAACCTGTACGTCGGGCTGATGATCGCGATCCCGATCATCACCGGCCTCATCGGGATCGGGCAGAGCTACCTCAACAACCTGATCGGGCAGCGGGTCATGCAGGACCTCCGCTCGGCGCTCTATGCGCACCTCCAGCGGATGCCGCTGCGGTTCTTCACGGAGACGAAGACCGGCGAGATCCAGAGCCGTCTCGCGAACGACGTCGGAGGGGTGCAGGGCGTCGTGACCGACACGGCCTCGTCGGTGGCCTCCAACATCGCCATCGCGCTCGGGACGATCATCGCGATGATCCTGATCGACTGGCGGCTCACGGCGCTGTCCCTCGGCTTGCTGCCGTTCTTCATGTACCTCACCTACCGCGTCGGGAAGGTCCGGCGCGAGGTCAGCACGGAGACGCAGGAGGCCCTTGCCGAGCTCGCCTCGACGACGCAGGAGACCCTCTCTGTCTCCGGGATGCTGCTCACGAAGACGTTCGGGCAGCAGGAGGCCGCGAACGAGCGCTTCGGCGGCTTGAACCGCCGCCTCGCGGCGCTGCAGATCCGCCAGGCAATGGTCGGGCGGTGGTTCTTCATGATCGTCGGGACCGTCTTCTCGATCACCCCGGCGTTCGTCTACTGGCTCGCCGGCTTCCTCGCGATCAATGGCGACTCGTCGGCCCCCACGATCGGCGACATCGTCGCCTTCACGACGCTCCAGTCGCGCCTGTTCTTCCCGCTCGGCCAGCTGCTCAACGTCCAGGTCGAGATGCAGGGCGCGCTCGCGCTCTTCGACCGGATCTTCGAGTATCTCGAGCTCGACCCGGTCATCGTCGACGCACCGGACGCGGTCGATCTCGCTGCGGCGCCGGTCGCCGGCCGGATCCGCTTCCGCCACGTGTCGTTCCGCTATCCCACGCCGGCGCCGCGCGAGGCGCGCGCCGAGGCGGCACTCGAAACCGAGCCCTCGGAGCCGCACGAAGCCGCCCCGGGAGCCGCGGCGGACGGCACGCGAGTCGAGCCGTTGCCGTTCGGGCTGGAGGACATCGACTTCGAGGTCGAGCCCGGTCAGCTTGTCGCGCTCGTCGGCCCGTCCGGCTCCGGCAAGACGACGACGACCTACCTCGTGCCCCGCCTCTACGACGCGGACGAGGGATCCGTCGAGATCGACGGGCGGGACGTTCGCCAGATCAGCCTGATCTCGCTCGGTCGGGTCATCGGCTTCGTGACCCAGGAGACCTACCTCTTCCACGCTTCGGTTCGCGAGAACCTCCTGTACGCCAAGCCGGAGGCGAGCCAGTCCGACCTCGAAGCTGCCGCCAGGGCCGCCGCGATCCATGACCGGATCACCGAGCTGCCGCAGGGCTACGACACGATCGTCGGCGAGCGCGGCTACAAGCTCTCCGGCGGCGAGAAGCAGCGCATCGCGATCGCGCGGGTGCTGTTGAAGGATCCGCGGATCCTCATCCTCGACGAGGCCACGTCCGCGCTCGATACGGTCAGCGAGCGCCTGATCCAGGCCGCCCTGGAGCGCCTCGAGAAGGGCCGGACGACGATCGCGATCGCCCACCGCCTCTCGACGATCCTCCGGGCCGACCAGATCCTCGTGTACAACGCCGGCCACATCGTCGAGCGGGGAACGCACGCCCAGCTCCTCGAGCGCGGCGGGCTGTACGCGCGCCTGTACCGCGAGCAGTTCGAAGATGGGGGCGCCGGCGCCAGGTTGATGCCGTCCGGGACCGCCGCTGGATCGGCCTCGACGACGGCCCCAACGGCCCCAACGGCCCCGGTAGAGGCGGCGCCGTGAGCCGCGAACGGACAGCCACGCTCGTCCACGAGGGCGGGATGCGCTTCGTTGCCACGACGGGGACGACCCGAACGATCATCTATGGCGACGATCACGCATCGAACGAGCTCAGCCCGGTCGAGACGCTGGTCGTGAGCCTGGGCGCCTGCAGCGCCATGGATGTCATCAGCATCGCGACCAAGAAGCGCCAGCGGATCAGCCGCTACCGCGTGCACGTTCAGGGCACCCAGCGCGACGAGTACCCCCAGATCCTGACCCACGTGGTTGTCACTCACGAGGTTGAAGGACCGATGGTGGAGGTGGCGGCGATCCGCCGCTCGATCGAGCTGTCGGCGCTCAAGTACTGCCCGGTGAACGCCATGCTCTCTGCCGGCGCTACCGAGATCCGCCACCGCTTCGTGGTGCGGAACATCGGTGCCGAGGCGTTCGAAGCCGAGGGCGAGGCGGCGGTCACCGGGCCATTTCGCAGACCAGACGTCATCCCGTGACGATCCTTTCCCGCGCAAGGGCCTGACCCAATCCCGGACAAGGGCCCGATCCACCCCGCGCAAGGGCCTGACCCAATCCCGGGCAAGGGCCCGACACCCTCCCGCCCAAGGACGATGACTGTCACTTGCATAAACGAGGGCGGTGGGCGTGGAGCTGAGGTTCTGCGAATAGCACCCGCGATGAGCGTCCGGTAAGCGGCCCGCGCGACCATGTGCCAGTGTCAACACGCGTGGCGCAC
>JAICVI010000120.1 GCA_025935415.1 Chloroflexota bacterium
GGCGCCGCTGGCGCCAGTGGTGCTCGAGCCGCCGCTCCCGCGCGAGCCGCGATGCTCCGGGGCCGCGCGGCCGTGACCGTGGCCCTCGTGGCCGGGCTGGCTGCGCGATGGCTTGTCGGTCGCGCGACGACCCTCGCCCGGTCCCACGCCGAACGGCCGCCGCAGCCGGATGTGCCAGTCGCCCTCGCGGACCTCGAGCTCGCCGAGGTTGGTGGACCCGAGCTTGGCCATGAGCGCCGGGAGGAGATCGTCGGTCAGCCTGGCGATGCCGGCATGGTCAGCGCGGCGGGCAGCATCGGACCGGCTGGTCGTGCTGCGTTCGCGCTGGGGGCCTGCGTCGGGCACCGATCAGACCTCCTCGTGGGCCGGCAACTCGTCTCGCCTGGACGAGCCCGGAATGGGCATGCCCATCGTCCAGCGCGTCGGGTCGAGCAGGTCGCGCAGCCGATCGGCCAGCCCGCGGCTGGGCGGTGGCGCCATGTCTGGCGTGGCCACCTCAGTGTACGGGCCGAGCGCGCGGTAGCGCCGGTATCTCGCCTCGACGAGCTCGTCCGGCGGGAACTCGGCGAGGCGATCCAGCTCGGCGACGATGACCTGGCGGAGCCGCCGTGCGGTCTCGCGCGGATCAGCGTGGGCGCCCTCCCCGGGCTCGGCGACGACGCGATCGATGACGCCCAGCTCCAGCTGGTCCTGCGCGGACATCTTCATGGCGAGGGCGGCGGTCGGGGCCTCGTCCGCTGTGCGCCACAGGATCGAGGCGCAGCCTTCCGGGCTGATCACGGAGTAGACGGCGTTCTCGAGGGCGATGACGACATCACCCACGGCGATCGCGAGCGCGCCGCCCGAGCCGCCCTCGCCGGTGATGATCGCCACGATCGGCGTGCGCAGGCGGCTCATCAGGCCGATCGAGCGGGCGATGGACTCGGCGATGCCGCGCTCCTCCGACTCCGGGCCGGGATGGGCGCCGGGGACGTCGACGAAGGTGACGATCGGCAGGCCGAACCGCTCTGCCAGCTCCATCACCCGCATGCCCTTGCGATAGCCCTCCGGGTGGGGCATCCCGAAGTTGCGGCGGATGTTCTCCTCCGTGTCGGAGCCCTTCTGCTGCCCGACGAACGCGATCCTCCGGCCGTCGATCCGTGCGAAGCCCGCGACGATCGCCGGGTCGTCACCAAAGCCCCGGTCGCCGTGGAGCTCGATCACCTCGTCGGCCATGTGCTCGAGCAGGTCGAGGGTCCGCGGACGGGCGAGGTTCCGGGCGAGCTGGACACGGCGCCACATGGCGTCCTTGGGGTCGAGCGGCTCGCTCGACCTGCCCTTGCGATCCAGCAGGCGATCAACCATCGCTCGGCTCCGTGTCGGCGGCGACCGGGGTGGCAGGCGTCGGCGCCGGGGTCGCGGTTGGGGTGGCAAAGGTGGGCGCCGGGGTCGCGGCTGGGGAGCGCGGAGCCGCGGGGTCCGGGGTGGGGACGTCCTTGCCGTTGCTGCCGTTCGATGGCCCCTGTGGCGCCACGCCGACACCACCCGTCACGGCATTGGCCATCGGCCCGCCGACGGCGCCGCTCGCCACCGCGTTGCCCATCGCCCCGCCAACGGCGCCGACCGCGCCGGCGGCCGCGCCGCCGACGGCACCCACCGCCCCGACAGCCGCGCCACCGACGGTGCCGACCGCCGAGATGAGCGCGCCGACCGGGCTGATCGGGCGAGCGGCCTCGAGCGGCACGTCCGGAACGCGCAGGTAGCGCAGGAGGCCGGCGATCTCACCGCGCAGTGCCCGGCGCTCGATCACCCGGTCCACGAAGCCGTGCTCGTACAGGAACTCGCTGCGCTGGAAGCCGGGCGGCAGCTCCTGCGCGATCGTGCCGGCGGCCACGCGAGCGCCCGCGAAGCCGATGAGCGCGTTGGGCTCCGCCAGGTTCACGTCACCGAGCACCGCGTACGAGGCGAAGACGCCGCCGGTCGTCGGGTCGCTCATGACGCTGATGTACGGCACGCGGGCGGCGCGCAGCCGCTCCAGCGCAGCCACGGTCTTGGCGAGCTGCATCAGCGCCAGCGTGCCCTCCTGCATCCGCGCGCCGCCGGACGCGGACACGACGATGAGCGGGACCCGGTCCGCGAGGGCGTCCTCCGCGGCGCGGGTGACTTTCTCGCCGACCACGGCGCCCATCGAGCCGCCCATGAACCCGAAATCCATGACGCAGATCGAGACGAGCGTGCCCTCGATGGAGCCGAAGCCACGCACCGCGGCGTCGCGGAGGCCAGTTGCGGATTGCGCCGCCGAGACCCGGTCGGGGTAGGCCTTCTGGTCGACGAACCCCAGCGGATCGACCGACTGGAGTCCGGCGTCGCGCTCGTGGAAGCTGTTCTGGTCCAGCAGCATGTCCAGGCGCGCGGTGGCGGAGAGCCGGAAGTGGTGGCCGCAGGTCGGGCAGATCCGATCGTTCTTCTCGAGCTGCTTGTTGAAGACCATCTCCGAGCACGACGGGCACTTCGTCCAGAGGTCGGGCGGGTACGAGTCGCGACGCGGGCGGAAGGACGGGAGCTTGATCGGCACGCTGCTGCCCTACCCGTGCCCGACCGGCTGGCGGAGGGAGTGCGCGGCGCGCACGGCACGGGCCATCGGCGAGGTCCGGCGGCGCCAGGCGAGCCACGCGCCGGCGATGGAGATCGCGGACGCGGCCACGGCCCCGCCGATCAGCAGCGGCCGGCTGTCGCGGTCCCCGTCGTCCTCGTCGTCGTGGCGCATCGGTTCGGCCGGAGCGAGGGGGATTCGCGTGATCGTGGCCGCGCCGGAAGCCGGCCCGGCGGCGGCAGCGAGCTGGCCCTCGCCGCCCGCCGCCATCGGCAGTCGCATCGAGGCCGCGATCTGGGCGAGCCGCAGCGCGAGGCGCTCCTCGAACCGGAAGGATGGATGGAATCGCGGCAGGTCAGTGGCCAGCCGCCGGGAGATGGCGCGCACCGCGGCGCCGACGGAGGCGTCAGGGTCGTCGATCGGCTCGCCGATGCGCGCGGGAGCGAGGGTTAGGAGGGAGTCCAGGTAGCGATCCGTGATGAGCGCCTCGACCTCGGCCGCGTCGCCGTCGCCGCGGCGAATCTCGCTCACGCGTCGGGCTCGGAGGTCTTCCCGCTGTCATTCGCTGGGCGCATGTCCTTCGCGACGCTGCGGAGCGCGCGATGGATCAGGACCCTGACCGACCCCTCCGACTTCCCGAGCACGCCGGCGATCTCGGCCGTCGACAGCTCGTCGACGAACCGCAGCACCATCGCCTGGCGACGCTCCCCGGGCAGGCGCCCGACGGCACGCCACGCGGCTCGAGCCTCGTCGCGCCGAACGGCCTCCTCCTCGACGTTCAAGGGATCGGCCACCATCGCACCGAGGGTCTCGCCGATCGGCTCCATGGGCCGGCGTCGATACCGCCGGCGCTCGCCGGCGACCTCGTTCCGCGCGATCTGGAAGAGCCAGACGCGGAAGGTCGATGCCCCGTCGCCGTCTGCCGGGCGCGCGCGCTCCTCGAACCGGTGGAGGTTCGCCAGCGCCGAGACGAACGTCGCCTCGGTGGCGTCCTCCGCGGCATGGTGGTCGCCGAGCTCGTAGTAGGCGTAGGAGTACACGCGGGCCAGGTATCTCCGGTACAGGGCGTCGAAGCGGGCCGGCTCTCGCTTCGCGGCCTCCACCAGCGGGCGGTCTTGGTCGAGATGCGCGAGCCGGGGCGCGGCAGCCTCCGCCGCACCCGATCTCCACAATGCCCGTCGCGCCATTTCGTTACACCCGCCCGCGCCGGCCTAGACGATCCCGCCGAGGCGGAGATGGCGAATCTCGCCCACGAGGACGCTTCGCGGGTGGCCGCCACCACCGAGCTCGCCCACCAGGAGCGCGCCGCTGTCGACGTCGACGTCGATGGCTCTCACCGTCTCCGAGCCGCCATCCGGCCACTCGAGCCGAACCGGCACGCCGTTCGTGAGCTGGCGCCAGCGCCACTCCTCGGCAGGGAAGCGGCCGCTCCGAAGCTCCGCCACCGCGATCTCGAGCTTCTCGAGGAAGACGTGGAGGATGACCTCGCGGTCGATCAGCTGGCCCGGGGCCAGCTCCGTGAGGGAGGTCATCGTGGTCGCGAGGTCGTGCGGGAAGTCCTCGGGCTTCCAGTCCGCGTTCACGCCGATCCCGATGACCGCACGCGCATCGTCCGTCCCGAGCCCATCGGTCTCGCCGAGGACCCCGGCCAGCTTGCGCACGTCGCCCGAGCCGGCGTCGATCGCGACCAGGTCGTTCGGCCACTTGAGCTGGACCGTGCCCGGTCGGAGCCCGGCGGCGACCTCGCAGGCGTCCGCCATGGTCAGCGTCACGATCGCGCCGAGCCGCCAGGCGCGCTCCGGGTCGAGCCACGTCGGGCGGAAGCCGACCGAGGCCAGGAGAGCGGCCCCGGATGGCGCCTGCCACGTTCGGCCTGACCGCCCGCGGCCGCTGGTCTGCACGTCCGCGATCGCGATGCAGACCTCGGGGGTGCCGCCACGGAGCCAGCTCGCGACGGCGTCGTTGGTCGAAGCGAGCGCCTCGAACCGCTCATACCGCGACAGCCAGGCCGTTGCGGCGCGATCTACGACCTCGGTCATTCGGGCCCTGGGCCGTTCATCCGGCGGCCAGCGCGGCGGCGTCGACTGGATCAGGCCGCTCAAGCTCGAAGGCTGCGTGGAGCGACTCGAGCGCCTTGGAGAGGCCGGACTCGCCGATCACGCACGTGATCCGGACCTCCGACGTCGAGATCATCTCGATGTTCACGCCGGCGTCCGCGAGCGTTCCGAACATCCGCGCGGCGTAGCCCGGCGCGTTGTGCAGGCCGGCGCCCACGATCGAGACCTTGGCGACGGTGGCATCCGTGGTGATCCCGCGCGCGCCCATCTCGCCGACGACCGGCTGGAGCACCTTCTCCGCCTTCGCCAGGTCGACTCGGGGCACGGTGAACGAGATGTCCGTCGCGCCGTCGTGGCCGACGTTCTGCACGATCATGTCGACGATCACGCCCGCGTCGGCCAGGGGCCCGAAGACATTGCGCGCGATGCCGGGCCGATCGGGCACGGCCAGCAGCGTCACCTTCGCCACGTTGCGGTCGTGAGCCAGGCCGCGGACCTTGTTGCGCTGCTCCACGAGCGGATCCTCCCTGATCAGCGTACCCGGCGCGTCCTCGAACGAGGAGAGGACCTCGATCTCGACGTCGTTGATCCAGCCGAGCTCGACGGCGCGGACCTGCATCACCTGGGCGCCCTGCTGCGCCAGCTCGAGCATCTCCTCGTAGCCGATCACCGGCAGCTGGCGCGCCGCCGGGACCAGGCGCGGGTCGGCGGTGTAGATGCCGCGGACGTCGGTGAAGATCTGGCAGCGGCCGGCCCGCAGCGCGGCGGCGAGCGCCACCGCGGTGGTGTCCGAGCCGCCCCGCCCCAGGGTCGTCGTCTCCCCTGGCCCGCCGTCCTCGTCCGCGGAGCCCTGGCGCTGGCCCTGGAAGCCCGCCACGATCACGACGTTGCCGTTGTCCAGCTCCCGCCGGACGCGGCGCGGCTCCACGTTGGCGATGCGCGCCCGGCCGTGGCTCGCGTCCGTGGTGATTCCCGCCTGTGCGCCGGTCAGCGAGATCGCCCTGACCCCGAGCGCGTGAAGGGCCATCGACACGAGCGTCGCGGACTGGTGCTCGCCGGTCGCGAGGAGCATGTCGAGCTCCCGCGCGTCCGGATCGTCGGTGATCGCGGCGGCGAGCTGGAGCAGCTCGTCGGTCGTGTCGCCCATCGCCGAGACCACGACCACGAGGTCGGCGCCGGTCGCCCTCGCGCGCGCGATCCGCTGCGCGACCCGGCGGATGCGCGCCGCCTCTCCGAGCGACGAGCCACCGAACTTCTGCACCACGAGCTTGGCTGGCTGGCTGGACATCGGCCGCGGATCATACCGAACGACCCTTCGGACGCAGGCACGCCCGGGCCGAGCGGCGCATCATCCGGGGATGTGCACCACCCCCGACAGCCGCCCGCCGATCGAGCCGATCAGCGGCGCCGACGCCGACTCCGAGTCGATCCTTCTCACCGCTGCCGATGGCGCGCAGTTCCGCGCCTTCCAGGCGCTGCCGAGGCAGGGCACGGGAGCGGGAATCGTGATCCTGCCGGACGTTCGCGGGCTCCACCCCTTCTTCGAGGAGCTGGCCCTTCGCTTCGCGGAGCGCGGTGTCGCGGCGATCGCAATCGACTACTTCTGCCGGACGGCCGGCACGGAGAAGCGCTCTGACGATTTCGACTACCAGCCGCATGTCGAGCAGGTCCGCTGGGACAACACGAAGGGCGAGATCACCGCCGCGGTCAAGCAGCTCCGGGAGCTCCCCAACCCGCCACGCTCGATCTTCGCGACCGGCTTCTGCATGGGGGGCCGGCTGGCGTCGCTGGCAACCACGCTGGGCCTCGGGCTCGCGGGCGCCATCCCCTTCTACGGCTGGCCGACGGGCACGCACCGCAGCGGCTCGCCCGCGCCCGCGGACATCGCCGACAGGATCGAGGCGGATCTCCTCCTCATCTACGGCGGCGCCGACAGGGGCATCGGGCCGGACGTCCGCGAGGCCTTCGACAAGGCACTCGACAAGGCCGGCGTCAAGCACGAGACGATCGTCTACCCCGACGCGCCCCACAGCTTCTTCGACCGCAACGCCGCAGACTTCGCGGACGCGTCGCAGGACGCCTGGGAGAAGACGCTGAGGTTCATCGGCAAGCACACCATGGGCCAGCCGATCGTGGCGGCACCGCCGAAGGCCTGAGCCCGGCCCGCGGTGGCTCGGGAAGGGCTCGCTATTTCCTGAAGAGCCACCACAGGAACACGACCGCGATCGCGATCAGGGTGATCGGGAAGAGCGGACCCGGGAGCATGCCCTGGAGGTCGCCCACGATCGTGTCGAAGGCGTCGCTGAGGGCGTCAACCGATCCTCCGATCAGCCCGCCGACCCCTCGCCCGATCGCCCCGACGAAATCTCCCACGTGGCCAGTCTCTGCCCTCGCCCGGGTCTCCGCAATCCCCGGCTCAAGCCGTTGCTGGCGGGAGCGAAGCTTCGACCGCCCTGGCCACCGCGGCCGAGCGCCGCGAGGCTAGTCGTGCCGCTCCCCGACCTCGCGCGTGCGACCGACGGCGGCGCCCCAATCCCAGACGTCGATGAGCGGCGGCTCGATGCCGAGGCTCGTAAGCGCCGTGCAGACCTGGCTCCGATGGTCGGTCCCGTGATGCAGCGCCTGAGCGAGCCGCAGGCCCAGCGGGGCGTGGAACTCGAAGTCATGATCGATCCGGGCGACGTCCTGCTCCGCATCGAGGTCGCCCGCAAGGAGCTCCTCCCAGTGCGCGGCGCTGGCGCGCGCCGCGTCTCGGAGCTCGGGGATCGACATCGTGTCCTCGTCGATCCGCTCGGCCTTGCCGGCCGTGATGACCCAGAGATACCAGGCATCGTTGCCGACGAGGTGGCGGAGCGTGTCGAGGATTGGTCCGTAGGTTCCGTGCGCCGGCGAGGTGAGCTGCTCGTCCGTCAGGGAGCTGCCCGCCTCGAGGATTCGATCGGTTGCCCAGGCGTGATGCCGGAAGGCGTCGTGCAGGAGATTCGTCATCGACCGAGGCTACCGAATGCTGTCGAACAGCACCCAGCCATTGCCCGCCGGCACGAGCGCAACGTCCTGGAGCGTGTCGCCACTCTGCCCACCA
>JAICVI010000203.1 GCA_025935415.1 Chloroflexota bacterium
CTCCTGGATCTTGCGCCGGCGATCCGTCTCGTCGATCGCGGCGCGCATCGAGTCGGTGATCCGGTCGGCGTACATCACGACCTCCCCGCCGATGTTCCGCGCCGCGCGCCCAATCATCTGGATTAGGGACCAGGCGCTCCGGAGGAACCCTTCCTTGTCCGCGTCCAGGATCGCGACGAGGGTGACCTCGGGCAGGTCGATGCCCTCGCGCAGGAGGTTGATCCCGACAACGACGTCGAAGACCCCCAACCGCAGGTCCCGCAGGATCGCCACCCGTTCGAGCGTGTCGACCTCCGAGTGCAGGTACTGGACCTTGACCCCGAGCTCCCGCAGGTAGTCGGTCAGGTCCTCGGCCATGCGCTTGGTGAGGGTCGTGACGATCGCGCGCTCGCCGCGATCGACCCGGACCTTGATCTCCTCCATCAAATCGTCGATCTGGCCCTCCGTGGGCCGGACGGAGATCGGCGGGTCGACGATCCCGGTCGGGCGGACGAGCTGCTCCGCGATCCGCTGGGCCTTCTCGAGCTCGTACGGGCCCGGCGTCGCCGACATGTAGATCGCCTGCCCGACAGACGACTCGAACTCCTCGAACGTCAGCGGCCGGTTGTCCAGCGCCGATGGCAGCCGGAACCCGAAGTCCACCAGGATCTCCTTTCGGGTCCGGTCGTTCTTGTACATGCCGACGACCTGGGGCACGGTCATGTGCGACTCGTCGACGACCAGGAGCCAGTCCGGTGGGAAGTAGTCGAGCAGCGTCCACGGCCGGCTCCCGGCCTCGCGCCGCGAGAGGTGCCGCGAGTAGTTCTCGACCCCGGAGCAGAACCCGAGCTCGCGGAGCATCTCCAGGTCGAACGTCGTCCGCTGGCGCAGCCTGGCGCCCTCCAGGTCCCGGCCCTCGGATTCCAGCTGCGCGACCCGCTCCTCCATCTCCGCCTCGATGTCGACGATCGCGGCCTTGAGCTTGTCGTTCGGGGTGACGTAGTGGGTCGCGGGATAGACGTTGATCTCCTTCCGCTCGGCAAGGAGCTCGCCCGTGAGGGGGTCGATCTCCGTGATCCGCTCCACCTCGTCCCCGAAGAACTCGACGCGGACGATCCGCTCCTCCGAGGCCGGCCGGAACTCCAGCGTGTCGCCGCGCACCCGGAACCGCGCGCGGGCGAGATCCGCGTCGTTGCGCTGGTACTGGAGGTCGACGAGGTGGCGGAGGACCGAATCGCGCCGGTACGAGCCGCCCTCGCGCAGCTTGAGGACCGTCGCGCCATAGTCGACCGGCGCGCCGATGCCGTAGATGCAGCTGACCGAGGCCACCACGATGACGTCGCGCCGCTCGAACAGTGAGTGGGTCGCGGCATGCCGCAGCCGGTCGATCTCGTCGTTTCGCGACGAGTCCTTCTCGATGTAGGTGTCGCTGCGAGGGAGATACGCCTCGGGCTGGTAGTAGTCGAAGTAGCTGACGAAGTACTCGACGGCGTTGTCCGGGAAGAAGTCGCGGAACTCGGCGTAGAGCTGCGCGGCGAGGGTCTTGTTGTGGGCCAGGACGAGGGTCGGGCGCTTCGCGGCCTCGATGACCTTGGCGATGGTCAGCGTCTTGCCGGTCCCGGTCGCGCCCAGGAGGACCTGGCTGGTGAGGCCCTTCTGGAGGCCGTCGGTCAGGCGATCGATCGCCTGCGGCTGGTCGCCCGTGGGCTCGAACGGGGCGACGAAGCGGAAGTCGGGCACCCCCGAAGTATACCGCCGGTCGATCGAAATCGAACGGGCGTTCGTCGATCTCGAGGCGTTTCCGTGCACGAACGTGGCCTGCGTGCACCGATCCTGCACCGGACCGATGGCGGTGCGTCTTGGTACCACCCGCCCATATCGACCCCGGTACCCCGCTCACGAGACTGGCTGAGGCCACGAGACCGTGGCCGAACGGGCGCCAGCGCCCGTCAACCGACCTGACCCACCACGCCCGCCGGCGCACCCGCGCCGCCGCAGCACCAAGCCGGGAGGCACGTTCGCCCCAATGGAGATGGAGTACAAGGACAACAATCGGCGGGGCAAGTTCGTGATCATCGCGGGCGTCGTGCTCGCGATCGTCGCGGGCGCCGCGTCCTTCTACCTCATCAGCCAGGCGCGGAACGAGGCCCCGGGCGAGACGCAGCTGGTCGACGTCGTCGTGGCCGCGCAGGCGATCCCGGCCCGCACCCCCATCGCCCCCGGTGCCGTCCTCGTCCGCAAGGTCCCGCTCGACGCCGCCACGCAGGTGGGAATCGCCACCGACCCGACGAAGCTCGTCGGCCAGGTGCTCGCCGTTCCCGTGGCCATCGGCCAGCCGATCTACCTGAACATGATCGCGTCGGCATCCGGCCAGTCCGGCTTCTCGATCCTTGCTCCGGACGAGACAGTCGCGCCCGATTCACCCGCCTGGCGCGCGATCTCGATCACGATCCCGGACGAGCGCGCGGTCGCGGGCCTGCTCGTGACCGGCCAGACGATCGACATCTTCATGACCGCCACGATGACCGTGCCGGTCGACGCCGAGCCGCTCGGCGTGTACTACTCCGACATGGTCACGAAGATCACCTATCAGGACATGGTGATCCTGGGCCGCGCCGGCACGCAGTACATCCTCAAGGCGACGCTTCCGGTCGCGGAAGAGATCAACCACATGCTCGCCACCGGCACGATCTCCTTCAGCGCCGCGCTGCGCCCCGACCAGGATGTCCGCTTCGTGGACGTCTCCCAGCTCGGCGCCACCACCAACCGCATCCTCGAGAAGTACGGCATGCCGTTCCCGGCGATCTACCCGGCGCCCTCCGCCACCATCCCGCCGCTGCCGCCGCTCGCGACGCCCACGCCGCCGCCGACCCCGGCGCCGGCCACCGCCGAACCCTCCCCCGCCGCTTCAGCAGCCCCGTAGCTCCTGAGCTCCGGCTCCGCGCTGCCAAACCATCCGCAGCAGCGCGCACGGGACGCGGTCCTGTTCGGGTCCGGCGAACGGACGGCGATCGAGGTCGAGATGCAGTTGCGCGATGTCCTGGCCAGGCGGCGGCGGCACCATCTGAAGCGGCGCGATGACCCGACGGAGCACTTCCTCCTCGTCATCGCGGGTTCGAGGCACAACCGGCGCATCGTGGCCGAGGTCCCGGAGCTGTTCGCGGACTTGCCCCGGCTGCGAGTGAGCGCGGTGCGAGCCGCGCTGCAGGCCGGCAGCCACCCACCGACGGGGCTGCTGTTCCTCTAGGACGGCTTGTCGTCGAGGGGCCTACCGCCCGGCGTGCTTCAGCGCGGCGGCGTAGGCCAGCTCCACGAGCAGGCGCGTGTCCTGCAGCGTGCCCGACGTGTCGAGCACGCGGGTTGCGGCGGGCGTGAGGCGTTCGACCAGCTCGGACTGAGCGGCGATGCGCGCGGCGGCATCGGCGGCGGCGGCATCGGCGGCGGCGGCGTCCGCGACGGCAGGGCGAGCGGTGTCTGCGCCGGCAGGGCGAGCCGCGTCGCGCCCGCGGGAAGTTACGCGTTCGAGCTGGCTCGATTCCGAGCAGGTCACGAGCCAGACCTCGTCGCAGAGGTCGGCGAGGCCGCCTTCGACCAGCTTGATCGCCTCGACGACCACGGAGGGCGCGCCGGTCTCCGCGGCAGCCCGCATTTCGGCGAGGATGACCGGCCTGACGGCCGGATGAACGATCGCCTCCAGCGCCTCGAGGGCCTTGGCGTCCGCGAAAACGATCCGCCCAAGTGCGGCTCGATCGAGCGAGCCATCCCCGCGCACCATCGCGCTGCCGAACCGCTCGGCGATCTGGAGCAGGGCCGGCGACCCCGGCGCCGTCACGTCGCGAGAGACGCGGTCGGCATCGATGACCACCGCGCCGAGCTCGCCGAGCCAACTC
>JAICVI010000038.1 GCA_025935415.1 Chloroflexota bacterium
CGTCGAGATGGACGGGCCTCGCTGCGGCTGTGGTGGCACGGGCCACGTCGAAGCGATCGCCGCCGGGGTCTCGCTCGCCCGCGAGGCCCGCGCCCTCGTCGCGGCCGGCCGCTCGCCGTACCTCGCGGCCGAGGCGGCACGGCTCGGCGGCGTGGACGAGCTCTCGGCGAAGGAGGTGGCCGAGGGCGCGCTCGCCGGTGATGCCGCCTGCATCCAGGTCATGGGGCGAGCCCGCCGCGCGCTCGCCGCGGCGTGCGTCGGCTACGTGAACACGTTCAACCCCCATCGGATCGTCATCGGCGGCTCGATCGCCGAGGCGGAGGGAGAGCGCCTGCTCCAGCCCATTCGCGATGCCATCGCCGGCGAGGCCTTCAAGGTCGTGGCCCGGAAGGTCAGCGTCGAGCCTGCCGGGCTCGGCGGCGACGTCTCGCTCGCGGGCGCGCAGCCGCTCGTGATGCGCGCCCTGGCCGGCGCCCGGACCGTGGACGCGACCCGCGGCGCACCGGGCGGAACGACGGGCACCGAGGCGGGCCTCGACGAGGTCACCGAGCGCGATCACGGCCCCCTCAGACCAACGACCAAGGCAACGACCCCGCCAACCACGCCCTCGGCCGCCCCGGCCGACCGATCAGCCGCACTTCCTGGAGGTATCTCTCGATGACCGTTCGAATCGGGATCAACGGCTTCGGCCGCATCGGCCGGCAGTCCCTCAAGGCCATCATCGAGCGCGCGCCCGGCGTCGAGGTGGTTGCCGTGAACGACCTCGTCGACACGAGCATGAACGCGCTGCTGTTCAAGCACGACTCGACGTATGGCGCCTACCCGGGCACCGTGGACCACACCGATGACGCCCTGATCATCGACGGCCGCGAGATCAGGGTCCTGAAGGAGAAGGACCCGGCGACCCTTCCCTGGGGCGACCTCGGCGTCGACATCGTCCTGGAGTCGACCGGCATCTTCACCGACGCCGAGAAGGCCAGCGCCCACCTCGCCGCCGGTGCGAAGAAGGTGATCATCAGCGCCCCGGCGAAGGGCGAGGACATCACGATCGTGCTCGGGGTGAACGAGGACAAGTACGACCCCGAGCAGCACAACGTGATCAGCAACGCCAGCTGCACGACGAACTGCCTCGCCCCCGCCGCCAAGGTCGTGCACGACCTGCTCGGGATCGAGCGCGGCCTGATGAACACGATCCACAGCTACACGAACGACCAGCGCATCCTCGACGTGGCCCACAAGGACCCGCGCCGGGCCCGCGCCGCCGGCCAGAACATCATCCCGACGACGACCGGCGCGGCCAAGGCCCTTGCCCTCGTGATCCCGGACCTCAAGGGCAAGTTCGACGGCTTCAGCCTGCGCGTCCCCACGCCGACGGTGAGCGTCGTCGACTTCACCGCGGACGTCTCCAGGGCGACCAGCGCCGACGAGCTGAACGACGCCTTCCGCGCGGCCGCGGAGGGCCCGATGAAGGGGATCCTCGGCGTCTCCGACGAGCCGCTCGTGTCCTCCGACTTCCGGGGCGACTCGCGCTCCTCGATCATCGACTCGGCCAGCACGATGGTGCTCGGCGGGACGATGGTCAAGGTCATCGCCTGGTACGACAACGAGTGGGGCTACAGCTCCCGCTGCGCCGACCTCGTGCAGCTGGTCGCCTCCAAGCTGCCAGCCGGCTCGGCCTCGAAGTCGAGCCAGTCAACCGCACCCACCGCGGCCTGACGGCCGCCTCTCACCCGCCGCTCCAGGAGCCTGCCCATGGACAAGCTGACCGTCCGCGACGTCGACGTCGCGGGCAAACGGGTCTTCGTTCGCGTCGACTTCAACGTCCCGCTCGAGGACGGCAAGGTCACGGACGATTCGCGCATCCGTGCCGCGATCCCGACGATCCACTACCTGCTGAGCCACGGCGCGCGAGTGATCCTCGCCAGCCACCTGGGCCGCCCCGACGGCAAGGTCCAGGACGGCCTGCGCCTCCGCCCCGTCGCCGAACGCCTCTCGCAGATCCTCGGCCGCAACGTCCCGGTCACGGGCGATGCGCTCGGGATCGGCTCGGTCGACGCCGTGAAGCGCCTCCGGAACGGCGAGCTGCTCCTCCTGGAGAACCTCCGCTTCCACGCGGAGGAGGAGAAGAACGACCCGGCCTTCGCGCAGCAGCTCGCGGACTATGCGGAGCTCTACGTCAACGACGCGTTCGGGACGGCCCACAGGGCCCACGCCAGCACCGTCGGTGTCGCGAAGCTCCTGCCGGCGTATGCCGGGTTCCTGATGGAGCGTGAGCTCGCGATGCTGTCGCGCCTGATGGAGAACCCCGCGCGACCCTTCGCGGCGATCGTCGGCGGCGCCAAGGTCTCCGGCAAGCTCAAGGTCCTCGACGAGCTCCTCAAGAAGGTCGACGTGCTGGTCCTCGGTGGCGGGATGGCGAACACGTTCCTCCTGGCCCAGGGCAAGACGGTCGGCAAGAGCCTCGCCGAGCACGACATGGTCGAGGAGGCTCGCCGAGTCCTGGCCCTGGCCGAGAAGAAGAAGGTCCGCGTCCTCCTGCCCGTCGACGTCGTCGTCGCGAAGGAGGTCACCCGCGGCACCGAGTACAAGACCATTCCCGCCGAGAAGATTCCCGCCTCTTGGCACATCGTCGATGTCGGGCGCGCGACGCTCGACCTCATGGAGGAGGCCCTCGCCGACGCGAAGACGGTGTTCTGGAACGGCCCGCTCGGCGTCTTCGAGATCCCGTCGTTCGCCCACGGCACGCGATCGATCGCCCGCTACCTCGCGGCCCGCGCCGACACGGGCGCCACGGTCGTGGTCGGCGGCGGCGACTCCGTTGCCGCGATCCAGCAGCAGGGCCTGGCGGAGCGGTTCACGCACATCTCGACCGGCGGCGGCGCTTCACTGGAGCTCCTCGAGGGTCGCGAGCTGCCCGGCGTCACGGTTCTCCAGGACCGCCCGATCCTCACGCCGGCGGAGAAGGGCGCAGCGACGAAGCGCGCCAACGCCGCGGCAAAGGCGAAGGCTGAAGCCGAGGGCCGCAGCCCGGCCACGGCGGGGAAGGCCGCTCGTTGACCGGCACCGCGATCGCCCGCGTGCACGGGCGCGAGATTCTCGACTCTCGCGGCAATCCGACGGTCGAGGTCGACGTCGTCCTCGAGGACGGCTCCTTCGGGCGGGCGGCCGTGCCCTCCGGGGCGAGCACCGGCGCGCACGAGGCGGTCGAGCTCCGCGACGGCGACAAGCGCCGCTACGGCGGCAAGGGCGTCCTGGAGGCCGTCGACGGCGTGAACGGCGAGATCGCCCGAGCCCTGCACGGAACCGATGCCGCCGACCAGGCGGCGGTCGACCGGGCGCTCATCGACCTCGATGGCACGCCGAACAAGCGCCGCCTCGGGGCCAACGCGACGCTCGGGGTGTCCCTCGCCGTCGCGCACGCCGCCGCAGCAGCCGCGGGCGAGCCGCTCTATCGCTACCTCGCCGCGGACCGGACGCCGAGCCTGCCGGTCCCGTTCTTCAACATCCTCAACGGCGGCAAGCACGCCGTCGACTCCACCGACTTCCAGGAGTTCATGGTCGCGCCGGTCGGCGTCCCGACGTTCGCGGAGGCCCTTCGCGCCGGCGCCGAGGTGTTCGCCGCGCTCCGCACGATCCTGCACGACGAGGGCCACTCGACCGGCCAGGGCGACGAGGGCGGCTTCGCGCCGAGCCTGACGTCGAACGAGGCCGCCGTGGAGGTGATCCTCCGGGCGATCGAGAAGGCCGGCTACCGGCCCGGGGAGGACGTCGCGATCGCCCTCGATCCGGCGGTGACCTCGATCATCGTCGAAGGGACCGGCGACAAGGACACGCCGGGCCGCTATCGCCTCGAGACGGAGCATCGAACGCTCGAAACGGGCGAGCTCATCGACCTCTGGGCGACCTGGCTGGACCGGTATCCCATCGTGTCGCTGGAGGACGGGATCGGCGAAGAGGACTGGGGCGGCTGGCGCGCGCTGACCGCACGGCTCGGCGATCGCGTGCAGCTCGTGGGCGACGACCTGCTGGTCACGAACCCGGCGTTCATCGAGCGCGGGATCCGCGAGCACGCCGCCAACGCGGTGCTCATCAAGCTGAACCAGATCGGCACGCTGACCGAGACGATCGAGGCGATCGAGCTGGCGCGCTCGGCGGGCTGGGGCGCGATGGTCAGCCATCGATCCGGCGAGACCGAGGACACCACCGTCGCCGACCTCGTGGTCGCGATGGGCACCGGACAGATCAAGTCCGGCGCACCGTCCCGGTCCGAGCGGGTCGCCAAGTACAACCGGCTCCTCCGGATCGAGGAGGAGCTCGGCGCGGACGCGCGCTACGCCGGCCGATCGGCGCTCTCGCGTTCCGCTTCGGCGCCCTCCGTGGCTTCCGCGCCGGCCGCCCGATGAGCCGGATCTTCGATCGCGGCGCCCGCGTGGCGGCCTTCGTCGGGATCGGCGTGGCGGTGACGATGGCAATGAGCTTCCTGCTGATCATCCCGATCGAGCCCGCCTACCTGCTCCTCTCGATCCCCGCCGGGCTGGTGATCGGCTACTACGCCAATGCCCGCTCGAAGCGCATCCGCGGCGAGTGGCGGCGGATCGTCCCGAATGCGCTGTTGGCCGGCGTGGTCACCGGAGCCACCCTCGCGCTGCTTCTCGTCGGCACCAAGGCGCTGTTCTTCTTCGCCGACAACGGCTATCCGGACTTCAACCGCACAGAGAATGGCGTCGCCGTGGGGCCGACGTGCGTCAACGGCGCCGACTGCGTCTATCGCCGCTACCTCGACCAGGATCCCGGGCAGCTCGCGGCGTCGGGCATCACCGACGCGTCGTCGTTCTCGGACGCCTACTGGAACGCCCAGTGGTCATCCGCGCGCCTGCTGCTCGGCGGGACCACCATCGCTGCGCTGCTCGGCGGGCTGCTGTTCGGCGCGGCCGGTCCACGGACGGCGACGCCCCTTCCGGTTCGGAGGGCGGAAGCCCCCGCCTGAGCACCTCCAAGGCCCGTCCATTCCGCGTCGACCGTGGCGCACCCGGAATCTGGAAAACGAACATTGCGCCGTCGTGCCAATGGGCGTGCCCATAGGAATAGAGGGCGCCGGACCGCCGGCGTCCCGCGACGGGAGGGGCATGGACACCGAGGTGGTGATTCGGGCGCAACGTGGCGATGCAGAGGCCTTCGCGACCCTCGCACTCGCCGTCGGCGACCGGCTCCACGCCGTCTCGCAACGGATCCTGCGTGACGCTGACCTCGCGGAAGACGCGACCCAGTCGGCGCTGCTCTCGATCTGGCGCGACCTCCCGCAGCTCCGCGACCCGGCGCGCTTCGATGCCTGGTCGTACCGCCTCCTCGTGCGTGCCTGTTACGCGGAGGGACGCCGCACGCGCCAGTGGGCGCCGAACCTTCGGGTCCTGTCGGCTGACGAGCCGTCCGGCCCGGACGCAATGGGCCTGGTCCACGATCGGGACCAGCTCGAGCGCGGCTTCCGCCGGCTCTCCATTCCGCATCGCACGGTGGTGGTGCTCCATCACTACCTCGACATGCCGCTCGAGCAGGTCGCCGAGACGCTCGGCGTCCCGCTCGGGACGGTCAAATCCCGACTTCTTCATGCGATGCGCGGGCTCCGCGCGGCGCTCGACGCCGACGCCCGACCTGCACGGCAGGAGGCCGTCCGATGAGCACCGATCGCGAGACAACGCGCCTCGTCCGGTCGTGGTTGGAAGAGGGCGCCACGAGGCTCCCTGACCGGGTCCTCGATGCCGTCCTCGACCAAGTGTCCACGACCCCACAGCGCCGCTCCGGATGGAGCGCGTGGAGGTCCTACCGAATGAACACGTACGCAAAGCTCGCGGCCGCCGCGGCCGCCGCCCTTGTGGTCGCCGTCGTCGGCTACCGCCTCCTGCCCGGGAACGGTGGAATCGGCGGCTCGAATCCCACCACCGCCCCATCACCAACCGCCTCGCTTCTCGCCAAGGGCACCTTCGTCGTCGCGGGCTCGTTCAACACGACCATCGACGCTACCGGTTCAGGATCGAACGTGTCCGGAACCATGACCGCCAGGGACGCTGGCACCGCGCAGGGCTTCAGCGTCGATCTGCAGTGCGAGCGGACCATTGACGGCGTGCTCTGGATCGGCGGCGACGTCACCGAGACGACCTACGCGGATTCGCCCAAGGGCACGCGAATCGCCATCCTGCTGAAGCCCGGATCGCCGGTCCAGGGCATCTTCGCCTTCCAGGCATCGGATCCCCCGTCCGCGAGCTGCCAGGCGTTCTTCGACGACATGCTCGCCCTGGGCGCCTCTCCCCAAGGCCTCCAGCCGATCACGGGAACCGTCGAGCTCGCACCGTAGCGGCTGGCCTGGGCCTACCGGGAATCACAACGCCGGCGGGGGCGTTCCGCCGGCGTCCGTGTCTCGTGTGGCGGGCCGTCGTCCCGCGAGCTACTTCTTGCGGGTGGCCTTCTTGGCTGCGGGCTTCGCCGCTGCCTTCGTGGTCGCAGCGGCCTTGGCTGGCGCCTTTGCGGCGGCCGGCTCCATCGCGGCAGCCGTAACCGCCGGCTTTGCTGTCGCCGTCTCTGCGGCCTCGGCGCGGGACGACTTGCTCAGCGCGGCGCGCGCCTTGCCGGCGGCCGTCTGGGCGCCCTTGGCCTTGCCGGCCTTGCCGGCGGCGATGCGCTGCTTCGCGGCCTTCTGCGCCGCGGCCTTGCCAACCGTCTTGGCCTTGCCCTTCGCGACGATCGTCGTGCCCGCCAGGAGGTCGTTGACCTTGATCGCGAGGCGAGACTTGCGACGCGCGGCAGCGTTCGGGTGGATGGCGCCGGTCTTGGCCGCGCGGTCGAGCGCGCTGATCGCCGCGGTCAGGCTAGCCTGCGGGTCGACCTCCCCCGGATTCGAGGCGATCTCGAGCGCGCTCTTCACGAGCGTCTTCACGGCGGCGCGACGCGGCCCGAGGACCTCGTGTCGACGCTCGGACGTCCGGACGCGCTTGAGCCCGGACGGGGAGCGGGCACCGGTCCACTTGCGGGGCGTTCTGGCCAAGTCGATCAAACCTCTCGTGTCGGTATGGGCTGGCGCGGGCGCGGATTGGGCACCGGGCGCGAGGCCGGATGGTAGCAGAGGCCGACCTGTCACACTCCCGAGCGCGAATGGTTGCCATCCTCGGCGGCCTCGGTGCCGCCCTGTCCTGGGCCATCGCCACCCTTGCCTCGTCACGCTCCAGCCGGCTGATCGGCCCGATGTCGGTCCTCGGCTGGGTGATGGCGGTCGGCTTCGTCGTGGCGATCGGTCCCGCGCTGCTCGCGAAACCCGTTCCGCTCGGGCCTGGCGAGGTCGCGATGCTCGTCGTCACGGGCATCTCCCACAACCTCGGCCTCCTCCTGGCCTACGCGGCCCTCTCCATCGGCCGGGTCTCGCTGGTCGCCCCGATCACCTCCACGGAGGGCGCGCTTGCGGCCCTGATCGCCGTCGTGCTCGGGGAGGCGCTTCCGGTCCTGACCGCCGTCCTGCTCGCGTGCATCGCCGCGGGCGTGGTGATGGCTGCCGTCGAGCGCTCCGCCGACCGACCCCATGGCCACGACCCGCATGCGACGCGCAAGGCCGCGATCCTTGCGATCAGCGCCGCCGTGACCTTCTCGGTCGGGCTCGTGCTCGCCGGCAGGCTCGGCGACGCCGGGGTGCCGCCGGCATGGGTCATGGCGGTTTCCCGGACCATCGGCGTCCTCGTGATCGCCCTGCCGCTCGTCGTCACGGGACGGTTCCAGCTCACCCGGACGGCCCTGCCGCTGGTGCTGATCGCCGGCGTGCTGGAGGTGGTCGGTGGCGCGGTCTACGTGGTCGCCGCGACGGGCGACACGGCGGTTGCAGCCGTCCTGTCGTCCCAGTTCGCGGCGATCGCTGCCCTCGGTGCATTCCTGCTGTTCAGCGAGCGGCTCCAGCGCATCCAGGTCGTGGGCATCGTCACGATCTTCGTCGGCGTGACGGCGCTGTCCGTCCTCGGGGCGTCCTGAAAGCATGGCCACGCAGATCCCACAGGCCCGCCTCCGCAACTTCTCGATCATCGCCCACATCGACCACGGCAAGTCGACGCTCGCGGACCGCCTGCTCGAGCTCACCCACGCCATCGACCCGCGGCAGATGACGAGCCAGGTCCTCGACTCGATGGACCTCGAGCGCGAGAAGGGCATCACGATCAAGGCCCGCGCGGTCCGGCTGGAGTACACGGCGAGGGACGGCCTGGTCTACGCCCTGAACCTCATCGATACGCCCGGCCACGTCGACTTCTCGTACGAGGTCAGCCGCAGCCTCCAGGCCTGCGAGGGCGCGATCCTCGTCGTGGACGCCGCCCAGGGCATCGAGGCCCAGACGCTCGCCAACGTCCATCTGGCCCTGCGCGAGGGCCTCACCATCGTGCCGGTCCTCAACAAGATCGACCTCCCGTCGGCGCAGCCCGAGGTCGTCATGGACGAGCTCGAGAACGCCCTGGCGATCCCCCGTGAGGAAGTCCTGCTCGTCTCCGCGAAGGACGGCACCGGCGTTCCGGAGGTCCTCGAGGCGATCGTCGAGCGGATCCCGGCCCCGAAGGGCGATCCCTCCGAGCCGCTTCGCGCGCTCGTCTTCGACAGCCATTACGACCCGTACAAGGGTGTGGTCGTCTATGTCCGGCTCGAGACGGGCACGCTCCATGCCGATGCCCGGATCCGGCTGATGGCCTCGGGCGCGGAGGCGGAGCTCCTGGAGCTCGGGGTGTTCCGGCCCGCGCTCGTGCCGGTGCCGGAGCTGCGTGCCGGGGAGGTCGGCTACGTGGCCACGGGCCTCAAGAACGTCCGCGAGGCCCAGGTCGGCGACACGATCACGACGGCCGCCGATCCTGCGCCGAGCCCGCTCCCCGGCTACCAGGAAGCCAAGAGCCTCGTCTTCGCCGGCATCTACCCCGTCTCCGGCGAGGACTACCCCCTCCTGCGCGACGCCATCGAGAAGCTGCACCTCAATGACGCGTCCTTCACGTTCGAGCCGGAGAGCTCCATCGCGCTCGGCTTCGGGTTCCGCTGCGGGTTCCTGGGGCTGCTGCACATGGAGATCGTCCAGGAGCGCCTGGAGCGTGAGTTCTCGCTCGACCTGATTGCCTCCGCGCCGTCGGTCGAGTACGAGGTGCTGCTCCTGAACAACAAGGGCGTCGTGACGGTCGACAACCCGGCGAAGCTGCCGCCGGTGAACGACATCGAGGAGATCCGGGAGCCCTGGGTCCGGCTCTCGGTCGTGACGCCATCGGCGTACATCGGGGCGCTCATGGAGCTCTCCACGAACCGTCGCGGCTCGTTCGTCGACCTCGAGTACCTCGACCCGACGCGCGTCCTGATGCGCTTCGAGCTGCCGCTCGCCGAGCTCATTGTCGACTACTTCGATCAGCTCAAGACGCGGACGGCCGGCTATGCCTCCATGGACTACGAGGAGATCGGCTATCGGGCCGCGAAGCTCGTCCGCCTCGACGTGATGGTCTCGGGCGAGCCGGTGGACGCGCTGTCGGTCATCGTGCATCGGGACAACGCCGCGTCACTCGGACGAACGCTCGTCGGTCGTTTGCGGGAGCTGATCCCCCGGCAGATGTTCGAGGTGCCAATCCAGGCCGCCATCGGATCGAACGTCATCGCCCGCGAGACGGTCCGGGCGATGCGCAAGAACGTCCTGGCCAAATGCTACGGTGGCGACATCAGCCGGAAGCGCAAGCTGCTCGAGAAGCAGAAGGAGGGAAAGCGCCGGATGAAGCGGGTCGGGTCGGTGGAGATCCCGCAGGAGGCGTTCCTCGCGATGCTCCGCACGGACGAGTCGTAGGCGGGCGCGGTCGGGATGGAACACGACCTCCGCGTCCTGGTCGCGCTCGGGCTGACGCTCCTCCTCGTGATGCTCCGCGTCGAGGCGGAGCGGTTCGGGGCGGCCGAGTACGACGAGCCCGTTCGAGGGCAGCGACCCTCGATCATCCGGCGGCTGGCCTGGTACATCCTCGGCGTGGGCGGGGTTCTGGCATTGCTGTTCGTGCACCCGTCGCCCGAGATCGACCTCCACCTGACCGTCGGCGACCGATCCGGGATCCTCCTCGCCCTCGTGATCGCGGTGATCGGGGTGGGACAGGCGGTGGGTCTCGCGTATCTTCACTACCGCCGTCTTCGGTTCCCCGACATCTCGGCCTACCCGGGCGCGCTCGCGAACGAGATCCTCACCGCCTTCATCGACGAGACCGTCTTCCGCGGCGCGGTCCTCGGCTACCTGATGTGGGCGATGGGCTCGGCCGTCGCGACCGGCACGATCCCCGTGGGCACCGCGGAGAGCCTCGCGATCCTCGGGTCGACCGTCATCTACGCCCTGGCGACGCGCCTCGGCGCACCGAACCGCGACCGCTACATGCTCGTGCTGGCCATCCTCATCGGCCTCGTCTGCGGCTGGGCGACGCTGTCGACCCTGGGGATCGGCGCGGCCTTCCTCGGGCATGCCGTGACACGCGTCGCGGTGTTCCTGACGACCGGCCACGCCGGCCAGCCTCCGGCGCGCGGCTCGGAGGTCGAGGACATGGAGAAGCGCCGCCGGACACCGGACGGCTGGCACGCGGTTGACCGGGGCGGCGTCCGGGAGCGGTGACCCTCGCGCGAGCTGAAGCGCGTCCCGCCGTGGCCCCGCCCTCGGGCCTCTACGTCCACTTCCCGTTCTGCGTCTCCATCTGCCCGTACTGCGATTTCGTCGTCTATGCCGGCAAGGCCGCGCGCGGCCCCGAGCGTCGGATCGAGCGTTTCGTCGAGGCCCTGGAGGTGGAGCTCAGGCTGCGGGCGGACGTGCTCGATGCCCGGTGGGGCCGGCCGGGCGCTGGAGCCGGGGGCTCCCGTCCGGCGCTCGAGACGCTCTACCTCGGTGGCGGGACGCCGAGTCTCCTGCCGGCGGCGTCGCTCGCCCGGCTGATCGAGCTCGTGCGGGCGCGGTACGGCCTCGACCCGCGCGCGGAGGTCACGCTCGAGGCCAATCCGGGACCTGACGAGCGCGGCCACGCAGGCGCGATTCGCGCCGCCGGCGTGACGCGACTGTCCATCGGCGCGCAGTCGTTCCATCCGGCTGAGCTTCGAACGCTCGGGCGCCGGCACGGTCCCGGGGACATCGCCGCGGCCGTCCACGACGCTCGGGCCGCCGGAATCGCGTCGATCAGCCTCGACCTGCTCTACGACCTTCCGGGGCAGACGCTGGAGTCGTGGTCGCGAACCCTGGACGCCGCGCTCGCCCTCCGACCGGACCACGTCTCGATGTACGCCCTGACCCTCGACGATCCGGACGCGGAAGGGCTGACCGGGCCCAGCGGCGACCACCTCGTGCTTCGCTCCGGAGCGCGCCGCTGGCGCGACGCGGCCCGTCGCGGCCAGGACGACGATCGGGCCGCGGCCATGTACGAGCTGGCCGACGAGCGACTCGCGGAGGCCGGCTTCTCCTGGTACGAGATCAGCAACTGGGCCCGGCCGGGCCATGCCTCGCGGCACAACCTCGGGTACTGGCAGGGTCGGGCCTGGGAGGCCGTCGGGCCCGGCGCGCATGCCTTCGATGGAGAGCGACGGCGGTGGAATGCAGGGCGGCTGGATGCCTACATCGCGGCGTTGGTGCCCGCGGACGGTTCCGGCGCAGTGCTCCCGGCGGGTGGCGCGGAGCCCGCGAGCACGGGCCCGGGCGAGGCGGCGATGCTCGCTCTTCGGACCAGCGCCGGCCTGCCACTCGAGGCGCTCGATCGACCGAGCCTGGCTGCCGCGCTTGCCTGGGGAATCGAGACGCACCTGCTGGCCCCGTCGGGGCCAAGGCTCCGCCTCACCCGCCGCGGCCGCCTCCTCTCGAACGAGCTCTTCGCGCGGCTCGTCTGAGGGCGCGCCGCCGGGGCCCGGCTCCGCCTGGCTCGGCTGCTCGCCGGGTGATCGCCGGGTGATCGCCGGGTGATCGCCGGCGTACGGTCGCGCGTTGACACTCCGGGCGTCTCGGACTACGATCCTTCCAACGCGTTAGCACTCTGGCAGGGAGAGTGCTAACGAAGCAAGATCCGAACGGAGAACAAAGCCCTTGGCGCGCCGAATCCGTCGCTCCAGCGGCCCTCTGGACCTTCGCGCAGCCGCGATCCTCCGGGCCGTCATCGAGGAATACGTGACAACCGCCACGCCGGTCGGGAGCCAGGCGCTCGTCGACCGGTATCGGCTCGGCGTGTCCAGCGCGACCGTCCGGAACATCCTCGCCGAGCTGGAGCTCGCAGGCCTCCTCGATCACCCGCACACGTCCGCCGGTCGCATTCCGACCGACGCCGGGTACCGCTGGTTCGTCGAATCGGTGATCGACGAGTCGCCGCTGCCCGAGGTCGAGCAGCTGATGATCCGGCACCAGTTCGGGCAGGTCGAGTTCGCGAGCGAGCATTGGTTCCGCCTGGCGGCTTCGACCATCGCCTCGCTCACCCACGCCGCCGGCCTCGCCACTCCCGCGAAGCCCGCCGCGGCGCGCGTTCGCCGCGTGGATCTCGTCTCGCTGAACGACCGGATGGCGAGCCTCGTGGTCGTCCTTCGCGAGGGCTCGATCAAGCAGTCGATCGTCACGCTGACCTCCCCCGAGGACCAGGAGGTCCTGACCTCCGTCGCGACGCAGCTCAACGAGCTCGTCCACGATGCCACGGCCCTCCAGATCACGGCCGCCCTGGTCCGCCGCGACCCAGCCGCGCCCCACGCCGAGCTCGTTCTCCGGGTGGGCGAGCGGATCGTGCGGCTGCTCGAGGACTACGACCGCGCCGCCGTGGAGGAGGTCTTCAGCGATGGCCTCCTCAACGTCATGGGCGCGCCGGAGTTCGCCCACAGCGAGAAGCTCCGCCGCGTCTTCACCGCGCTCGAGAACCGCGCCTATCTCGGCGGGCTCGTCGGTGCCGTGGCCGAGTCGGGCGTGGTGAAGGTCTTCATCGGCCAGGAGAACGAGCCGCCCGACATGCAGGAGGTCGCGCTCGTCCTCGCGCCCTACGGCCGTCCGGATCGCGCCGTCGGCGTGGTCGGCGTCCTCGGGCCAACGCGGCTTGCCTATCCCGAGGCCATCGGGACCGTTCGCTTCGTCTCCGGGCTCATGAACGAGCTCGTGGACCATCTCTACAACTGACGGGGATCACGAACCTATGGATCGAACCACACGCGCGCAGCAGCGCGCCGCCGCCCTCGACGTGTCGCCGGCCCGCCTGGCCGCGGAGATCGAGCGGCTGACACGAGAGCGAGACCTGGCACGTCGCCAGGCGGAGCTGGCCCGTGACGAGCTCGCCAGGGTCACGGCGGCAGCCGGCCGGCCTTCGCCGGGCGGCGCGGCGCCGGGCCCTTCTGTCGCGAGCGCCGGTGGACCCGGTCAGCCCGGCGTCCCGAGCGGCACCCCACCCCGGCCGGCACCGGGCGTCGGGCCCTTCCGCGGCCGGGACGCGAAGACTGCCAGGGCGATCGAGGAGCTGTCGCGGGAGCGCGACGAGTACCTCGCCGCCCTCCAGCGCGAGCGCGCCGAGTTCACGAACTACAAGCGCCGGACCGCGGAGGAGCGCGAAGCGATGCTCGGGCTCGCCGCGGAAGGCCTCATCCGCAAAGTCCTCGCCGTCGCCGACGACTTCGACCTCGCGGTCGAGCATCGACCCGACGACGGCGGCGCGGAGGGCGGCTGGGTCGAGGGCATCGTTGCCATCGACCGCAAGCTTCGTCAGCTCCTCGAGAGCGAAGGCGTGACGGCGATCGACGCCGCGCCGGGCACCCGCTTCGACCCGCGCGAGCACGAGGCCGTGGCCAACGTGCCCGGCACCGGGCGGCCCGGCGGCGAGATCGTCGACGAGCTTCGCCGGGGCTACCGCCTCCGCGATCGGGTCATCCGCCCGGCGCTGGTCGCGGTTGCCGAGGACACCGGCAGCGATGCCAGCGAAGGCCACGCAACCGAATCATCCGAACCGATCCACTGACCCCATCCACGAGCCACTGAAAGAGCAGGAGCCACAGAGCAATGGCAAAGATCATCGGCATCGACCTCGGCACGACGAACTCCGTCGTCGCCGTCATGGAGGGCGGCGAGCCCACCGTCATCCCGTCTGCCGAGGGCGGCCGCACGATCCCGTCCGTCGTCGCCTTCACCAAGGGCGGCGAGCGGCTGGTCGGGCAGCTGGCCAAGCGCCAGGCGGTCACGAACCCGGGCAACACCGTGTTCTCGATCAAGCGCTTCATGGGCCGCCGCTGGGACGACCCCGAGGTCCAGCGGTCGAAGGACCTCGTGCCCTACAAGATCGAGAAGGATCCGAAGACCGACGGCGTCCTCGTGCGACTCGCGGACGGCAACACCTACTCGCCGCCCGAGATCAGCGCGATGATCCTCCAGAAGCTGAAGAGCGACGCCGAGGCCTATCTCAACGAGAAGGTCACCGAGGCGGTCATCACCGTCCCGGCGTACTTCGACGACACCCAGCGCCAGGCGACCAAGGACGCCGGCCGGATCGCGGGCCTCGACGTCAAGCGGATCATCAACGAGCCGACCGCGGCCTCGCTCGCCTACGGCCTCGACAAGGAGACCGA
>JAICVI010000195.1 GCA_025935415.1 Chloroflexota bacterium
GGTTGTTCGTGGCCGGGGCCGCGGGCCGCCGGGGGGCCCTCCGCTATAGGTACCAGCGGGTGGGGGGCTTGGCCGCCCGCGCCGAGGTCGCTGCGGTCGTCGATCGGATGGAGACGTGGAGCTCGCTCGTCTTCGAGTACCTGGAGCGCGTCCCGGCGGGCTGAGGCCGCGGCGCTGCTCGCGGCCAGCTTCCGCGTCCGATGCTTCCGCACGGCGGTGCGATACTGCCGCTGGAGGTGGTGACCACCGTGTCCACCAGGGGGCGACAGGGGGAGTCGCGCGGCGATCCAGCAGGCCGGCCATCGCGGCTGACGAAGCTTTCGCTCGCGATGTCGGCCGTCGGCGCCCTGTTGCTCGCGGTCTCCGGCGTTCGGGCCGCCGGACCGGAGGTCGTGGTCCTTCCCACGACCGGCATCGTCGACCAGTCGATGGCCAAGTACCTCGCCGACTCCATCGGCGCGGCGGAGGATCGTGGCGCCGCCGCCGTGGTGATCAAGCTCAACACTCCCGGCGGCGAGCTGACCTCGACGAACGACATCGTCGGCACCCTCCTCGAAGCGAGGATCCCGATCATCGTCTGGGTCGCGCCGGCGGGTGGCTTCGCCGCGAGCGCCGGCACCTTCGTCACCCTCGCCGGCAACATCGCGCTGATGGCCCCGGGGACCAGCATCGGTGCGGCATCGCCGATCGACAGCAGCGGCGAGGACATCCCGGGAACGCTCGGCGAGAAGGTCAAGAACGACGCCATCTCGAAGATCACTGCGATCGCGACGGCGCGCCATCGCAACGTCGACTGGGCCGTGTCGACCGTTCGAGACGCCCATTCCTCGCCGGCGGACGAGGCCGTCTCCGTCGGTGCCGTGGACGGGATCGCGAGCACGCTCGACGAGGTCCTCGCGTTTGCGAACGGCAAGACCGTGACCGTCGGGGGCAATCAGGCAGTGACCCTCGATCTCGCCGGCGCGACCACAACCGAGGTCGACATGAACCCCTTCCTCGCCCTCGTGCGGCTCCTGTCCGACCCGACGATCGCCGTGCTGCTCTTCACGACCGGCTCGGCCGGCCTGCTCGTGGAGCTCTACAGCCCGAACTTCGTCACCGGCATCCTGGGCGGGCTGATGGTGCTGCTCGGGCTGATCGGGCTGGGCACGCTGCCGCTGAACGTCGGAGGGCTGCTGCTGCTCGTCTTCGGGCTCGTCCTCTTCGGCCTGGAGCTGACCGTGACGAGTCACGGCCTGCTCGGATTCGGCGGCGTCATCTGCTTCGCGCTGGGCGCCTCCGCGCTGTTCTCCGATCAGGTCGATCCATTCGAGCCGATCGTCACCGTTGCGCCGGCCGTGATCGCCGTCATCTCCGGGACCGGCGCGATCCTCGTCGCCCTGATCGCGTTCGGCGTGATGCGCTCGCGTCGGGTGGGCAACGGGCCAGTTGCGGGGGCGATCGGACCGGGCGTCGCGGGCCTCGTGCGGGCACCGCTCAGCCCGTTCGGATCGGTCTTCGCCGGAGGCGAGGAATGGCGGGCCAGGTCGGCCGACGGCAGCGAGCTCGAGCGCGGGACGCCCGTGCACGTCACCAAGGTCGAGGGACTGACGCTCACCGTTGAGCCGGACGCGTCATCATCGCAACGCACGTGACCGCGGGCATGCCCGCGGACCCGGCACATCGGAGGTAGTCGTGGAGCTCCCCATCGTCCTGTCGGTCGGCGCGTTCCTGCTCGTCGTCCTGCTGGTGATCATCTACCTGTCCATTCGCGTGGTGCAGCAGTACGAGCGGATGGTTGTCTTCCGGCTCGGCCGGACCGATGAAGCGCTGGTGCGCGGACCCGGCCTGAACTTCCTCATCCCGATCGTCGATCGACCGGTGAAGGTCGACCTGCGCGAGACCCTCACCGAGGTCCCGAGCCAGACGACGATCACCAAGGACAACGCGCCCATCAATGTCGACTTCCTCGTCTACTGGCGGATCGCCGAGCCGCTCAAGAGCGTGCTGGCGCCGCAGCGCCTCGACCAGATGCTCCTCGGCATCGCCTCCACGACCCTCCGCGCCGTCATCGGCGACATCTCGCTCGACGAGGTCCTGTCCAAGCGCGAGCAGATCAACGAGGTCCTGCGGGTCAAGCTCGATGAGGTCACCGAGCGCTGGGGCGGCAAGGTCACGACCGTCGAGATCCGCGAGATCACGCCGCCGCGCGACGTCCAGGACGCGATGAACCGGCAGCTCTCCGCCGAGCGGACGCGGCGGGCCGTCATCACGGAGTCCGAGGGCACGCGCCAGGCGGCCATCAACGTGGCCGAGGGCACGAAGCAGTCGGAGATCCTGAAGGCCGAGGGTGACCGCCAGGCGGCGATCCTTCGAGCCCAGGGCTTCTCGGAGGCCCTGCAGCAGATCTTCTCTGCCGCGAAGGGCATCGACGAGAAGACCATGGCCCTTCAATACTTGGAGGCGCTCAAGGCACTTGGCGCGGGACCGGCGACGAAGTTCGTCATCCCGACGGAATTCACGCAGCTCGTGAAGCCGCTGACCGGCTACGTCAGTCGCGGCTTCGGTACGGGGGACGGTGCATGACA
Organism: Chloroflexota bacterium; assembly: GCA_025935415.1. GTDB lineage: Bacteria > Chloroflexota > Limnocylindria > Limnocylindrales > CSP1-4 > UBA5189. The sequence continues at coordinate 2,568 of JAICVI010000195.1, forward strand.
AGGATCCTGGTCGTCGACGATGAGGCGAACGTTCAGCGCCTCCTCCAGTACACCCTGAAGCAGGCCGGGTACACGGTCGTCGTCGCGGGTGACGGGCAGGAGGCGCTGAAGCTCTGGCAGTCCGAGCAGCCGGGATTGATCCTGCTCGACGTGAGCCTGCCGAAGCTCGATGGCTACGGGGTCGCTGAGCGGATCCGCAACGACGAGGGCGGCCGGAACCACGTCCCCATCATCATGCTGACCTCCGAGAAAGAGGTGGAGCAGAAGGTCCGCGGCCTCCGGGCGGGAGCGGACGACTACCTGGTGAAGCCATTCCACCAGGCCGAGCTGCTGGCGCGCATGAAGGGGCTGCTCTCGCGCTTCGGGTCCGCGGACGCGGCCTCGCGGGCACGACCTCCGCTCGGGAAGATGATCGCGTTCTACGGCGCCAAGGGCGGCGTCGGCGCGACGACGATCTCGATCAACACCGCGATCGCCCTTCGGACCGAGCTCGATCGGAAGGTCGTGCTCGTCGACGCCGTGCTCCAGTTCGGCGATCACCGGGTGTTCCTCGACCTCGGCAACGACCGGAAGTCGATCACGGACCTCACCACGGCGCCGCAGGTCGACGCCGACTTGCTGAAAAACGTGCTGGTCAAGCATGACTCCGGGGTTGATCTGCTCCTCGCGCCGACCTCCCCGGAGGAGGCCGACCTCGTGAACCCGGAGAACCTCGCCGCGACGCTGGCGATGCTCCGGACGATGTACGACTACGTGATCGTCGATGTCGACAAGCGGCTTGGGGACCTGACGCTGTCGATCCTCGATCACGCGGACGAGGTCCACATCGTCATGACGGCCGACCTGTCGTGCCTGAAGAACGTGCGACTCGTCCTCGAGGCGCTGCGGCGGATCGGGTTCGATCCGAAGCGGCTGAAGCTGGCCTTGAACCGCTCGAACGCGTTCACCGGGATCTCCGTGGGCGCTGCGGAGAGCGCGCTCAAGCGAGAGTTCGAGACGAAGATCACGAACGAGTATCGCGTCGCGATCTCGGCGCAGAACACCGGCTCGCCATTCGCCTACTCGAAGCCGGATGCGCCGCTGTCGCAGGAGATCGTGGAGCTCGCGCAGGCGATCGACGCGGTGTTTGCCCCGCAAGCCGCCGGGGCAGCGCCAGGGGCGCCCGCGCGGCTGGGGGCCGGCGCCGCGCGGTAACGGCTCGGGAGGTTCGGCGCCACAGCGGAGGCGCGGCGCTCGCTGCTCTCTGAGCGCTGTGCGTTGCGACTGGCCTGGCTCACCACCGTAGGCGGGTTGCGGCGCGGGTTTGCCTCCGCGGGGCGCTCATTTGCCTCCGCGGGGCGCTCAGCTTTCCAGCGCGAGCAGCCGTAGGCCGCGTTTCGCCCCGGCGTCGACCGCAAAGCGCCAGATTCCAGCCTCAGCAGCCTTAGACGCACCGCTGCCGTTCGCGGGGGCATTTCCCGCGGTGGCCGCCGCACGATTGTTCGCCACGTGTCGCCGCCGGTCGGCAGATGGCGCCGATAGCGTGCGCCGGACGCGCCCAGTGCTGCTGGAGCTGGTATCTGACGTCCTTCGA
>JAICVI010000032.1 GCA_025935415.1 Chloroflexota bacterium
GCCGAGGCGGAGCGCCTGTGCGACCGGATCACGATCCTCAACGACGGCCGGATCGTCGCCCAGGGCTCGCCGGAAGCGCTCAAGCGGCTCGTGGCAGACCGCCACGGCGAGGCACCGACGATGCACAACGTGTTCATGACCTACACCGGCCGCTCCCTCGACGAGGACGTCGAGGAAGACGAGTCCGACGACGACTAGACGACGAGAGGAGGTGAGAACCAGATGCTGAACCACCAGTTCGCGGAGCAGGTCAAGCGAGACCGCGAGCGCGAGATCCGCCAGCGGATCCGCGATCGTCGGCAGCGCAACCAGCTCGCTCCGCAGCCGCAGTCGGTCCGGCGCGCCGTCGGGCGGTCGATCATCGAGATCGGCCACCGGATTGCCGCCGAGCCGCAGCCCAGGCTGGCTCGGTCCCGGTGAGGGCCGAGCCAGCCCTCCCCGCGAGGGTTCCTCCAATGTCCGCGATGACCCATGAGCTGAAGGCCTCGTTCGCCTTCATCGAGCGCAACTTCTTCCTGTCCCGGCGCTACTGGGGCTGGGAGCTCGCGTTCCTCGTCTACTCCGCCGCAGGCGCGCTCTCGATCGCGTTCATCGGCGCCAAGCAGGGCGACCCGCGGCTGCTCCTGACCCTGATGGTCGGCGCGATCTTCTGGAACTACCTCTCGGTGGTCTTCAGCTGGATCGCCGAGACGATCCAGATCGAGCGCTGGGAGGGCACGCTCGAGTACACCTTCATGGCGCCCGTCCGCCGCTCGACGCACCTCTTCGGGGCTGTCGCCTACGCGATGGTCTACGGGCTGATCCACACGGCCGCGATCGTGGTCGCCATGGTCCTGTTCTTCCCCGACGAGGTCACGGTCGCGCATGCGAACGTCCTCACGATCGGCGGTTTCATGGTCCTCGGCTCGTTCAGCCTGGTCGGCGTCGCGATGCTCGCGGCGATCCTGCCGCTGCTGTTCGTCGAGCGCGGCATGCAGATGGCGTTCGTCCTGCAGTCGGTCCTGCTGCTCGTCAGCGGGGTCTACTACTCGATCGACGTCCTGCCCGGCTGGATGCAGGTCCTGTCCTGGTTCTCGCCGGCGACGTACGCCCTCGATGGGGTACGCAAGGGCCTGATCGACGGCGTGGGGTTGACCGCGCTGTGGGGCGACATCTGGCCGCTCCTGGTGATGGGCACCCTGTTCATCCCCTTCGGGCTGTGGGCGTTCGGGACCGCCGAGCGCTACGCCAAGCGGACCGGGAAGCTGAAGAGGGTCGGGTGATGGCGACGACCGACGGGCTTCGAACCGGATCGGTCGCGGGGCTTCGGCTTCGCCCGTACGCGGGCGAGGCCGACCTCCCCGAGATGGTCCGCATCACCAATGCGGAGGCGGTCGCCGACGGCCTCTACCACCGGACCACGGTCGAGGAGATGGCCTCGCATTACGCGCACCCCAGCGAGGCCTTCCAGCCTGCTCGTGACGTGACCATCGCGGAGCTGGACGGCCGCATGGTCGGCCACGCCAACCGCGAGGTCATCGACACGACCGACGGCTTCCGCGAGCACCGCAACGACGGCGAGGTCGACCCGGAGTTCCGGCGACGGGGCGTCGGGGCCGCGCTCCTCGCCGAGAACCTCCGCCGCCATCGCGAGCGCGCCGCCGAGGACCCCACCGATCGGACCCGCGCCTTCGGGTCGTGGACGTGGGAGAACCAGCCCGGCGACATCGCCCTGCTGGAAGCGACCGGCTTCACGCCGGCGCGGTGGTTCTTCGACATGGTCCGGGCCAACCTCGACGACATCGCCGAGTCCCCGCTGCCTGCCGGCCTGGAGCTCCGGCCGGTCGATCGGTCGCTCGCTCGCGCGGTCTGGGACGCCGACGTCGAGGCCTTCCAGGATCACTGGGGCGGCTTCGACTCGTCCGAGGAGCACCTCCAGCGCTGGCTGGACAACCCGAACATGGACCTGTCCATGTGGGTCGTGGCCTTCGACGGCGACGAGGTCGCCGGGGGCGTCATCAACGTCATCGACCGCGAGCAGAACGCGGCCACCGGCCTCCAGCGCGGCTGGCTCCAGAGCGTCTTCACCCGGAGGCCGTGGCGCAGGCGCGGTCTCGCCACGGCGATGATCGCGGAATCGCTCCGAGTCCTGCGCGACCGCGGCATGACGTCCGCGGCGCTCGGTGTCGACGCGGCCAACCCGAGCGGCGCCCTCGGCCTGTACGAGGGCATGGGCTTCGCCGTGAGCCTGCGGGCGACCGCGTGGCGGAAAGACTTCTCGTGAGCGAGGCCGACGTGCCGCAGAGCCGCGAGGCGCTCCGGGCCCTCGGCTGGGATGCGCGGTTCGACGAGATTCTCGCCTCCGAGGCCCCGGGTCTCGTGCCTGGCCGCATCCTCACCGAGGAGCGCGGCCAGTACCTGGTCGCCACGGCGACCGGCGACGGCCCGGCGAGCCCGTCCGGCCGGATGCGCCATGACGTTGAGCTGGACGCGGACGCGACGTGGCCGGCGGTCGGCGACTGGGTGGCGCTGGAGCCCATCGCCCTGGAGGCGATCGCGGAGGCGGGTGGGAGCACGCCCGACGCGGGGAGGCCCGGAACCAGCCCGGAGCCGCACCGCCTCATCCAGCGCGTCCTGTCGCGACGGACGGCCGTGATCCGGCGCGCGCCCGGCGATCGCAAGCTGCCCTCCCAGGTCCTGGCGGCAAACGTCGACACGGTGTTCGTCGTGACCTCGATGAACGCCGACTTCAATGTCCGCCGGCTGGAGCGCTACATGACCGTGGCCTGGGAATCCGGCGCCTCGCCGGTCGTGCTGCTTTCGAAGGCCGACCTCGCGTCCGAGCCGGAGCGGTTCGTCGCGGAGGCGGGCGCCGCCGCTCCCGGCGTCGACATCGTGCCCGTGTCGACGGTCACGGGCGAGGGCATCGATGCCGTACGGTCGCACCTCGGCGCGGGCCGCACCGTCGTCTTCACCGGCTCGTCCGGCGTCGGCAAGTCGTCGATCGTGAACGCCCTCGCGGGCGCGCCGCTCCTCGAGACCGCGTCCATCCGCGAGGACGACGCGCGCGGCCGCCACACGACCACGCGGCGCCAGCTGGTGCGCCTCGGCGGCGCGCTCCTGATCGACACGCCCGGCCTCCGCGAGCTCGGGGTCATGGATGGCGACGGCATAGCAGCCGCATTCGACGACATCGAGGGGCTCACCGCCGAGTGCCGCTTCTCCGACTGCCAGCACCGCTCCGAGCCCGGGTGCGCGATTCGCGCGGCTATTGCGCAGGGCACGCTCGACCGCGGGCGTCTCGAGGCCTGGCAGAAGCTCGAGCGGGAGGCCGAGCGCGCCGCGATGGCCACGAACGGGCTCGCGCGACGGGCCGAGCGGAAGCGCTGGAGCGTGATCCAGCGGAGCGTCGACGTGCACATGCGGATGAAGTACGGAGCGGAGCGATGAGCCAGGCGAGCACGCAGACGCGGGAACCGGGGGAGATCACCATCCCGGGGCTCCCGTCGGACGTTCGCGCCCGCGGCTTCGACCTCGAATCGGATGCCGCACCGCTCGCGGAGTTCCTCGCGACCGTGAACATGGCGGACGGGTTCAACCAGGTGCTGACCCCGGACGAGCTCCGGGCCGAGTGGCGGCCGACGCCCGGGTTCACGCCCTCCAGGGATGCCCTGATCCTCGAGGACGCCTCGGGCATCGTCGCGCATGTCAACGTCGACGCCCAGGTTCGCTCGGGCAACGTCATCCACTCGATGGAGGGCTGGGTCCGCCGGGATCGGCGGCGCCAGGGCATCGGCCGCGCGCTTCTGCGGTGGGTCGAGCGCCATTCCGCCTGGCGGGCCCGCAGCGGGGCGACGCCGTCTCCGGAGCTCCCGCACTTCCTGGGATTCGGGGTCCTCGAGAGCATTCCGGCCGCGATGGCCTTCGCGGCCTCGACCGGCTACGTCCCGATCCGCTATGGCTTCCAGATGCGCCGGCCGCTCGCCGACCCGATCCCGGACATCGCGCTCCCCGACGGCATCGAGATCCGGCCCGTCCGCGAGGTCGATCATCGCCGGATCTACGACGCGGATGTCGAGGCCTTCCGCGACCACTGGGAGCCGCGCGAGCGCACGGAGGACGACTTCGTCGCCACCTTCTCCTTCCCCGGGCTCGACACCTCGCTCTGGCGCGTCGCCTGGGACGGCGACGAGGTTGCGGGGTCCGTCATGAACGCGATCTTCGCCGAGGAGAACGAGCGGACCGGCGACAAGCTCGGCTGGCTCGAGCACGTCTCGGTCCGCAAGGCCTGGCGCGGGCGCGGGGTCGCCAAGGCGCTGATCACGGCTTCCATGCGGATGCACCGCGATCTCGGGATGGAGTACGCGGCGCTGGGCGTGGACGCCGGGAACCCCACGGGGGCGCTTGCGCTGTACGAAGGGCTCGGGTTCCGGCCGCATCTGAAGTGGATCAACCATCGCAAGCCGCTCGATCCGGCGGCGATCCTCGGGGAGGCATCGTGATGGGCACGAACGCGCCGGCTGGCACCTTCCGGCCGATCGACATGGGGACCGATGTCGAGGCCGTGGTCGACCTGCTCACGGCCGTCAACCGGTACGACCAGCCGGGCTGGTTCCCCAGCGTGGCCGCACTTTCGAACGACTGGAGCCCGACCGGCACCTTCAAGCCCGACCGGGATCTCCAGGGGCTCGAGCTCGACGGCCGGCTCATCGGACTTGCGCGCCACAGCTGGCGCGAGCGGCCGGCCGTCGTGAATCACCGGCTGGAGGTCTACGTCCATCCCGAGGTCCGGCGACGGGGCCACGGGACGCGCCTCCTCGAGTGGGCGGAGGCACGGGCCCGCGCCTCGGTCGCGGAAGGCGAGGGCGGGCCGCTCGACAAGGCGCAGCAGTTCGGCGGCGGCGGCCTGGACACGGAGCCGTTCCGGGAGTTCGCAGCCGAGAAGGGCTACGAGCCGTATCGCTACCACAACGAGATGCGCCGGTCGCTCTCCGAGCCGATCCGCGACGCGCCGCTTGGCGCCGGTCTCGAGGTCCGGCCGGTTCGGCCGGAGCAGCATCGGGCCATCTACGACGCGGACGAGGAGGCGTTCCGGGACCACTGGGACCACGCCGAGCCCGTGGAGGGTGACTTCGAGCGGTTCTTCAACGACCCCAACATCGACACCTCGATGTGGCAGGTCGCCTGGGACGGAGACGAGGTCGCCGGGCTCGTGATCAACTCGATCATCCCGGTCGAAAACGAGGAGACGGGTGAGCTCGTGGGCTGGCTGGACAGCGTCGCCACGCGACGCCCGTGGCGCGGCCGCGGTGTCGCGAGCGCGCTGATCGCCCGCTCGCTGGCGGTCCTCCGGGAGCGTGGGATGGAGATCGCCTCGCTCGGCGTCGACGTCGAGAACCCGACCGGCGCCCTGGGACTCTACGAGAGCTTCGGCTTCCGCCCGACGCGGCGCTGGGCCTTCTACCGGAAGCCCTTCTAGCTCGGCAGGCGGCCCTCGCGCGCGACCCACTCCAGCCAGGGCAGCTCCCGCCCGATCGTCGTCGTGGCGCCGTGGCCGGGCAGGACGGTGAGCGTCGGGTCGAGTCGTCGCAGCCGGTCGAGCGAGGCCACCATCGCCTCCGCTGAGCCGCCGGGCAGGTCGACCCGCCCGAAGGACCCGTTGAAGAGGGTGTCGCCGCTGTAGAGGCGGCCGTTCTCGGCGTCCAGCAGGCAGACCGAGCCTTCGGTGTGACCGGGCGTGTGCAGCACCTGCAGCCGCACCGAGCCGAACCGGATCTCGCCACCCTCCTGCAGCTCGACCGCCGGCACGGACGGCAGGAGCTCGAACGGCGCGCTGCCCGACTGCGGGTCCGTCAGGCCGTGCGCGTCGAGTGGATGAACGCCGATCTGCGCTCCCGTGTGCTCCGCGACCCGCGCGTTGTCCCCGATGTGGTCCCAGTGGCGATGCGTGCTCACGATCAGCTTGAGCGTCCACTCGCGGGCCGCCAGCTCGTCCGAGATCCAGGCCAGGCACGGCAGCGCCGTATCGATGGCGATGGCCTCGCGGGTCCGGTCGTCGCCGAGCACGTAGAGGTTCGTCGCAAGGACGCCGACGACCCGATGCAGCTCCGTCAGGACCGGATGCCCGCGCTCACGCGGCCTCCAGCTTCGTGCGCATGCAGTCGAACGCCTGGCCGATCAGCTTGTTCGCCGTGCCCTCGATCAGCCGCGAGCCCACGGCCGCGACCGAGCCCATGATCTGGACGTCGGCCGACCAGGCCATCGTCGTCGGCCCGTCGTCCGGACCGGAGAGGCGCATCTCGCCCGTCGCGTCGACGGCGCTGCCGGGCGCACTCCCGGAGGCGCGAATCACCGCTCGCTCGGGCGCGTCGGACTCCACGAGCTCCAGCTTGACCGCGAAGCGCGCGGAGATCGGCCCGATGCCGACCTTCGCTTTGGCCGTGAAGTGCGTCGCGTCGACCTGCTCGATCGACTCGACGCCGGGGCCGCACCAGCCGACCTGCTGCGGGTCGACCACGAACGACCAGACCCGCGCGCGCGGCGCATCGATCTCGGTCGTGCCGGAGAGCTGCATCGGGCGAGGATAGGTCAGGGAGCGCGGTTCGCTGCCTCCGCCGGGGTCCATGCGACGAGCCCGACCTGCAGCGGCTCGGCGTTCGACAGCTCCCACGTCCCGTCGCCGGCAGGGGTGAGCCACTCGTCGAGGAGCGCGCGCATGCGCCGATGCTTCTCGGTTCCCGGGGCCACCCACGTCTGGCGACGCACGAAGCCCTCGATCTCCTCGCGACTCCCCCATCGCCGCCGGCTGGACTCGAGCATCTCAACCGTCGGGCGCCGGCCATGCGCGGCGAGCAGGTCGACGAACGCAGGGAGCGCCGGGAGCGAGATTCGCGGCTCCCCGTGGATTCCGGGCCAGAACGGCTCCGCGATGGCGGCCGGGCTCCGCTCCATGAGGACGGCGAGGCACTCGCGTTCCGTGACCCGCTCCATCGCCGCGAGGAACGGCCAGATCTCCTCGACGTCGTAGCCGACGTGCGCGATGAGCGAGACGTTCGCTCCGCGTCCCGTGAGGGGTCCGCTCTCCTGCTCGAGCACCTCCGGCCAACGGGCCTCGATCACCTCGACGTTGTCGATCCGGTGGCCTTCCATCCCGGCACGCAGGCCTTCCAGCATGGACCGCGAGGGGTCGAGCGCGATGACGCGCTGCACGCTGCGCGCGATCGGCAGGGCATAGCGACCGGCACCGGCGCCGATGTCGAGCCAGGTATCGCCGGCCTGGGCGTGCGCTCGGAGTGCGTCGAGCACAGGGTCGCCGCTGCGGTCGGGATCCTCGCGGAAGATCGAGCTCACCTTGGCATAGAAGTCGGGTCCGTCCGGCTCCTCGCGAAGGCGGTCGACCTGCTCGCGGTTGCCGCGGACGCGGCGCGCCCACATCGCGTCGGCGACGGCAGCGAGATCGTCGAGTCCATCGACGTCCGGGTTGGAACCGTCGATCGCAACGTACCGGATGCGCTCCGGGTGGTCGGACAGCTGCGGGCCGAGCCCGACATCGCCGAACGCGCCAGCGACGAGCTCCGCGGCCGCGGGCTCGATGCGCACCGGATTGCGCGCAGCGTGATCGGAGTAGCGGATGGCGAGCAGCGGCCGCGACGCGTCGAGCGGCTCCGCCACCAGCGCTTCGACGACATCGGCGCGAAGGAGCGGCTGATCGCCGAGGACGAGGAGCACGGCATCCGGCGCCGGGGTCCGCGCCATCGCCCACGTCCAACCGACCTGCAGCGAGCTCGAGAGGCCGCGGGACGGATCCGGATTCGGAACAAGCTCCGCCCGACCCCAATCGATGCCCGCCGGCGGCGTGTCTGCCACGACCACGAGCGGATCGGGGAGGCTCGCATCGGCGAGCGTGTCAAGAACGTGCTGCAGCACCGGCTTGCCGTCGACGCGGGCCTCGAGCTTGTTGCCGCCGAAACGCGAGCCGGCGCCGGCGGCGAGGACGATCGCGCGGACCCGCGGCTGCGACGTCAGCGCGCTTCCGCCGTCCGGGGTGCGCCGGTCACGCCGTACCTGGCCGCGACGATCTCGGCCATGATCGCGAGGGCGGTCTCGGCCGGCGCCCTGCCTCCCAGATCGAGCCCGATGGGGCCGTGGACGGACGCGATCTCCGCGTCCGTCAGGCCTCCCTCCGCGAGCCGCGCCCGCCGCTCAGCCTGCGTCTTTCGCGACCCGATCGCGCCGACGTAGCGAGCCCCGCGCCGGATGGCGTCGGCGATCGCCGGCTCATCGAACTTGGGGTCGTGCGACAGGATCGCCACCGCGTCGTTGGACCCCAGGCCGATCGCATCGAACGCCTCGTCCGGCCAGGCGTTGATCAGCTGTTCAACATCGGGGAAGCGCTCGCTGGCCGCGAACGCGGGACGGGCATCGATGACGATCCGCTCGTATCCCAGGTCGCCGGCGATCGCGACGAGGGAGCGGGCGATCTCCGTGGCGCCGACGATCACCAGGCGTGGCCGCACGGGATAGGCCTCGATGAAGAGCTGGCGACCCTCGATCACGACCGTCGTCGAGGTGCCGCGGTTGATCGCGTCGACGGCGGCGGCGGCGAGCGCCGCGTCCGCAGCCGTGGTCCCCAGGCTGCCGTGGAGCGTGCCGTCCGTATCGACCGTGAGGACCGGCTCGGGCGTCGCGCCGGCACCCGGCCGATGCTCGCCGTGCTCCGGTGGCGGCGAGTCGACGGGCAGCCTCGTCACGATCGCGGAGCCCCGTGCAGGCTGCGAGGCGGCGGCTGCAGCGGCGTCGCGCGCCGCCTGGGGAAGGAAGGGCTCGACCAGCACGTCGATCGTGCCGCCGCAGGCGAGGCCGACATCCCACGCCTCCTCGTCGCTGATCCCGTAGCGAATCACGCGGGAGTGCCCCGTCTCGCGCGCTCGCTGGATCTCCTCGGCCGCGGCGCCCTCGACGCAACCGCCGCTCACGGAGCCCGCGATGCGGCCGTCCTCGCTCGTCGCGAGCACGGCGCCGGCCGGCCGGGGCGCCGACCCGAACGTGCGGATCACGATGGCCCGGCCGACGTTGGCTCCCTCGGCCTGCCAGGCATCGATCGTCGGGAGCAGCTCACGCATGCGAGATTCGCGGCTCCCTCAGCCGAGCCGGGCGCGAGCAAGCTCGATCGCCCGCCGTGCCATCACCCGGGCCATCGCGGCGCGGTACTCGGGATCGGCGTGGATGTCGCCATTCACCTCGACGCCATCGGTGATCCTCGCGACCGCGGCCTCGATGGCGTGCTCCTGGCCCTCGCTCCCGCGCGCGGCCGCCGCCTCCAGCGCCGCCTCGACGCTCGCCGCGCGGTAGGGCCGGTCACCGACCCCGGTGACGGCGATGCGCGTGACCTCGCCGACTAAGGCAGCCACGCCGGCGATCGGATAGCCCGAGGCCTGCTGGTCGAGCGCCTGGTACGCCGACCCCACGGATCCGGACGGCGCGGGAACCACGACGGCGAGCAGCAGCTCGTCATCCGCGAGCGCCGTCGAGAAGGCGCCCTCGAAGAAGCCATCGATCGGGATCTCGCGCTGCCCACGGGCCGCCGAGCGTGCCATGACCACCGCGTCGAGCGCCAGGAGCACGGCGGTGAGATCCGCCGCTGGATCGGCGTGGGCGATGCTCCCGCCGATCGTGCCGCGGTTTCGTACCTGCACGTCGCCGATTCGCGGCAGGGCATCCGCGAGGGCCGCCAGCCGCGAGATCCGCGGATCCTCGAGCAGCGTCGCGTAGGTCGTGAGGGCTCCGATGCGGAGCCCGCCACCGGGAAGCTCGGTGATCCCGCGCAGCTCGTCCAGCCGCCCGATGTCGATGAGCCGTTCCGGGCGCGCGAGCCGCAGCTTCATCAGCGGCAGGAGGCTGTGGCCGCCGGCGAGGATCTTCGCCTCGGCGCCGTGCTCGGCGAGGAGCGCGAGGGCCTCGTCCACGCTCGTTGCCCGCTGGTATTCGAACGCCGCCGGGATCATGCGCGAAAGGCTAGGCGATCCTGCGAGATTCGCTACGTGATCTTCGGCGCCGCGTTGGGATCGTGCTCCATCTCCAGCGGCGCGGGCGCCGACACGCTCTCCGGCTGCTGCGAGGGTGGTACCGGCGAGATGTGTGCGGCCGCTCCCCCGCCGCGTCGAACGTCCGCGGCGCGCGCCCCGCCGAGCACCTCGCCGAGCCGCTCCAGCGACGCGACGGTTCCCGCGGCGAGGAAGTCGTCGATGTACGGGAACGCGGCGCGCATCCCCGCGGCGAGCGGCTGGTAGCCCGCCGTGCCGGCAAGCGGGTTGAGCCAGATCAGCCGGTGGCAGTTGCGCCGGAGACGAGCCGCCTCGACCGCGACCAGCGCGGGATCGCCCCGATCCCACCCGTCCGACACGACGATCACGACGCCGCTCGTCCGGAGCGTCCGCCGCGCCCACTTCACGTTGAACTCGTGGAACGACTCGCCGATCCGCGTTCCGCCGGCCCAGTCGGTCACGGAGTCGGCGACCTTCGCGAGCGCGCGGTCGCGGTCCCGGTCGCGCATCAGGCGCGTGACGCGCGTGAGCCGCGTCCCGAACACGAACGATTCGGTCTTGACCGCCGAGGAGGCTGCGAGGGCCTGGGCGAATCGCAGGAGGAGGCGCGAGTGCCGCTCCATCGAGCCCGAGATGTCACAGATCACCACCAGTGGCCGCGGCCGGCGCATCGCTCGCCGCCAGACCCAGCTCGTGATCTCGCCGCCGGTCGCGAGGTTGCGCCGGAACATCGCCCGGGGCGCGAGCCGGCGGCCGTGCGGGTGCAGCTCATAGCGGCGCGTGCGCCGCTTCTCCAGCCTCGGGATCAGGAGATCGACGAGGCGCTCCGCGTCGCGCAGCTCGGCCGGCGTCATCCGATCGAACTCGCGATGTCGCAGCGCCTCGAGCTTCGAGTACGCATCCGGCGCGATCGACAGCGCGTCCGGGTCGCCCTCCTCGGCCGACTCGTCGTGATCGCCCGGGACCGGGACGCCGCTGTCGTCCTCGCCCTGCTCCATCCGCTCGTCGCCGGCGAGCGGCGGCTCCTCCCCGGCCTCCTCGGCGTCCGCCGGGACGAGCTCCTCCCACGGATCCGCGAGCAGGCCCTCGGCCCCCATGCCGAGATTGCCCCGCCAGTACCGGTCGAACGTGATGTGGTACGGCTCGAGGTCGTCCTTCCGCCGGACGAACACCGCCTCGCCGGCGGCGCGGACCTGCTCGCGATCGCCGATGTCGACGATCTCGAGTGCCCTCGCGAAGTCGATCGCCGCACCGAGATCGATGCCCAGCCCAGAGGACCGCAGCGCCCGCCCGAACCCGACCGCCTTGCCGAACAGCTTCCGGCCATCGACCTGGCGCGTCGGCCCGACGCCGCTCATGGAGCCACTCCCGCGAGATTCATCACGGATTCCCGCCTTCCCGGCTCAGCCCGCCAGGAGCTCCTTCACGCGCGCGCCACGGACATGCCGGATGTCCTCCTCGTACTTGAGCACGACGCCGAGCGTCTCGTCGACGACCTGCGGGCTCAGCTCGGTCGCTCCGAGCGAAAGCAGCGCGTTCGCCCAGTCGAGGGTCTCGGCGATCCCGGGCACCTTGGTGAGGTCGACCCCGCGAAGCCGGTGGACGAAGTGGACGACGCGCTTGGCCAGGCTCTCGGGCGCGCTCGGCACTCGCGCGAGGACGATCTCGAACTCCTTGGCCTCCGACGGGTAGTCGATCCAGTGGTACAGGCAGCGGCGCTTGAGCGCGTCGTGAACCTCGCGGGTCCGGTTCGAGGTCAGGATCACGCGGGGCGGTCGATCGGCCTTGATCGTGCCGATCTCCGGGACGCTGACCTGGAAGTCCGACAGGATCTCGAGGAGGTACGCCTCGAACTCCTCGTCCGCCCGATCGATCTCGTCGATCAGCAGGACCGGCGGCACGCCGTCCCGCGACTCGAGCGCCTGGAGCAGGGGCCGCTTGATCAGGAACTCGGGTCCGAAGATGTCGTGGGCGCTCGACGACTGGGCGATCCCGCGAGCTTCCAGCAGCCGGATCTCGAGCATCTGTCGCGGGTAGTTCCACTCGTACACGGCGGTGTTGACGTCGAGACCCTCGTAGCACTGGAGGCGGATGAGCTTCGCGCCGAGGCTGGCCGCGAGCACCTTCGCGAGCTCCGTCTTGCCGACGCCTGCCTCGCCCTCCAGCAGCAGCGGTCGCCCCAGCTGCAGGGCAAGGAAGACCGCGGTGGAAAGGCTGCGATCCGGGATGTAGCCGCGCCGACGGAAGGCCTTCTCGACCCCCTCGGTGGTGGAAAGGTCGTCGCCGGTCACGCTCGACAGACCCTCACCGGCGCTGCCGGCCTCGTCGGACCCTCGGTCTCTCGGATTTTCGGTCGCGTTGGTCGCGTTGGTCGCGTTGGTCGTGCGTTCGTCGATGGCGTTGGTCGCGTCGGTCGTGCGTTCGTCGATCGCATCGATCGTGCGTTCGTCGATCTCCGCGTCCGTCAGCGGCTGTGCGTCGTTCGGGTCGGTCGTCGTCATGGGTGGCCGAGGATACACGGCGGAACGCCGGGCGCCGCCGGCAGAGCGACGTCGACCATCCCCGAAGCTCGCGCAACGGCTGCTCGACACGCGTCATTCATCTGCGCAGGATCCGTTCGTATGCGCAGGTCCCTTCGTATGCGCGGGTTTGGCGTGCGCCCGATTTGAATGCCCAAATGTCATGCGCGTCGACAACATACGAAGGGCGCTGCGGTGGCTCGCCGGGCGCTGTTGATCGCCGGTTGAGCCGCCGGTAAGCGGGTCCAGCCATGCTCGACGGCATGCGCGATTGGTCGTGGGAGAACGTCGGCGAGGCGGAGGCGCTCGGTCTCCGGCGGATCGCGACGGGCGTTCGTCGGCGCCGGCTGGCCGAGCAGCTGTCGCAGCAGCAGCTGGCATGGCGCACGGGCGTCGCCCAGTCCACGATCTCTCGGCTGGAAACGTGCCGGCTTCGCTCGATGAAGATCGGGACGCTGGCGCGGATCGTCGGCGTCCTCGACCTTGGATCCGGGTTCCTGTTCCCGGACGAGCCTCCCGGCCCGACGCGGCGCCTGCCCGGCATGACCGACTGACCCGCGCGAGGCCACGCACGCGAGCGTCGGCCGTCGGCGGCGAACACGAGGACCGGGATATCGTCCGCCGCCCTACCGCTCGTATGTTCGCGACGCGCATCGAGTTTGGTCTCGTTGCCGGACGCGGGGCCGTTTCCACGCATACGAACGGGCCGTCGGCAGCGACGCGGCGAGCGGCGGACGAACCGACCCGGCGAACCGGTCGACGATGCCAGCTTGGGAAGGGCCGAGCTACGCCTCGTGGAGCGGCTCGCCGTACCAGTTGGTGCCGGGCTCGCCGCGCATGCGGGCGGCGCCGTCGCGGATCGAGGTCACGATCGACTGGTAGCCGGTACAGCGACAGAAGTTGCCGTGGATCGCGGCGCGGATCTCGTCGTCGGACGGGGCGGCATTGTGCTCCAGGAGATCGAGCGCCGCCATCAGCATCCCCGGCGTGCAGAAGCCGCATTGGAGGCCGTGGTGCTCGACGAACGCGGCCTGGAGGGGGTGGAGCGTCGAGGCGTCGGGAGCGAGATTCTCCACGGTCCGAACGGTCGAGCCGTCGGCCTGGACGGCGAGCGCCGTGCACGACTTCACCGCCCGGCCATCGAGCTGCACGGTACAAGTCCCACAGGAGGAGGTGTCGCAGCCGATCTTCGTTCCAGTGAGATCGAGGTCCTCCCGAATCAGGTCGACGAGGAGCCGGCGCGGCTCGACCTCCAGCTCGACCGGCTCGCCGTTGACGGTGAGGCAGATCCGAATTCGCGTGGCGCCGGTCGACGGCGCGACGTCGCCGATCAGGCCGGCACCCGGGCAGCGGCGGCCACGTCCTCGAGCGCGTTGCCGATGCCGTCGACCATCGCGTCGATCTGATCCTCGGTGATCACGAACGGCGGCGAGATGTGGACCGCGTGGCCACGCAGCGCCCGGGTCGCGACGCCGTGGCGGAGGCAAGCGGCGACGACCCGGTCGATCGTCGTCGCGTCGGCTTCGAGGATGGAAGGCTGGAGGGCCACGGCCGCGGTCAGCCCGACGGTGCGAATCTCGCCCACGAGCGGCGCGCCTCCGAGGCGCCGGACGCTCCTGTCGAGCACCGGCTCCAGCGTGGCCACGCGCTCGACCAAACCCTCCCGTTCGATGATGTCGAGGTTCGCCAGGGCTCCCGCCGCGGCGCCGGAGTGGCCGGAGTAGGTGTAGCCGTGACGGAACACCGCGCCCGCCACGGGCTCGTCCCAGAAGGGGGAGCGGACACGCTCGCCCACGAGCACGCCGCCCAGGGGCATGTACCCCGATGTCACGCCCTTGGCGAACGTGATGAGGTCGGGCTTGATCCCGTAGCGCTGCGTCCCCCACATGAACCCGGTTCGGCCGAACCCGGTGATCACCTCGTCGGCGATGAGGAGGATGTCGTGCTGGCGGCAGAGCTCCGAGATCGACTCCCAGTAGCCGTCCGGCGGCGGATAGACGCCGCCGGCGCCGATCACCGGCTCGCCCACGAACGCCGCGATCTCGTCCCGTCGCTGGTCGAAGAGGCGAGCAACCGCGTCGACGTCGAGCGGTGGCACGTGGACGACCTCGTTGATGAAGGGCTCGCCGCCGTAGCCGTTCCGCATCGCCGGCATGCCCGTGAGGGACGTGCCCAGCGCGTGCATCCCGTGGTAGCTGTGCTCCCGCGAGACGAGGAGCGTCTTGTTGGGCTTCCCCACCACGTCCCAATAGCGACGGGCAAGCTTCATGGCCGTGTCGATCGCATCGGAGCCGCCGGAGGCGAGGAAGACCACCGAGTTCGGGATCGGGGCCATCGACGTGAGTCGCTCGGCGACCAGGAGCGTCGCGTCCGTGGTGTAGGCGCCGAAGCTGGAGTAGCCGGGTAGCCGCGCAAGCTGCTCCGCGACGGCGTCCGCGATCTCCTTACGGCCATAGCCGGCGTTGCAGTACCAGAGCGCGGCGGTTGCGTCGATGTAGTCCCTGCCGTTGGTGTCCGTGATGATCGCGCCATCGCCGGAGGCGATGACCACCTCCTTGTCCTTGATCGCGTGCATGTCGGCGAAGCCGTGCCAGAAGCGGGTGGTCATCGAGGCCTCATTGGAAGTGGGGACGAGGTCGATCAGATATGGCGACCAGCGTACCAATCGGCGGCGCGGCGCCCCTCGCGACCATCGTGGGAGCGTCGATT
This sequence comes from Chloroflexota bacterium, assembly GCA_025935415.1. Taxonomy (GTDB): domain Bacteria; phylum Chloroflexota; class Limnocylindria; order Limnocylindrales; family CSP1-4; genus UBA5189. The sequence goes on from JAICVI010000032.1 coordinate 15,251, forward strand.
CTCGCCTCCGTGCCTCGCCTACGCCTCCGACTCGGGTCGAATCGCGCCGTGGCCCGTCGCGGCGGTTCTCGCGCTGACGGAGCGCGGATCGAGCTGGCGCGCAAGCGCGGCTCCGCCGGGAGTGGCCGCGAGGCGCGCCGCGCCTCCGAGGCGTTGCATCTTCTCGACCGCCGCCGCCCAGGTGAGATTCGCCCAGGAACCGGCCGAGCCGATTCCCACCCGCTCGAGCCCCCGCCCATTCGACCCCGCCGCGTAGCGCGCGGCCCAGACGAGCATCTCCCTGGCATCCGCGGGCGACGCCTTCGCCGGCAGGACGCCGGCGATCACGCCCCGCTCCCCCGCCAAACGCGTCACCAGGTTCCAGTTGTCCGGGCCATGGATGAGGTCGACTGCGAGGCTCGCATAGGGCGCCGCGGACATCGCCTCGAGCCCGACCTCCCAGGCGTTGCCACCCACGATCGACAACGAAAGGTGTGTCCCGAGAACGCCCTCGGCGAGGCGCCGGTGGGCATCGCGGAACAGTGCGCGCTCGACCGCATCCGAGCCGATCAGGTGCGCGGTGGTCTCCTCGATCTCGATCATCGGGCAGCCCGCCCCGGCGAGCGCCTCGACGACGGCGCGGAGGTCGTCCGCCGCCCGCAGGGTCGCGGCGGCTGTGGCACCGGCCGTCGCGCGGGCCGTCGCGCGGGCCGTCGCGGCTCCCCGCTCCGCAGACGACCGACGCTGGCCGAGCGAGTACGGCCCCGGGAGTGCCTGCTTGACCCCTCGATCGGTGAGCGCCGCGACAAAGCGCCAGGCTGCGACCACCGCCGCCGGATCCAGCTCCATGACCGAGAGCTCCCCGCGCAGCCGGCCATCCGTGATCGGCTCGAGGCCCGCATCCTCCTGCGCGCGAACGGCCGCCTCGATCGAGGATTCGAGGTCGAGGCCGCGGCCCTCGCCGTCGCCGTCGCGGGCGAGATCACGGCCATGGGCGTCGCGGCCCTCGCCGTCGCGGCTTGCCGATGGGCGCGGCAACCGGCCAAGGAGCGTCGCGAACACGTGCGCATCCTAGGGCCCGGTGGCGGCGCGCCCAACCGCACGTCCCCGCGACCTTCGCGAGGCGTCCGCGGTGGCGCGCTCGTCCCCTA
>JAICVI010000233.1 GCA_025935415.1 Chloroflexota bacterium
CGACGACGGCGCCTCCTCGGAGCTGGCCGGCGAGGAGTCTGCCGCGACCGCGTAACCCTCGCTCGCCCGCGGGCTCGCTCCCGTGCCTGCCGCGTGCCCGTGCCCGCCCTCGCTCCCGTGCCTGCCGCGTGCCCGTGCCCGCCCTCGCTCCCGTGCCCGTATCCGCTCCCTTGTCCTCACTCGCCCGTGCCCTCCCGCGCCCGTGCCCTCTCGCGCCCGTGCCCGCCCTCGCTCCCGAGGCTCACCAGGCTCCAACTTCCGCCACCGCTCCATTCGGTGAATGCACGTCACCCGCCCTCCTGGCGCTCAGTCACCAACCGACTCCCTGGCAGAGATTCGGCTGGCGCGGCCAGCCGTCTGAGCACGAGCGCCGGCTCGCTGCCGCGCCACGCGATGACGAGGAGTCACGTGCTGGGGCCGTGACAGGAACCAGAGGCCATGCAGCGGCATCGACGGTTCCGGCGCCGCGAGCCACCGCCGCACAGCGGAAGATCGCTGTGGAAATGCCTGGGAAAAGATGGCGCTGTGAGCGTCGACGCGCCGACGTGACGTCCGATCCTCAGCCACGACGAGCACGCTGGCGACCACGGCCGCGTCCCAGCCTCGCTCTTGGGCGACCTCTCGCGCCAGCCGCACCTTGCGATCGAACGGTGCCAGCGTTGCCTGGACGTCGGGGATCACCGATTTGATCTCGACCACGAGGACGATGCGCAGTGCCGGATGCCAGGCAAGGAGGTCGATTGATCCCCGTTCGCCGCGGATGGAGAACGTCGCCTCCACGACCACGGTCCAACCCCAGTCGCGAAGCAGCCCAGCAACGATCTCGACCAGGCCGGCATGGGCGGCATCGAGCAGGCGGTCGAGTTCCTCGCCGTTGAAACGAACGCGCAGGTCGACGGCGGCACCGACGGCGATCGCGATGCGTTCCAGCTTGGCGAGCGGGACGGAGCCGCCTAGCCCTCGCTCGACGCGGGTCACCAGGGTCTGACTGACGCTTGCGGCCGCGGCCAGGTCCCGCTGCCGCCAGCTTCGGCGCATCCGCAGGGCGCGGATGCCGCGACCGAAGCGCACCAGGTCCATTCCAAAATCCTGACGGGCGCGGCTTATCGGCGGATCACCAGGAGAGGGGTCCAGCCGGAGTGGCGCGCCCGATGCGGCGCAAGCGAGGCGAAGGCCAGCTCGCGTAACGGCCAGGCACTACAATCCGCATCGCGCGTTGCAGCAACCTTGCGGGCGCGCGAGAATCAGATGCGAGCGAGCGTGCCCACCTCGCCGAGACCGAGCCGGAAGGCTCGTCGCCACAGAGCCAAGCGAGGGCACCCCCATCCACCACCCGCTTCGGTCCGATCGGCACGTCGCCGCACTGCTCTCCTCGCTGTGGCCGGGACTCGGCCAGCTTGGCATCGGCTCGCGACGCGCGGCCCTGCTGCTCGCAACGCCGCCGCTCATCCTCCTCGTCCTGATCGTCGCGGCGGTCCTCTCGAAGGACCGGATCTCGATCCTGACGTTGTTCTTCGACCCCGGCGTCATCGCGGCGCTGCTCGTCGCGCAGGTGGCGCTGCTGCTGTGGCGGCTGGTCGCGGTCGCGGATGCGTTCCGGCGCGGCGCCGGGGCGATCCGGGCGCGAGGTGCGGCACTCACCGCGGTTGCGCTCGCCTTCGTGCTCGTCCCGAGCGTCTACGCCGCGTACCTGACCGAGGTCACCCGCGAGGCGGCCGTCGCCGTCTTCTCCCCCGTCGAGGCGCCGTACCAGCCGACCGTCCCCGTTCCCGTTGCCAGCGACAACGACTTCGCCCCGCTTCCGAGTGCCTCGGCCGACGTCGGGAGCCCGCCGCCGGAGCTCGGGCGATTCACGGTGCTGCTGCTCGGCGTCGACTCGGGCCCGGGCCGCGGCGAAGCGTTGACCGACACCATGATCGTCGCCTCGCTCGACCCGATCGCGGGCGCGATCTCGATGGTCTCGGTGCCGCGCGACCTCGTCGACCTGCCCCTGCCCGACGGTCGAATCTTTCGACAGAAGGTGAACAGCCTCGTCAGCTACGCCAACGCCAATCCCGGGAAGTTTCCTGGCGCCAGCTCCGGTGAGGCGGTCCTCGCCGCCGGCCTGGGCAAGCTCCTCGGCGTCCGGATCGACGGCTGGGCACAGGTCAACCTGCCGGGCTTCGTGAAAGTCATCGACTCGATCGGCGGGGTCGATGTCACCGTCACGAAAGCGCTCTGCGATGCGCGCTATGACGAATATGGCTTCAACGGCTTCGCGATCAATGCCGGCCGCTACCACCTGGACGGGGAGGGAGCGCTCGCCTACGCCCGGATCCGCAAGTCGTACGGCGAGAGCGACTTCACCCGTGCGGCCCGGCAGGGCGAGATCGTGATCGCGGCGCGCGACCGCGTCGTCGATGGCGGCTTCCTGACCGACCCCGCGGGCTTCATCGATGCCATGGGCAAGCTCGTGGAGACCTCGCTCGATCCCTCGACGATTGGCCAGTACCTGCCGGAGGCCATCGGCATCCACCGCGACCACATGTTCCGAGCCGTGATCCAGTACCCGCTGGTGCACGGCGCGGCAAACGATCCGCGCGGCTCGATCCTGGTCCCGCGCCTGCACGACATCCGCGCCCTCGGCGCGCAGGCGTTCCCCGTTGCCGGAACGCTGCCGACGGGCCTCGACACGATCCCCGAGCAGTCGGACGCGACCCCGAAGACCAAGCTCCCCTCGCTGACCTGCTACGCGCCGCCGCCGACGAGGGCGCCCACCCCGGTACCGACGCCCCACGCGACGACGGGGCCATCCGCGGAGCCGACGCATCCGCTCGCCACCGAGCCGCCGCCGACGGAACCCCCGGCGAC
>JAICVI010000097.1 GCA_025935415.1 Chloroflexota bacterium
AAAGCACCTCGAGCAGCTCCAGCCGGTCCACGGCCTGCGAGATCGCCGCCGCTGCATCGCCCGCGCCCACCCCGACCGCTCCGTGGCGCTCCAGCAGCACGACGACCGGAAGGCGCCCGTCTTCTCCGGCAATCCCGAGGGCGGCGGCGACGCGGTCGGCCAGCTCGGCGCTGCCTGGCTCGCCGAAGGCCAGGAACGGCACTGAGCCGAGGAAGAGCCTGGTCTCCGGAAGTGCGGAAGGGTCCGGAACCTCGCCCGCGAGCGTAAGGCCCATCGATGCCGGCAGGTGGGCATGCACCACGGCGTTCACGTCTCGCCGGGCGCCGTAGATCGCGCGGTGGATTGCGATGTCGGAGCTCGGCTTCGTAGCCGGCGATGGCGCGGTGGTCTCGTCAGTGACGACGTCCACAACGACGAGGTCATCACCGGACAGCTCGTCCTTGCGACGCCCGCTCGGCGTGATCAGCAGCCGGCCAGCGTCGATCCGCACGCTGAGGTTGCCCTCGGTGGCGGCGACGAGACCCGCGGCACGCAGCCGGCGACCAGCGGCGATGACCGCCGCGCCGACTGCCCGATCGCGCGTCCCATCCCGACCGTTCGCTCCTGCCATCCCGGCCATGCTACCGGCCGCGTACGGCCGTCAGGGCTCGCGCCGGATCACGCAGCGACGGGCAGTGCCTGTGGTTGTGGGTCACCGAGCTCCAGGACGACGTTGCAGATCTCGCAGCCGACCTCGTCGGTCAGCTCCTCGACCCGCGCCGTGGTTCCGCAACAGGGCATCTCGATCTCGACCATGGCCCGAAAGTTGCGCTGACGCCGTGCCACCTTGTCTGTCACGATGATTCCCATGCCGCGTCTTTCGCTGGAGATTCCGGCGATCGAGACCACCGATCTTCGCAAGCGTTACGGCCAGGTGGACGCGCTTGCGGGCCTCTCCATGTCCGTGGGACGGGGCGAGGTGTTCGGCGTCCTCGGCCCCACCGGCGCCGGCAAGACCACCACGGTCAAGCTCCTGCTCGGCCGCGCGCGCGCGACGTCCGGCAGCGCCAAGGTTCTGGGTGCGCCGATCGGCGACCTCGCGACCCGGCGCAAGGTCGGCTACCTCCCGGAGCTCTTCCGCTACCAGCCGTGGCTCAAGGCTCGCGAGGTCCTGACGCTGCACGCGGAGCTCATCGGGATGGCTCGCGGACGGCGCCGGACCGCGGCCGACGAGGCGCTCGGGATCGTCGGGCTCGCGGAGCGATCGAACGACGCCGTCGGGAAGTTCTCGAAGGGCATGCAGCAGCGGCTGGGCCTGGCAACCGCCCTGCTGGGCGAGCCCGCCCTGATCATCCTGGACGAGCCGACCTCCGCCCTCGACCCAGTGGGCCGCGTCGACGTCCGCGGGATCGTACGGGCCGCGGCCGACCGTGGCGCCGCGGTGTTCCTCAATTCGCATCTGCTGTCGGAGGTCGAGCAGGTCTGTGACCGCGTCGCGATCATCGACCACGGCCGCGTCGTCGCGCTCGGTGATCTCGACGACGTCCTTGGCGTCGCGGAGACCCAGGTTCGCGTGACGGGCCTCAGCGCCACCGATCTCCCGGCATTCGAGCGCTTCGGCCCGCCCGCCCTCGAGGGCGATCTCCTCCGCATCCGCCCCATGGACGACGCAGAGGTCCCGGACCTCGTCTCGACCCTGGTCGGGATGGGCGCGAAGGTCCACGAGGTCCGCTCCGGACGAACCTCGCTGGAACAGCGCTTCCTCGCCCTCGTCGCGCAGGACCGGCCGCCGGCCGGCACCCCCAGCGCACACCGGCTGCGCTGAGGCACGATCCGACGATGTTGACGATCGCGAAGCTCACGATCGGCGAGGCCGCCCGGCGGCGGGTCCTCTGGGTCCTCGCGATTCTCGCTGTCGTGGCCGTCGGCCTGACGGCCTGGGGCATCTCGGTCCTCGTCGGGGGCGCCCGCCGGGACGGCATCGCCGACCTGGAGATCAAGTTCGCGGTCTCGCAGATCCTGATCTTCATCGCCTTCATGTTCGGGTTCGTGCTGGTCATGACCGCCGCGTTCTTCGGCTCGCCGGCCATCGCGACCGACCTCGAATCCGGGGTCGCCCAGGCGATGCTGGCGCGCCCGCTCCGGCGCTCCTCGTACCTGCTCGGGCGATGGCTCGGCCTCGCTGTCGTGGTCGTCGCCTACGCAGTGATCTCCGGCTTCCTGGCGATCGGCGCCGTCGGCCTCGTCGCGGGCTACCTCCCGCCGGACCCCATCCTCCCGGTGCTCTATCTCGCGGGCCAGGCGCTGGTCCTCCTGACCCTGACCGTGCTCCTCTCGACCCGGCTGCCGCCGATCGCGGGCGGCGCCATCGCCGTCGTGGCCTACGGGCTCGCCTGGATGGCCGGTGTGCTCGGGAAGATCGGCCTCGCCCTCGGGACGACCGCCCTCGTGACGATGGGCGATGCTCTTCGATTCCTGCTCCCCACCGATGCGCTCTGGCAGGGGGTGGTGTACGGCCTGGAACCGTCGTTCGTGATCAGCCAGGTGGGCGACGAGTTCATCGCCCGGAACTCGCCGTTCTTCGCCGCGGCGCCACCCCCGATCGCGATCGTCGCGTGGAGCGCCGTGTGGGTCGCGCTGCTGCTCGCGCTCGCCGTCAGCCAGCTCCGGCGCCGCGAGCTCTAGTGACGAAGGCCGCGATCTACCTCGGCCATGGCGCGAGCGGCAACGCGGTGAGCATGGCGCCGTTCGTGCAGGGCCTTCGGAAACGAGGCCTTTCCGCGCAGGCGGTCGACCTGCCCAAGCGCAAGGCCGAGGACGCAGTCGCGGCCTGGCGTGCGGCCGTTCCGGATGGCGACCCGACCGTCGCGGGTGGCCACTCGTACGGAGGCCGGGTGGCGAGCCTCGCCGCCGCGGCCGGCGCAGGCTACCGCGGCCTCGTCCTCTTCAGCTACCCGATGCACCCGCCCGGCCAGCCGGAGCGGGCCGAGGCGCGATGCGCCCACTGGCCCTCCATCGACTGCCCGGTGCTCCTGCTCTCCGGCGAGTCCGATCCGTTCGCGCGCATCGAGCTGCTCCGCGTCGCGGTCGGGCTGCTGCCGCAGGCCGAGCTCGTTGCGTATCCACGATTAGGGCATACCCTTCGGCCCGTGCTCGACGACGTTCTCGACCGGGTGGCAGCGTTCGTGGCGGCGCTCGCCCCGGCCCGCGCGGCGGACTAGCGCCGTGGACTCGACGCGGCGCGGAACGATCCTCCTCGGCCTGGCGCTGGTCCTCCTCGGAGGCCTCGCACTCGCGGGCCGGCTCCTGAACATCGACCTGCTCAGCCTCGGCTGGCCGATCTTCGTGCTGGCCCCCGGGATCGTGCTCTTCGCCGCCGGCGTGGCGATCGGCGGCAAGGGCGGCCTCGGGCTGGCGGTGCCGGGCGGGATCATCTCGATGGTCGGGGTCGTGCTGACATTCCAGTCCGCGACGGGCATGTGGGGGACATGGGCCTATGCGTGGGCCCTCGTCGCGCCCGGCGGCGTCGGTGTCGCGTTCGTGCTGTACGGGCTCCTCACCGGCCAGCGCGACGTCGCCCGCGGCGGTCTGCCGATCCTCCTGACCGGCATCGGGCTGTTCATCGGCTTCGGCCTGTTCTTCGAGGGCGTGCTGCATCTCAGCGGGGCGAACGGCCTGGCAGAGCCGCTGCTCGCGGCCGCGCTGGTGGCCCTCGGCGTCGTGGTGATCCTGTTCGGCCTGCTCCGCCGGCCGCCGATGCGCCCGCCCTACTCGACCGACACGACCCGGTAGCGGATCGCGCCGCGAGGCGTCTGGACGTCGACGACCTGGCCGGCCGTCGCGCCGAGCAGCGCGGCGCCCACGGGTGAGGCGCTGCTGAGTCGCCCGGCGCCGATGTTGGCATCGGCCGTGCCGACGATCGTGTAGGTCAGCTCGTCGCCGCCCGTCTCGACCGTGACCGTCGAGCCCAGCATGACCCGGCCTGTCGCGGCGGCCTGGTCGATCACGACGGCCCTCCGAAGGCGGTCCTCCAGCGCCTGCACGCGGCCCTCGAGGAAGGACTGCTCCTCCCGTGCTGCGTGGTACTCGGCGTTCTCCTTGAGATCGCCATGCTCGCGCGCGGCCTTGATGCGAGCGACGACCTCGGGCCGCTTGACGCGCGTGAGCTCGTCCAGCTCGGCATGGAGTCGATCGAGGGCCGCCTGCGAGAGCTCGATCGGCGCCGGCGCAACGCCGCGGCCGGCCGCGGCTCGACTCGTGGAGGACGTGCCGCCGGCTCTCGAAGCCGCGCCGGCCGACGTCGTTGTGGCGCGCGTCGTCACGCGCGCGCCCTTGAGGGGGGTTCGGGGGGTCGTGACGATCGGCGCGGCGCCCGGCTTCGGGGCCCGGCGAGTCGTCCCGCTGCCGCGCTCGTCGCGGGTCGCCCCGTCCGCGTCGCCCGGCGGGATCTCCACCACCCGGCGCTCCGGCTCGGGAGCCCGAGGCGGCTCCGGGAGCAGCGAGCCGGTGATCCCGTGGACCTGCCGCTCGCCGGTCGGGCGCCGCGTGTTCGCCCACGGAAGCACAAGGGCGCCCGGCGGGCGCTCGGGCAGCGGCGGGCCGCTCGCGCCCGCGAAGGCGTCGAGGACCGCGTCGAGGTACTCCTCCGGCGCGTCGGTCTCCGCCCACCAGAGTCGCGCCCCCAGCGCCTCGATCGAGCGCAGCAGGTGCAGCCACTGGCCGTCCGGATGCGGCTGCCGGTCCCCCGGGACATGCGTCGCGATGGCCGCCGCCCGCCCACTGATCGAGCGCAGCGTTGCGCCGGCGTACAGGATCGTCGATCGCGGCCACCAGAATGAGGCGAGGCGAGCCTCGAGAGCCCGCGACGTCGGGCGACGGCCATCCATGCGCAACGCGGGCAGCCGCTCCAGCCACTTGCCGACCCGGGTCAGCTCCAGCGGCGCCTGGGCTCTGGGCGCCGACAGCTCGACGACGTAGACGCCGCCCTTGCGGGAGGGCAGGGGAGCGGCCCAGCGCACGGGACCGTCGGCAAGGAGGCCGGTCGAGCGGAGCAAGTCGGCGGCGCCGAGCGTGGCGGTGTCGCCTGGCTTGGCCGTTGGGATGGCGCTCACCAAAGGACGGTAGCACCAGCGCCGGAGCGACCCGTTTGCTCTCCGCCACCGGCCCCTCCCCGAAAGGAACGGTCCGGCCACAGAAGTCCACATTCCAGCCTCTCCGACTCAATAATGCGAAAACGGCACTTGACAAAGTGAAACTGTGGATGCCATAGTCCGACTCGTACCGCACAGGGAGTCAAGGAACCACATGCCGCACGACGTCATCTCAACCTGCCCCGTCTGCGCCGGCGAGCTCGCCGTGACGCGCCTGCACTGCCGGCAGTGCGGAACCACCCTGGAGGGTGAGTTCAGCGTCGGGCGGTTCGGCCGGCTCACGAAGGAGCAGCTGATCCTGCTCGAGAGCTTCCTGCGCTCCCGCGGCAACCTCCGCGACATGGAGCGCGAGCTGGGCATCTCCTATCCGACCGTCCGGGGCCGTGTCGAGGCTCTCGTGCGCGCTCTCGGCTTCGGGCCACGCGATGGCAGCGACGAGTCCGACGACGAGACGACCGCCGGCAGCGCTGCCGACGCCGCGGCCGCTCGGCAGCAGATCCTCGAGCGGCTGTCGAGGGGCGAGATCGGCGCCGAGGAGGCCTCGACCGCAATCCGCAGCCTTGGTCGGACCGAGCGATGACGACGATCCGCGACTCTGGCGTGACCATCGATCACCAGATCGGACCGCGCGGCCGGGTGACCCTCCGGCAGGCGTCGGGCGAGATCACGGTCCGCGGGGTGGAGGGTGACCGCGTCCGCCTCCGGGCGGACGATGAGAAGGCCTTCCGCGACCGCTTCTCGGTGGAGCTCGGCAAGGACTCCATCGACGTCAACCAGAACGAGAAGCTGGGCTTCGGCATCTTCGGTCGGGGCGAGAGCGTCGACCTGACGGTCGAGGTGCCGCATGGCGCGACCGTCATGGTCGAGACGCAGAGCGGCGACATCAGCGCGAGCGACCTCAGCGGCGGCAAGCACTTCCGGACCGCCTCGGGCGAGGTCATCCTCAAGCGGCTCGCCGGCGCCATCGAGGTCGAGACGGTCTCCGGCGATCTCGAGATCGAGGGCCAGGCGCCGATCGACCTGAAGGGCCGGACCGTCTCCGGCGACGTCGACATCCAGGTCCCGGTGCTCCGCCGGCTGGACCTCGGGACGACCTCCGGCGACATGGGCATCGATGCCGACCTCCGGGGCGACGGCCCGTTCGCGCTCCGGACCATCAGCGGCGACGTCCACTTCGTCGTCCGCTCCGGCATCCGCGTCCAGGCCGAGACGATCACGGGCGACCTCTCCAGCGACCTCGACTCGAAGCGCGATTCGGGGCTCGGCCGGAAGGTCATGGTCGTCGGCAAGCCCGGCGCGACCCTCAGCTTCCGATCCGTATCCGGCGACTTCCGAGCTGCCAAGCCGCGGACGGCCGCCCCGGTTCTGGAGGAGACAGCAATGACCGATTCGGCGACCGATCAGCAGCCCGGCGCCGCCGCCACCGGTGGCGAGCCGGCCGACGACGACGCCCGGCGGCTCGAGATCCTCCGCCAGCTCGAGCGCGGCGAGATCAGCGTCGCCGAGGCTGGCGACAGGCTTGCCGAGCTCGACGAGGGCACGAGATGAGCGAGGCGTTCGAGCGCGTCCTCCAGCTGGTCGCACAGGGCAAGCTGTCCGCCGAGGAGGCGGCCCCGATCCTTGACGCTCTGGAGCGGAAGCCCAGGGCGGCACCCGGAGCCCCGACGCCGCCGGAGCCGCCCACGCCACCGCAGTTCGGCGCCGACCTGGGACCGGCTTCGGGAGCGCAGGGCTCCGCACCGAGATTCGCGCGCGTCGAGGTCCGCGAGCGAGGCCGCCGGGTCGTCGACCTGCGGATCCCGATCTCGCTCGGGAGATTCGCGCTGTCCCGCGTCCCCGGCCTCTCCAGCCAGCAGATCGCGGAGGTCGAGGACGCGGTGACGTCCGGCGCTCACGGCCCGATCCTCGACGTCCAGGATCCCGACGGCGACGGGGTCCGGATCGTCCTCGAATAGCAGGCCCAGCAGGACCCCGGGGGAGATCCAACATGCGCCACGAAGACGCCGCCCTCGCGCTCTGGCTCGCAACCGATCCTGCCGGTGGTGACCGATCGCTGCCGTGCCAGGAGGTCGCCGCCCCGAGTCGGGCCCGCGCCGCGTCGAGGGTTCGGAAGCGTGCCGGATCCGCCGTCATCACGCTCGGCGAATGGCTCGCCGGCGAACCGCGCAACCGGCCCGACCCCAAGCCGCGAAGACGTCCGTTGGCGGGCCACGCTTCCTGAGGCCGCGTCCGCGGGCGTGCAGCGTTCAGCCGTACGCCGCGTTCAGCCGGGGACGCGCGGACATCCATCAAACCCTGACCTGCGGCCGGGGCCGCCGATCGGCCCCGGAGGCGCCCGCGACGACAAGACCCGCGCTCATCGCGAGCGCGGGTCTTCGTTTGCATTCCCGGTTCGGGCGGTGATCCGGGTCGACCATCGCCGCACCCGGATCACCCGGATCTGCCGGCGCGGGTATCGGTGCTGTAGTTGCCCGCTCGGGGCACGGTGGCGAGGTTGCTCGCACCTCTGGACGCGTCCGCGCTCTTCGCCAGGTCGACGACCGGCTCGGTCATCGATCTGCGTCCGGACTCAGGAGCCGGGGAGCGGCGTCGATCCGTCATTCGAGCAGACCTCCGTTGCCCCAGATCCTACGCCCGGGGACGGGCCGGGCACCTTTCACGGGCGTTGCAAGGGGCTGTCATTCCGGGCTCCGCGGCGGACGTCGAGCTACGCTGCCTACCCCCGAGCCATCGAGATCCAGCCCCTGGAGGCGCGCCGCTGCCATGACCGCCCGACTTCCCTTCACCGGCAACGAGGACGCCGACGAGCTGGTCTCGTCCGATGCGCTGGCGCTCCTGATCGGCTTCGCGCTGGACCAGCAGGTCACGGTCCAGAAGGCCTTCTCCGGCCCGTTCGACCTCCGGGCCCGGCTCGGGCATCTCGACGCGAAGAAGATCGCCGCCACGGATCCCGCGGAGCTCGATCGAGTGTTCCGCGAGCGACCCGCGATCCACCGCTTCCCGGGCTCGATGGCCGGCAAGGTCCAGGCCCTCGCCGCGGCGATCGCCGAGCGCTACGACGGCGACGCGTCACGGATCTGGCGCGAGGCGAGCGATGGCAAGGACCTCCAGCGCCGATTGCTCGAGCTGCCGGGCATCGGGGAGATGAAGGCCCGAACGATTCTCGCCGTGCTCGGAAAGCGGCTCGGCGTCTCGGTGCCGGGCATGGCCGAGGTCATGCCGCAGCACATGACGCTCGGTGACGTCGATTCGCCCGAGGCGCTGGCGTCGTACCAGGCAGGCAAGCGGGCCTACAAGGCGTCGATGCGCGCCGAGGGCAAGCGCGTCTGACGCTTGTGCGCGCGGCCGTCCACGTGGCATGATCGTTGCTGCAGCAACTACCTAGCCGTCTCGAAGGACCACGATGCCGCCCGAAACCACCTCCTCGAGCTTCGCCACGCCGCTCGACCCCGCCATCTGGCAGGCGCTGGGGCATGGCCACACGATCGATCTCACGACCATCGGTCGTCGGTCCGGCGAGCCGCGCCGGATCGAGATCACCTTCTTCAACTTCGGTGGCCGCCTCTATATCTCCGGCACCCCGAACGCGAACCGTGAGCGCGCCTGGTTGCTGAACATCCGGGACAACCCGAACGTGACCTTCCATCTCAAGGCCTTCGTCACCGCAGATCTGCCTGCGACCGCCCACGAGGTCACGGATCCGGATGAGGTCCGCGAGGTGCAGACGAAGGTCGCGCGGGCGTGGCGGCGCGACGTGGAGGAGATGATCCGCTGGAGCCCGCTGATCGAGATCGTGATCCCGGGCTACGGCGTGGCGGACTCGGAGCGCCCAGTAGCCACGCCGGCCTGAACGCCGCCGCCCAGATCGCCACCGGCGACGCGCGTCGCCGTTTGACGCCGGCGACCGCGGGCCCGATCATGAGCCCGATGCACATTCGTTCAGAACAAACGTGTAGCTGGCGGCTGACGGCTCGCCGGTGAGCGACCTCGCCATGCTCGTGCGC
>JAICVI010000042.1 GCA_025935415.1 Chloroflexota bacterium
GATCATAGATATCCCGCGCGCTTGCTTGTATCGGGGTGGGTCGCCCGCCCCGCAAAGCCGGTCTGGCCCGTCGCTGCGAGTCGCGAGCGGTGAACACGCGACGATTTCAATCAAGCGACCACGGGTCCTGATTCGCCAAGACCACGCGTTGGGCAGGACCTTTCTAAGCGAACGCCAACCTCCAGTCCCATCCTGGGTCCTCTGCGCTGTCGGGGGCCCTGCTGCCGTCTTGCGAGCGGCCGCGTCGTAGTGCCGATTTCTCGTGGAATACGGACACCGGCTTGATGCCAAGCCACGTGGCCGCATCCCAAGCGGCGCGGTAGCAGATCTCGCCCCCATGCAGGAGCTTGTCCTCGTACAGGATGCAGAACGCCTGGTGTCGGAGCAGCTGGTCGTGGGCGTGGCAGATGTCAGTCGGACGACTTCATGTGCACCAGCTGCCGGCCGGTCGGCCGCAGCCGCAGAAACTGGCTTCTGGCGGGTACCAAGTTGACCGATGCCGGAGTTTGTCAAGGCTCTTGAGGCTGGAAAGCCCCCGCGTCATCCGCGAGGGCTCCGGATCATGTGCCCGCTGTTCTCCGCGTTATGCCCGTTCCAACCTCATTTTGGTTGCGTTTCCGAGTGCCGCGAACAGATCTATCGACGCTCGCGCGAAATAGGTGAAGTCCACTCCCATCCGCAGAAGTTGGCGCGCCCGGAGGGATTCGAACCCCCGACCCTCTGATCCGAAGTCAGATGCTCTGATCCACTGAGCTACGGGCGCGCGTCGGGGAAGGGTAGACGATCGTTCCCGGCGGGCGGTCCGCCGCCCTCAGCGAGTGATTCGCCGGTAGCGGCGGCCGATCAGCGCGTAACCCGGCACCCTTGCGAGCGCCTCGGCCAACGGAATCTCGCGCCCGTCGCGGCCCTCGATCGCGAGGCGGCCGCCGCCCGCTGGTCGGGCATCGACCTCCGCGAGGTCGATGGCGACGTGTCCGGGTTCCTCGACGCCCAGTGCCGCGATCGCGTCGCGCGGCTCGTCGCCCGCCTCGTACGAGGCCCGCATCTCCGCCTCCGCTCGCCAGCCGGGTCGTCTCAGCAGGATCCCGCGCCAGCCATCGGCAACGGCCCGGGTGACCCGGCCGGAGCCGGCCGGAGCGGGCGCGCCGTCGGCGACGACGTCCTCCCCTCTCGCCCATCGGGCCGCCTGGTGGAGCAGCGCGTACTCGTCGAGGTCGACGTAGTCGGCCAGCCGTGACGCCGGCGAGTCGTCGCCGAAGAGCGCGACGATCGCCGGCTGGAAGACCTCCGCGAGGTCGAGATCGATCGCGCGCACGGTCCGGTGGAAGTAGACGGCCTGATGAAGGAGCAGGCGCGCATTGAGGAAGCCCTCCAGGGCCGCCACGCCCGGTTCGTAGAGGGTGAGCCCGCGCTCGGCGACGAAGGCGTAGCGCCGCAGCCGCTCGACGTCGATCCCCACCCGCACCCCCGTGAAGAACGCGTCGCGCCGGACGTAGTCGAGGTTGTCGACGGTGAAGACACCCGACAGCAGCGGCTGGAGGAGCCGGACCCACGCCGGCATCGAGGCGTCCTCGAGGGCCGGCTTGGAGACGAGGAACGAGACCCAGCGCGGGTCGATGGACTCGCCGTTGCCGAAGGCGTCGTGCTCGGGCGAGGCGCCGGGAGCCCGCCGCAGCGCGCGGATCATGGTGCCGAGCTCGCGTTCGATGATCAGCTGCGAGAGGTCCTCGTGGGAGAGCCGTTTTCCGGTTCCGCGCCGAGCGTCCTCGGGAGCGGGGAAGGCCACGAGCACGCGATCGTCGAAGAAGTGCGCGAACGGCCCGTGCCCGACATCGTGCAGCAGGCCGGCGATGCGAAGAGTCTCCACGACCAGCCCCTCGGAGGGGAGTGCTTCCGCGGGAGCGAGATTCGGCAGGGCCGTTCGGAGCGAGGGCAGCAGGGCCCGCGCCCACACGCCCGCCTCGTGCATGACCCCGAGCCCGTGCGTGAAGCGCGAGTGCTCCGCCGTGGGGAAGACCCAGCGCGCGCTCTGGAGCTGGCTGATCCGGCGCAGCCGCTGCAGCCACGCGGTGTCGAGCAGGTCGCCCTCGGCCGCGTCCTCCTCGGGCAGCCCGGCGGCGGCCGACTCGTCGCGCGCGAGGCGCTTCGTCAGCTCGACGTAGCCGTGGATCGGGTCGCTGATGAGGTTGACGGCGGCGAAGGGGTGGCGCGCCACCGGCTCAGGATAGGGCCGGGGATCGGCGCGCCTTCGGTCCGCGGACGGACCCGTCAGCCGGGGCTTGCCCTTCAGCCCGGGGCGAGCCCGTCAGCCCGCAACGATGCCGGCGGCGAAGCTCGTGTGGTTGCTGCTCCGGTACGCAACGCCGATCCCGAATCGCGTGTATCTGCGGCTCATGAGGATGCTCCAATGGCCCGAGCTGCCCTTCCACGCGTTGTACAGGCTCCTGGCGGCCTGGTAGCCCCACGGGTACGTCGTCCCGGCAATCACCTCGCCGCAGGTCGACCAGGTGATGGACCACTTGGTGAGCAGGCAGCCGAGGCAGCTGGGGTGCGCGAGCCTGTTCGTGGACGCCAGCGTCTTCGCGCGATACACGGCGAGGGCGGTCAGCTTGGTGCCGACATGCATGCGCGGGACGCCGCGAGCGGCACGGGCGTCGTTGATCCACTTCACGAGCAGGCCCTGCATGTACTCGGCCGTCGTCTGCGCGGCGGCAGTCTTCGGGTGGGCCGCGGGGCCCACGACCGTGAGCGCTGCCGACAGCAACATCGCGACCACCAGCAGCCGAGCGACGGCTGGAAGGGCGCGAGGGGCGCGAGGAGCGCGAGGGGCGCGAATCAGGCGTTCCATGCGCCGATGCTGACCTCCGTGCCTCGGTCGGCATCCGGTACGAAGGTACCGAGGCGGCTCCAGCGGCGAAAAAGTGGTGCCGCGGCGCAGCGGATGCCGGCGATCAGTCCCCGGTCGGCGAAGCGTACCTCGATGCCGCCCGGGCGAGGATTGCAGCGACCTGCTGGCGCAGCTCCGGCGGCTCGAGGACCTCGACATCGTCGCCCCACGACAGGATCCACAGCCGGATCTCGATGACGCCGCTCACGGTCGAGCGCCAGAGCAAGCCGCCATCGGGCCTCCGCTCCGTCTGCTGGAGCGAGTGCCACGTCGTCTCGAGGACGCGGTCCGCGACCGCCGGCGAGAACCGCAGGACCACCTCGGTCGCGGGCTGGTCGGCGATGATGTCCCAGCCGCGCCGGAGGTCACGCTCGAGGGTCGCCCCCTCGGGTGGCTCGAACGACTGGGCGGTCACCCGGACCTCGCGGATGCGCTCGATCTTGAACGTCCGCACCGCCTCGCGGGCCTCGTCCCAGCCGATCAGGTACAGCGCGTGGGTCTGCAGCGAGGGCTCGATGAGGTACGGCCGGACGGTCCGGCGCGACCGCTCGCCGGCTCGGCCCTCGAACGCGGCCCCCTCGTAGTCGATCTCGACGACGCGATGCTCCGCCCAGGCCTTCGTGAGCTGGCGGACATGGTCGCTGAAGGCGGGATCGCGCGGCGCCTCCTGGAGCACCTCCAGGCTTCGAGCGACTCGATCGCGCAGGGCCTCCGGCAGGCTCGCGGCGAGCTTCTCGAAGGCCGACGCGAGGTCGGGGTCGTACTTGTCCGCGTACCGGACCATCAGCCGCGCGCCGAGGAAGACCGCCATCGCCTCCTGGAGGGTGAGCTTCAGCGGCGGCAGGAAGGCCTCGGCGTCGACGCCCCAGCGGCCGTCCTCCGACCAGATCGGCAGCCCGACCTCCAGCTCGAGCGCCTTCAGGTCGCGATAGACGTTCCGTTTCGACATGCCGAGCCGCTCGGCGATGTCGGTCGGGCGCATGCCCGTGGGGTTGCCCTCGAGCAGGCGCGCGACGCGCATCAGCCGAGCGGTCCGGTCGCGCTTCGAAGGCTCGCGCTCAAGGAGCTCCTCGTCCACGGCGGGAGGATAGGCGCGCCGCGACGCCCCAGGCACGCAGGCCGGGGAAAGTACCGCTCCGCCTGGTACTCACGGGCCATCGCCACCGGACCACACCGAACCGACCATCCAGTCACCGAACCGACCGGCGTGCGCCGGCCGTGGCTCGGGTCGCACGCGAAAGCCGGAGTCGATGCAGCGCAGCGGCGAGTCGATGGATGGGTCGATCGGGGCGAGCCTCAAGGCGACCTACCGCGCCCTTCTCGCTCGCGGCCTCGAAACCGGGGAAGCGGCGAATCTCACCGCGTTCCTGCACGGCCTCGCGAGCGAGGGTTTCCACTGGACGCTCCCGGAGATCGAGGCGGTGATCCATCGCCGCATCCAGCACGCAGCAGAGCTCAGGGCCACGGAGGTCGCGGGCCAGCCGCGCCTCAACGGCCGCTCCCGCAGCACCATCCATGACCGCCGAGGTACTCGCCACGGCGCCACCCACGTGATCGACCCACCGAGCCCCTGAACCGCGAATGTCCCAGCGAGCGAGGATCTCCTCCCCTCCGCTCGCAAACCTTCGAGACGGCGTCCGACCTCCTCCGGACGCCGTCTCGATTCTCGCCTCCGGGGCTAGCATCTCTGCGTGCCTGCGACCGAGCGCCCCGTGATCGGATTCCTGACCGACTTCGGCTATGACGGCGCCGCCGCGATCTGCCGAGGCGTGATGCTCTCGATCGCGCGGGACGCCCAGATCATCGACATCTCGCATGCCGTCCGGAAGTTCGCCATCGCCGACGGGGCCTACCTGCTCCGGGCGGCGGTTCCGTGGCTGCCCATCGGGGTGAGCGTCGCGGTGGTCGACCCGGGCGTCGGCACGGCTCGGCGGCCGATCGCCATCAGGACGGGTCGCGGCGACCTGCTCGTCGGTCCGGACAACGGACTGCTCGTGCCCGCCGCGGAGCGGCTCGGCGGCGTCGCCTCCGTGCGCGAGCTCCAGAACCGCGCCTGGATGCTCCCGGCGACCAGCGCCACCTTCCATGGACGCGACATCTTCTCGCCGATCGGGGCGCATCTCGCGATCGGGGAGCCGTTCGAGGAGGTCGGCGCGGAGCTGGACGTGGGCGGCCTCGTCCGGCTCGACCTTCCGGAGCCGGAGGCGCACCAGGGCCGGCTGGCGACCGGCGTGGTGTACGTCGATTCCTTCGGCAACCTGCGGCTCGCCGGCGGGGTCACGGACCTTCACGCCGCCCTGGGACCGGTCGAGCCGGGCACCGGCCTGATCGTCGACTACTCGGCGGCCCGCGGCGGCTTCAGCGCGCTCGCCGCTTCGGAGACGGGCGCCGCGGATGCCCGGCGTGGCGACCGCTGGGAGCGGCTCACCTGGCGTCGCACCTTCGGCGAGGCCTCGCCCGGCGACCTCCTCGCCTACGAGGACTCCTCGGGCAACCTCGCGATCGCGGTCTCGAACGGCGACGCCGCCAGCAGGCTCGGCGCGAGCACGGGCGCGCGAATCGGAATCCGCCGGGCCTGACGCTACACTCCGCGGCTCAAGGAGGAGGATCCATGGCGCGCCTTCGTCTCGTCACGCTCGGAATCACCGCATTGCTTGCCGCCGCGTGCGGCCCGGGTGGCGCGAGCGGCGGCCCCACTGCGGGCGCCGGCACGCAGGCGCCATCGACGGCGGCGGACACTGCGGCCCCAACCGCGGACGCCTGCGCGAACCCTGCCACCAAGACCGCCGGGAAGCTCACCGTCGCGACCGACAACCCGGCCTTCCCGCCGTACTTCGAAGGCAAGGAAGGTGGCAACACCGACCCCTGGGATCCGGACTGGGGCGATCCGAACAGCGGCAAGGGCTTCGAGAGCGCGATGGCCTACGCGATCGCCGACCAGATGGGCTTCGACCAGGCGGCGGTCACGTGGATTCCGGTCGCGTTCAACACGTCGTTCGCGCCGGGCCCGAAGGACTTCGACTTCTTCATCGGGCAGGTGACCTACAACGAGCAGCGCGCCGCCAACGCCGATCTCTCCGACGGTTACTACTTCGGCAACCAGACGGTCGTGACGCTCAAGAAGAACCAGTTCGCGAACGCCACGACCCTGACCGCGCTCAAGGGCGCCAGGCTCGGCGCGCAGGTGGGCACGACGAGCCTCGCCACGATCGAGGACGTCATCCAGACGACGGCCGAGGCGAAGGTCTACAACACGACCGACGACGCGATCGAGGCGATGCAGAACGGCCAGATCGATGGCGTCGTCGTCGACCTCCCGACCGCCGGCTTCATCACGACCGTGCAGGTCGAGGACAGCAAGATCGTCGGCCAGATCGGCACCGATGCCGGGGCCGAGCCCGAGCACTTCAGCCTCGTGCTCGAGCAGGGCAGCGCGCTGACCGCCTGCGCCAACCAGGCGATCGGCGCCCTGAGCGATGACGGGACGCTGGACGTGCTCAGCGGCCAGTACCTGCCGTTCAACAGCGCACCGGAGCTCGAGCCCTAGCGCCCGCTCCGGGTTGACGGCGTGATCGGTTCCGGTCCCGCCGAGTCGGGCTCGATTCCGCCGGTCGCGGCCGGCCGGCGGGCGAGGCTGCTGCCCGCACCGGGCGACCGGCGCGGATTCGGGATCGCGATCGTCTCGACGGTGATCGTCTTCGGGCTGCTCGGGTTCGTGATCGTCAGCTCGGCGGGCTGGCCGCGGGTTCAGCAGTCGTTCTTCGACCCGGCCACCTTCGAGGCTTCGTGGCCCCGGGTCACTCGCGCCTTCTGGGTCAACGTCCAGCTCTTCCTCCTCGCGGAGGCCCTGGTCCTGGTGCTGGGCCTGGTCATCGCGGTGCTCCGGAGCCTGCCCGGCGCGGCCCTCGCTCCGATCCGCCTCCTCGCGACGGCCTACGTCGACCTCTTCCGGGCCCTGCCCGGCATCCTGGTCATCTCGATGCTCGGGTTCGGCGTTCCGGCCCTCCGGATCGAGGGCCTCCCGACCGACGAGTTCTTCTGGGCCCTCGTCGCGCTGACGCTGCTGTACTCGGCCTACGTCTCCGAGGTCTACCGCGCCGGCATCGACTCGATCCACCCGAGCCAGGCGGCGGCGGCCCGCTCGCTCGGGCTGAGCCAGCTTCAGGCGATGCGGTTCGTCGTCGTTCCCCAGGCCATTCGACGTGTGATCCCGCCGCTGCTCAACGACTTCATCGGGCTGCAGAAGGACACCGCGCTCGTGAGCGTCCTCGGTGTCGTGGAGGTGTTCCGGGCCGCACAGATCCGCCAGGCCGCGACGTTCAACTCCACGCCCTACGTGATCACCGCGATCATCTTCCTGCTCCTCACCGTCCCGATGGCGCGGCTGGTCGACTGGCTCGTCCGGCGCCAGCAGCGGCGGTCCGCGGCGGGCGCGAGATGAGGGCGGAGGGCCGCGCGTCCGAGGCGCTCCTGGTCGAAGGGCTGACGAAGTCATTCGGCTCGCTGGCCGTCCTTCGCGGCATCGACCTGGCCGTCGCCGAGCACGAGGTCATCTGCCTCATCGGCGCGTCGGGCTCGGGCAAGTCGACCCTGCTGCGCTGCGTGAACCTGCTCGAGCCGATCGACGCCGGCCGGATCGTGGTCGGTGGTCAGGAGATCACGGCCGCACGCGTGGACGTGGATCGGGTCCGCCGCAGCATCGGGATCGTGTTCCAGGCCTTCAACCTGTTCCCGCATCTCCGCGTGATCGACAACATCACCCTCGCGCCGCGGCGGGTCCTGGGCCGCGACCGCGGCGCCGCCGAGGCGGCCGCGACGGACCTGCTGCGCCGGTTCGGGCTGGAGGACAAGCGGCTGGAGTACCCGGATCGACTGTCGGGCGGACAGCAGCAGCGCGTCGCGATCGTTCGGGCGCTGGCGATGGAGCCGCAGCTCCTGCTCCTCGACGAGATCACCAGCGCCCTCGACCCGGAGCTTATCGCCGAGGTCCTGGACGTCGTGCGTGAGCTCGCTCGCGGCGGCATGACGATGCTGATTGCGACCCACGAGATGGGCTTCGCCCGGGACGTTGCCGATCGCGTCGCGTTCCTCGACCAGGGCCGGATGCTGGAGATCGGCCCGCCGGCGGCGATCCTGTCCGAGCCGCGCGAGCCGCGGACGCGCCAGTTCCTGCAGCGGGTGATCGCAGCGGGCCGGCTCTGATCGCCCGGCCTGGCCGCACCGGCCTGGCGACCACGCTTCGCCGCGCGGTCTGACGCCCGGCCCTCAGGCGCGGGCCTGGCGCCGGCGAGGCATCAGGCCGCCGGGCTCGGCGGGTTGTTCTCGTCGACCTCCGTGCCCGGGAGGATCTGGAGAATCCACCCGACCTCGAGACGGTTCGGCTGGTACTTCGGCGATTCCGGGTCCAGCGACGGGTGGACGCCGCGGCTCCACCAGGCGATCGAGCGCGCGGTCGTGTGGAACTGCTTCGCGATCGAGTTGAGCGTGTCGCCGGGCCGCACGACGTAGGCGGTGAACGAAGGCTGGGGGCTGGGCGTCGGCCGGAGGAACGTCGGCGCCGCGGGTGGCGGCGTGGGCGAGCGGGCTGCGCCGAGCGTCGGCGTCGCCGTGGGACCGCCGACCCCAAGGAGGCCGGGCAGGACGATGGCCGCGGCCAGGCCGACGACGACGAGCGCGAGCAGCGCCGCGAGCCACGGCGATTCCAGGAGAGAACGGTCCCCAGGGCGCGTCGCGCGGCGCGGGCTCGTCATGGCCGGACTCTGACGCGCAGGCCGGGCGAATCGCAACGCCGGGCATGACATTGGAACGTGCCGGGCCGAAAGCCCGGGGCGCCGCTCAGGCGATCTTCGGAAGCGGGTCGATCGGCGTCGGGACCTGGAGGGTGAACTCCCCCGCGAGGGCGGTGCCCTCGGCGGCGCTCGCGACGCGCCCACCACCGGAGCGCTTCGCGACGAACAGGGCCCGGTCCGCGGCCAGCAGGACCTCCTCGGCGGAGGTTCCGTCCGCAGGGAACGAGGCGGTGCCGGCCGAGGCCTCGAGACCGCGCGCCCGGCCGCGCCAGGCCGAGCCCGGCCCGACGACGCCCTTCACCGCGGCCCGCACGCGCTCGGCGATCGGCCCCACCTCGACGCCGTCGGTGCGCGGCAGGAGGAGCGCGAACTCGTCGCCACCGTAGCGGTAGATCCGGTCCGAATCGCGGCTCGCCGCAACGATGGCGTCGGCCACCTGGCGCAGGAGGAGGTCGCCCGCCTGGTGGCCCATGCCGTCGTTGACCGGCTTGAAGTGGTCGAGGTCGAGCATCACGAGGCTGAAGGGCTCGCCGGCGGTGATCAGCGAATCGAGCTGCTGCCCGAACGTCCCGTGGTTCAGGAGCCCGGTGAGGACGTCGGTCTGGGCGCGTCGCCGGACCGCGAGGTAGACCTCCGCGTTCTGGAGGGCGATCGAGGCCTGGGCCGCGAAGAGCTGGATGAGCTCGAACTCGTCGTCGCTGAAGACGCGACCCTCGCCGATGCGCTCGAGCGTCACCACTCCGACGGCGCCGTCGCGGCCGCGCAGCGGCACGCACACCAGGCTGCCGTGGATCGCGCCGGAAGGGGGCTGGAGCACCCGGTCGTCATCGAACTCGTCGACGACGTTCACGGGTTCGTTGTGCTCCAGGACCCAGGTCGCGAGGCCGCTCTCGCCGGCGTGCCAGGGCTGGAGGTAGTACTCGGCGTCGCGCCCCCGCGCGACCACGGGCGTGAGGACACCGTTCTCCTGGTCGATGAGCTCGATGGAGACGTTGTCGGAGCCGATCAGGTCGCCCAGCCGGTCCGCGATCGTCCCGAGCAGCACCGGAGGATCGAGCGTGGTCAGGATGGACTCGGTGATCTGGAGCAGCTCGCGCTGCCCGCGGACCTTCTGCTCGAGCCGCTCCGACTGCTCCCGAAGCCGCTCGGTGGCGTCGGCGTTGGTCATCGCCTGGGCGGCGAAGCTGGCATAGATCTCGAGCAGGCGCAGGTCGTCCGCGCGGAACTGCCGGAGGCCGAGCTTCGACAGCACCACCACGCCGAGGACCTCGTCCTCGAACAGCATCGGCGCGAGGAGCATCGACTCGTCGAGATCGTCCTCGGTCCCCGGGATCGTCGTGGCACGGGTGTCCATCGCGGCGTCGTCGAGGCGGACCGCCGCGCGATGCGCGGCCACCCAGCCGGTGATGCCCTCGCCGACCCTGATCCGGAGCTGGTCGATCGTCTCGTCGCGGTACTCGCCGACCTGGCCCAGCATCGCGACCGGGACGAGGTCGGGTCCGTCGATCCGGTAGACGCGGACGTTGTGGTAGTCGATCAGCTGGCGCAGCTCCGTGGCGATGGCGCTGCCGATCTCCTTGACGCTGGTCAGGCGGTTGAGGCGGGCGCCCAGGGCCTGGATGGACTGGAGCTGCGCGGCCCAGGTCGCGAGCTGGGCGTAGTTGCGGGCCGCCTTGATCGCCACCGTCGCCTGCGTGGCGAGCGCCGCCATCGTGTCCAGCTCGTCGTCCGACCAGGGGTGCGGCGCGTCGTGGTAGACGCCGAGGATTCCGAGCGGCTCCGGCTTGTCCGCGTCGAGCAGGGGCGCGACGCAGCCGGTGTCGAAGCCCTCCTGGATGATCGCGGCCCGGAGGTCGCCCGCGCGCGGGTCGTCGGCGTAGTGGGTCGAGAACATCGGGCGACGGGCGGCGATCGCCGCGGCTCCGAGGGTCTGCCCTTCGACGGAGGTGACGGCATTGATCCATGTCTGTGAGAGCCCACGCGACGCGGCCATGCGGCGGCCGCCGTCCTCCTCGAACAGGAAGGCTCCGACCCGGTCCGCGGAGAACAGCACCAGGGCGTGGTCGGCGAGCCGCTCGAGGATCTCGTCGAGGTCGAGCCGGCTCCCGATGTCGCTGGTCACGCGCCGCAGCGCGTCGGCACGCTGGAGCTGGTGCGCGACGTCGGTCGCCGAGGAGGCAGCGCGGATGATGTTCCCGAGGGCCGTCGCGGCAACGCGGATGAGCTCGCGATCCGGCTCGGACAGGGGATCGCTCGTTGCGCGCACGAGGAGGAGGACGCCCCAGGGCTCCGAGCCCGCGGGGATCGCGCAGGCGACCTCGTGGCCGGGCAGGGTCGTCGCCGAGGGATCGACCCCGGCGTCGGCCTCGATGACCCCGGCGGATTCGCCGAGCGCCGCCCCGAGCACGCCGAAGGAGGCCGGGAGTGCGACGAGCCCGGGCTGGGGCGCGCCGTCGACCGCGACGGGCGCCAGGCGCCCGTTGTCGAGGCGCCAGGCCGAAGCGTGGGCGGCGCCGAGGGCCTCGCGAATGATTCGCACGGCGGCGAGGAGCGGCGCGCCCGGGTTGGTGAGGGCGTCGCGGATCGCCGAGCCGCTCAGCGCCGACAGGTCGCCGATGAGCTCGAGCATCGCCAGGTGCTCGTCGAGCGGCACGACGGTCTCGCCACGGCGGCGGGCGCCAAGGGGGCGATCGTCAGTGGACGCGAGCGCCGGGAGGCCGGTCGCATCCGTGGCCGCCAGGAACCGCTGGAGGTCGCTGAGGCGGTAGCGCCGGTCGCCGCGGGGGTTGATCCGGTAGTAGCGCAGCCGGCCGGCGTCGCTCCAGGCACGAATCGTGTTCGCGTGCACGCCGAGAACCTCGGCGGCACGGGTGACCGTCAGGGTCGCGTCGAGTGGCCGCGGGTGCTGCAAGTCGAGCTTCGCCAATCATCCCCCCGGAAGATTCGTGAAGTTACGGACGCAGCCTCGCGTACCCCACATTTCTTGCCAATGGTTCGAAAGTACCAGCCGCTCTTCAGCGCCGGGCGCGACCCCCGGTGAGCCGGACCCAGGCGAGGGTCGCCCCCACGCTCAGGATGCCCAGTGCGGCAACGCCGAGGACCGCGAACAGGGGATCGCCCACGAACCCGGCGGCAGTGCCGGTGCGGATGTCGGTGCCGGGGAGCACCGTCGGATCGGGCGAGGCGGCGAGCGCCGCCGCCGCGCCGGTGCCGACGAGTGACTCGAGGATCCACCAGACGACCGCGGCGGTCAGCAAGGCGACGCCCGTGGCGAGGGCCGAGATCGCGAGCCGCGAGCGGCCCATTGCGCCCCCGGTCAGGACCCGCATCGCCTCGTCACGCTCGAGGACCGTCAGGATCAGCGGCCGGCCCATGCCGGGGCCGATCCGCGTGGTCCCGTCTGCCTCCCGTCTCGGCACGCCGAGGACCGTCGCGTGCTCCACGCTGGAGACCTGCTCGACGGTCATCCGCGCGTCCCCGGTCGGGCCGACGTTGCTCGGCGCCCGATCGCCGAGGTCCCCGACCTTGCCCTCGCTGATCCGCGGGATGACGACCAGGCCCTCGGCCAGGCCCGCCGCGTCGATGCCGATCTCGTCGAGTCCTTCACGGATGACGAACGGAGCGAGCTCCAGGTTCGGCTCGCCGAGCGGCCGCCAACGGAAGTCGTCGCCGCCGTGCCCGCCCTCGCCTGCCGCGGGGTGCCATTCGAAGGTCGTCCGCCGAAGCACGAGCGGCCGGTGGTGCTCGTCCTCGAACTCCTCGTCGCTGTCGATCCGGCCGTCGACGCGGACGTAGCGCTGCTCGTCCGCGGCGGCGATGCGGACGGCCTCGGCGACCGGGACCGGTGGCACGACGGCCAGGAGCCGGCCGACGCGATAGCGCGGCCCGAAGCTGCGCAGGATGGCCATGGCGACGGCCAGGGCGACCACGCCCGCGGCACCGAGGAGGAGGGGACCCACGCCGGGATTCTAGGGCCGTGGAATCAAAGGGCCCGGAGGAACCTACCCGACACGTGGGCGTTGATGCGATCGCCGCCGTTAGTGTCGCTCAGCCCCTCCGGGCTGGTGACAACATTGGGGCCGCGACGAGGCCGGGTCAATGCCACCTGTCCACCAACTTCTGGCGATCGTGACGGCTTGTCCACCCTCGGTCCACATCCTGAGCGGTGGAGCCCTCGGTCCCGGAGCGTCGTGGATGCCGTCTCAGCCCGTCGACCGCCCCGTCGCGGGATCGAGGGCGTTCACGCCGCCACCGTAGCCGGTCAGCACCAGCCGTCCGCCGACGAGCGACGCCTCGGTGACCACGTCTGAGTGCGCGATCCGCCAGGCGACCGTTCCGTCGGCCTCGATCGCGAACGTCTCGAGCTCGGCCTGCACCACGACGTGGCGCAGCCGTGACGACGCGAACAGGGCCAGGATGGGCGTCGCCGAGCGGTGGCCCCACGCCCGCTCGCCCGTCCGCGAATCCAGCCCGAAGGTGTGGAACCCGTATTTCACGACGAGCTGGCCCGCGGTGTCCCAGAGCTGCGCCGAGGGCTCGTCGTTGATCGTCGAAGCGAGCCGGACGGACCAGGCGCCGGCCGGCCCGTCGACGCGCAGCTCGGCTCGGCAGAGCTCGTCTGGCGCGTCGGAGACCTCCAGGCCCAGGTCCACGAGCGTGCCGCCTGCCTCCGAGAGGGCGAAGACCTCGCGCGCCTGCCCCGACCCACCCCAGCGCCAGCGCGCGCGCAGGCCGCCCGGGTAGGCGATCGTGGCGTCGTGGGGCTCGGCGGCCACCTAGGAGGCCTGTTGGGCCGGCGGCTCCTCGGCGATGGGCGCCACGTGGGCATCCGCGAGCATCCGCAGGATCGCCGGCGCGACCGGGAAGACCGCTGTCGGCAGTCCCGCCGCGGCCCAGACCGTCGAATACAGGCCGAGGTCGGGATCCATGATCACGCGGGTCTTCCGAGCGTGGCCGAACGGCGGGATCCCGCCGATGGTGAACCCCGTCAGCTCGTCGGCCTCGCGCGCCGTGGCGCGCCGCACGTCGCGACGCCCGACCACCGCGGCGAGCCGCTCGAGGTCGACCCGATTCGCGCCCGAGACGAGGCAGACGATCGGCTCCAGCTCCCCCTCCTCGTTGGCCACGACGAAGACCAGCGACTTCACGATCTGGGCGATCTCTGCCCCGACCACGCGCGCGGCATCGGCTGCGGTATGCGTGGTCTCCGGGAACGCGGTGACCTCGAGGGTCACGCCCTTCCTGGCGGCGACGTCCAGCACCCGGGCGATGGCGGGGTGCTCGAGGGCGGTCGGCACGAGCGCGAGGATAGAGCACCGGCGCGGCTAC
>JAICVI010000210.1 GCA_025935415.1 Chloroflexota bacterium
GACCTTCCGAAGCACGGCCTCGACATCCTGCCGCTCGACGGCACCTTCACCCCGGTCTACGAGGGCACCGGCCGGAAGCCTCCGAAGGACGGCAACGGCAACCCGATCGGGACGGGCGACTACCTCTGGCGCGTCAACGACCACGGCCGCACCGTGCGCGAGCTCCGTCGCTGGTCGAAGCTCGACGTCGAGGCCTACGAGGAATACGGGCCCCTCATGGTCGACATGGCCCGGTTCATCAAGCCGATCCTCGGAATCGTGCCGCCGGATCCGGCCTCCATGGACCCGCGGCCGCTGCTCCCGCTCGCGGGCCTCCTTCGATCGTTCCAGAAGCTGACCGAGCGCCAGCAGGCCGTCTTCGTCCAGCTCATGACGATGTCGGCCTACGACTTCCTGGACCAGTGGTTCGAGACCGACCCGCTGAAGGCCACGATGTCGGCCTCGGGGATCATCGGGACGTTCCAGGGGGTTCGTTCGCCGGGCACGGCGTACGTGCTCCTGCACCACTACATGGGCGAGATCGATGGCGCATTCCGCGCCTGGGGCATCCCGAAGGGCGGGACCGGCGGGATCTCGAACGCGATCGCCAGTGCAGCGCGAGCGAATGGCGCGGAGATTCGCACGGAAGCGCCGGTCGCCAGAATCGACGTCAAGGGCGGGCGCGCCAGCGGCGTCGTCCTCGAGTCCGGCGAGGAGCTCGAGGCGTCCAGCGTCCTCTCCACGGTCGATGTTCGAAGGACCTTCGTGGACCTCGTCGAGCCTGGCACGCTCGACGACGGGTTCGAGGCCGAGGTCCGCCGCTTCAAGTTCCGCGGCTCCTCGGGCAAGGTCAACATGGCCCTCGACTCGCTGCCGAGCTTCACCGCCCTCCCGGGCGAAGGCGAGCACCTCCGTGGCGCGATCTCGATCTCTCCCGCCGTCGACGACATGGAGCGTGCCTACGACGACGCCAAGTACGGCCGCTTCAGCGCCAAGCCGTACATCGACATCGTCATCCCGACCCTCGTCGATCCCTCGATGGCGCCGCCCGGCAAGCACGTCATGAGCTGCTTCGTGCAGTACGCGCCCTATGACCTCGACCCCGCGCTCGGGGGCTGGGACAACCAGCGCGAGGCGTTCGGGGATGCCGTGGTTGCGCGGATCGCCGAGTTCGCGCCGGACCTGCCGTCGAAGATCCTCCATCGGAACGTCCAGACCCCGCTCGACATCGAGCGGACGACTGGCCTGACCGAGGGCAACATCTTCCAGGGCGAGCTCTCGCTGGAGCAGCTGTTCTTCTCGCGGCCCGTACCGGGCTGGGCGCGTTTTCGGACGCCGATCCGCGACCTCTGGCTCGCCGGCTCATCCACGCATCCGGGCGGCGGGATCATGGGCGCCAACGGGCGCATCGCGGCGCTCGAAGTCCTGCGCTCCAAGAGGAAGCGACCGTGAGGCGCTCGCTGTCGAGGCGATGCCTGTCGCTTGCATATCTGTGCGTCAGCGGGCCGATTCGCCCCGACCGCCCCCGCCCTGCCGACCGGCCTCGCGGCGACCAGCCCAGCTCATATATGCAAGCAACAGTAATCGGGCGTTACGGCCTGCTGCCCGCGCCCATTCGCGAGCCCCGATCGTGAGCGGCCCGCGGCCAGAGACCTACTGGGACGCCGTCATCATCGGCGCCGGCCACAACGCCCTGGTGACCGCGGCGTACCTCGCCACCGCGGGCAAGCGGACCCTGGTGCTCGAGCGGCGCGAGCGGGTGGGTGGCGCGGCGGACACCGTGGAGCTCGCGCGCGGAGTTCGCGCCCCAGCGCTCGCGCACACCGTCGGGCGGCTTCGGCCTTCGGTCCAGAAGGACCTCGCGCTCGCCCATCACGGGTTGTCGCTCGTCGCGCCGGAGGTGCGGGTGTTCGCTCCCTCGCCCGGCGGCGGGGCGATCACGCTCTGGGGCGACGCCACGAAGACGGCGGCCGGGCTGGGAGAAGACGGCCACGGCTACCGCCAGTTCGACAAGCGCATGCGCCTGCTCGGCAGGTTCCTCGACGAGCTGGGTCGGTCGACGCCGCCGGACATCAAATCGCCCGGCTTCGGAGACGCCATCGCCGGGCTGAAGCTCGGGCGGTCGTTCAAGGGGCTCGGGCGCGATGGCTCGAGAACGGTGCTGCGAGTGCTGCCGATGGCCATCGCCGACCTCGTCGCCGAGTCCGTGGAGTCGGATGCGCTGCGCGGCCTGCTTGCGTGGCGCGGGGTCCGCTTCGGCAACGTCGGTCCGTGGTCCGCGGGCACCGCGGCGATGCTGCTCATCGATGGCGCCGGCAACGATGGGGGCGCGGCCGGCGAGACCGTTTTCGCGAAGGGCGGGCCGGGTGCGCTCTCGGTCGCGCTGGCCGCGGCGGCCCAGGCGGCGGGAGCGACGATTCGCACCTCTGCGCCGGTGGCCCACATCACCTCCCGGGACGGACGCGCGACCGGCGTCGTCCTCGAGGGCGGCGAGGAGATCGCGGCGCGCGCCGTCGTGTCCGGGGCGGACCCGAAGCGAACGCTCCTGGACCTGGTCGATCCGGTGGAGCTCGGTCCGTCCCTGAGCTGGCGCGCGGGCAACATCAGGACTCCGGGCGTCGTGGCCAAGGTCAACCTGGTGCTCAGGAAGCTTCCGGCGTTCAAGGCCGCCGCCGGCGACGAGGACCTGCTGCGCGGCAGGATCGTCATCGCGCCGGGAATCGACGCGATGGAGCGCGCCTTCGACGCCACGAAATACGGACGCTGGAGCGATCAGCCGATCCTCGAGGCGACGATCCCGTCGCTCGCCGACCCATCGCTCGTCGATGGGGCGAGGGCCGGCACCCAGGTGATGAGCGTCATCGCGCAGTACGCGCCGTACGACCTCGCCGGGTCAGCCGAGGATCCGTCATCCCGTGGTCCCGCTGGCTGGGACGGCCGTCGCGAGGCCTTCGGCGACGCGGTGATCGCGGTGCTGGAATCCGTGGCGCCCGGGATCGGCAGGCTGGTGAGCGCGCGCCAGGTGCTCACCCCGGTCGACCTGGAGCAGCAGTACGGGCTCTCGGGCGGTCATCCCCTCCACGCCGAGCAGGGGCTCGATCAATTCTTCGTCTGGCGGCCGCTGCTCGGTCACGCCCGCTACCGAATCGCGCTGGAGCGGCTGTACCTCTGCGGCTCCGGCGCGCACCCGGGTGGCGGCATCACCGGCGGTCCCGGCCAGAACGCCGCGCGCGAGATCCTCAAGGACCTCTCGAAGCGCGCCTGAGCGGCAACGGCGGGCCTCCAGCTCCGGCGGGCCGGGGCGGGGCGGGAGCTAGGGTTCGGATCCGGTCGCGCTCTGCTCCGCGGGCGTCATCGGGTGGGCGTGGGCGGCCTCGATCGTGCCATCGACGTCCTTGTCGATCGTGGGGTCCGGCTCGCGCGGCCGGCGCACGGCCCGCCCGACTCGCGTCGTCACGCGCGCCGCAGCTCGCTCGGCGACGGGCCCGTTGCCGCGCCGATGGTTGAGCTGGTACAGGAACAGCGCCGAGATCACGGCGGCGATCGGGATGCCGAAGATCGCCCCCGGAATGCCCGCGATCTTCAAACCCACCAGCACCGACCCGAGGACGACGATCGGGTGGATACGGAGCGAGTTGGCCATGATCCGCGGCTGCAGCCAGTTCATGACCACGAGCCAGCCGA
>JAICVI010000049.1 GCA_025935415.1 Chloroflexota bacterium
CCGGCTCCGGCTTCCCCGTCTACAAGGGCTGGGGCGCCGCGCTGGAGCGAGCGCTGATCAGCTGGTTCCTGGACGTCCACACCGAGAACGGCTTCACCGAGATCTGGCCGCCGATCGTCGTCAACCAGGCCTCGGCCCGCGGCACCGGCCAGATCCCGGACAAGGAAGACCAGATGTACGTCGTCACGCGTGACGAGCTGTACCTGGTCCCGACGGCGGAGGTGCCGGTCACGAACCTCCACCGCGATGAGATCCTCGACGCCGCCGAGCTGCCGATCCACTACGTTGCCTACACGCCGTGCTTCCGCCGCGAGGCCGGGGCCGCCGGCAAGGACACTCGCGGGATCCTGCGCGTCCACCAGTTCGACAAGGTCGAGATGGTCCTCTTCGAGAAGCCCGAGGCGTCCGTCGAGGCGCTCGAGTGGATGACCGGGCGCGCCGAGGACCTCCTTCAGAAGCTTGGGCTCGCGTATCGCGTCGTCCTCATGTCGACCGGCGAGATGGGCTTCACCCAGCGGCGCAAGTACGACCTGGAGGTCTGGGCCCCGGGCGTGGAGCGCTGGCTCGAGGTCAGCTCATGCTCGAACTTCGGCGACTTCCAGTCGAGGCGGATGGCGATCCGCTACCGGCCCGAGCCGGGCGCGAAGCCCGAGCTCGTTCACACGCTCAACGGTTCCGGCATGGCCCTCGCGCGCACCGTGGCAGCGATCATCGAGACCTACCAGCGCCCGGACGGCAACATCGACGTCCCGGAGGTCCTCCAGACCTACCTTCGGACCCCGCAGATCGAGCGGCCCCCGCGTCGCTCGGCGAGCTGAGCGCGGTGCCGGGGGGCGCGCCGATGGCCGTTGGTATCCTCCACGCCGGAGAGGTGCCGGAGCGGTTGAACGGTCCTGTCTTGAAAACAGGCAGCACGCGAGTGCTCGTGGGTTCGAATCCCACCCTCTCCGCCACACCTGCCATCGAATCTGACATCGAACGCGGTCAACCGATCGCTGCGCCCAGCCTCCTGACCGCATCGCGATCGAGCGCCTCGCTGGCGCCGGCGTAGTGCCGGGCCATGGCCTTGGTGGCGTGTCCGAGTCTCGCCAGCACGGCCAAGGCCGCGGTCTACATGGCCGCTTGCGTCGCCGCCCTTGCGGGATGCACGCCTCAGGTTGAGACCACGGCATCCCCGCCGAGCCACCAGACCATCAGCTCGGCTTCGCCACTCGGGTCCGGCCCAACCGTATCCGTCGCGCCGACGAGCCCCTCCGGCATCGCCATGACGCTTTTTGACCCCGAGCTCATTCCTTCCTCCAGTCTGCGAAGCACTGGCACGGAGGTCCTCTGGACGTCCGGGCCCGACTCGACTTCCGACATTTGGCAAGCCACCGCGACCGGGCAGGCGACCCGTGTCTTTTCCAATCCTCTTCGAGACTCCCTGGTGACGCAGGTCGCGAAGAGCGCCGCCGGATATGCGTTCGTTGAGGCCAACGATGCCGCCTACGGGGCGGGGGGATGGCGAATCTGGTTTCTGCCGACCGGAGTCGGAGCCCCGATCAAGGTCGACGCCGGGACATCGCCAGGCGCGGGAGGGCCGCCGACGATCGCTCTTGATGGCGACCGCATCGCCTGGGCCGGCTTCGATGAGCCGGCACGTGAACCGCTGAGCTTTTTGAAGGTCGCTGCAATCGCCAGTCTCAGCGAGGTCCGAACGGTCATCACCGAACCGATCGAGGATGGGCTCCTGTGGACGCCAGTCCTCGATCGAAGCACGCTCTGGTACGCCGTCATCCACGCGGACTTTGCGCACACAGGAAGGGGTGACGAGTTCCACATCGAGTCCGTCGACCTCGACACCCCAGACCTCAAGAGCGTTCGGTTCGCGGGAACCGGGAACGACTTCGAGCCGGCGATCTCCCCAGCCTGGGTGGTTTGGAAGACGACCAAGGCCGGCATCGCCGCACTGAGTTGGGGCGCACTTCACATCAGGAACCGCGAATCCGGATCGGAGACGACGATCCCGGTCGATCGGGCTAGGAGTGCTTCAGTCGGCGATCGCTTCGTCACTTTCCAGGAAATCTCGCGACAGCGGTTGTTGCTCTACGACACAGCCACGAGCGAGCTACTCGATTTGACCGGCTCACTCCCGAAGGGCACCAAGACGGTGAGTCTCGAGTCAGTGGCCGGGAACCTGCTCGTCTGTGCGGTGTCGATCGACGATGCGCCGCCGAGGATCGCGACCGCAATCCTGCCGTAGCGATGCTCGACTCGGCACGCCTGAGGAGACGTCGGGCGTGGTGACGACCTGTTTCTGGTCGTCACACCGCGGGAAACGCGCAAAGGTGAATTAGCGTGAGCTACTTTCCCGGGCCATGATCCTCCGAACTCCAGCGCCGCAGCATCCGAAGGGTGGCTGGGGATTTCCCGCGGCTGGTGGAGCATTGGCGGCGCTCGTCATCGCCGGCGGTGTCCAGGTGCTGACGGAGGAAGCTTTCCGGGGGAGCTTCTTCGCCAACTTCTGGTCCACGGTGGCCGGCGTTGCCGTCGGGGTCCCGGTCGCGATTTGGCTAACGATGCGAGAGTCCGTTGAGCAAAGGGAGGCCATCGAGAAGGCAGCCCAAGATGCCGAGGACGCACGACGGCGAGAGGTCCTCACGGCTGTACGAAAGGAGCTCTGCGAAGACCGCGTGACACTGCGCGAGCGTCGGCCTTGCTTCTCGCCGCCTGCTCGTTCCTTCCGAGCCGACAGTTCGCGTTCGAGTTCCCGGCGCAGGATCGGCCGCAGGGCGAGGTGGCGATTGCGGCGCTGCCGGTTCTACTGACCGATCACACGGGCAGCGTCGTCGGGCTCGACGAAGCGCCGAACGGCATGTCCTTGCTGATCGATCAGGGCATGCGCATCGACCCGGCGCACCCGAACGCCGTGATCCTGCAGTGGGACAGCGGCCCGTGTGACACCAGCGTCCGGATCGATGTCACGCAAAGCTCTGGCACCGTCGACATCCTCGTCACGACCATCTTCAAGCCCGTCCCATGTGAGGCGATCGGCATCGTCCGTGACGTGATGATCACGCTCAGCGGGCCTGCCGACCCTGCGCGCATCGGTGTCCGGTTCACCCCACAGCCCGAAGAAGTCAACACCTGACGACTTCGCGGGTACCCTTCGCAACGTGAGCCTTCCCTGTCCCCACTTCGCGACGGCAATGGCCGACCTGCCGCCCGCCTCGAACGAGTGCGGCGACTGCGTCGCGATGGGCTCGACCTGGGTCCACCTCCGACAGTGCCTCGTCTGCGGCAAGACCGGCTGCTGCGACAACAGCCCCAACCGGCACGCGACGACGCACTCCCGCGAGACGGGGCACGCCCTGATCCAGTCGGCACAGCCCGGCGAGAAGTGGGCCTGGTGCTACCCCGACAACGCGTTTTTCATCCCCGGCGATGAGGGCGGCTGGGTCCTGTTCGAGGACTAGCCGCCGGCGATCCGTCCCAGGAGCTCTCGAGCCTGATCCGGGGACGCGTAGGAGCTCTGCGTTCCGTGGCGGGTCACGCTGTCTGAGGCGCTCGCGATCCCGAGCCGCACGGCGACCACGTCGCCGAGACCCGCGGCGAGCCCGAACGCGAACGCGCCGACGAAGGCATCCCCCGCACCGGTCGTGTCGACCGGCGTGACGCGGTCAGCCGGAATTCGGTCCACGAGGTCGTCGCGAACCACGGCCGCGCCGCGTTCGCCGAGCGTGACCAGCAGGCGGGGTGCGATCGACCCGGCGTACCGCAGCAGGGCAGCGTCGTCATCCAGGTCGATGCGCTCGCCGGCGATCAGTCCGAGCTCTGTCTCGTTCGGGATCAGCCAGTCGGACACCGCGAGCAGCGCCGGATCGAGGGAAGCAGCCGGCGCGGGGTTGAGGATCGTCGCGGCGCCCAAGTCACGAGCGGCGCGGAAGGCGGCGAGCGTGACCCGCTGCGGGATCTCGAGCTGCCCGATCAC
Source organism: Chloroflexota bacterium (assembly GCA_025935415.1). Taxonomy (GTDB): domain Bacteria; phylum Chloroflexota; class Limnocylindria; order Limnocylindrales; family CSP1-4; genus UBA5189. Next base: position 3,971 of record JAICVI010000049.1, read on the forward strand.
TGCACGGACGCCCGCCATCGATCGGACGGCATCCGCCGCTGCATCCGGGTCGACCCGGTCGTTCGCGCCGGGCACGACGATGATCCGGTTCTGGCCGCCGGCCTCGACCCAGATGGGCGCCACGCCGCTCGAACCCGGGACGCGCGCGACGTGAGCGGCATCGACGCCCTGCCGATCGAGGTTGTCGAAGGTCATGCCGGCGTAGACGTCGTCACCGAGCGCGCCGACCATCGAGACGCGCCCGCCGAGCCGGGCCGCCATCACGGCCTGGTTCGCGCCCTTGCCCCCGAAGCCCATTCGGAAATCGGTGCCGATGATGGTCTCGCCCGCGTCCGGCACGCGCTCCGTGTAGGCGATCAGGTCGATGTTCAGGCTGCCGACGACCGCGATCACCGGGCTGTCGTTCTGGAGCGGCACGCACACCTCCGAGGGTTCGCCGCGATTCTCACACCCGGCCAGCCTCGGCGCCCCGAGGCGGCACGCGCCGACGCTGCATGCGCCGGCGCCGCACGGGATCAGTTGACGCCTCGAACGGGGCGTGCCTAGACTCCGCCCCTAATCGAATACGGGCGATGAACGGGACGAGTACCCGTCGAGCGTCGGCAGAGAGACCCGGTGGCTGGTGGAAACCGGGACGGCGGCGGCGGCGAATGGACCCGGGAGCCTCCGGACCGAACGGGCAACGGCGAGAGCCGCAGGCGCAAGTAGGCTCCGGCGCAGAGCGCCAGCGATAGCGGGCAGCGCCGATCGATCGTGGAACACGGTCCGCCGGTCAGGAGAGTGCGGCATCGCCGAATGAGGGTGGCACCGCGGAAGGCTCGGCCTTTCGTCCCGGGGGACGAAGGGTCGTTTCGATTTTTCAGGGCCAGAACGCAGGAACCAACCGGAGGCGCCGCACGTGACCACCACCGATCCGCTGAGCCTTTCGCCGGCCAAGCGGCTCGCCTCGAACGCGGACACGCTGCTCCTGCGCGCAACCCGCGCGGCCGACCTCGAGACGCCGATCGGGGCGTTCCTCCGGCTCGATGACGGCACGACGCCCGCGTACCTCCTCGAGTCGGTCGAGGGCGGGGAGCGGTTGGGTCGATATTCCTTCCTGGGGATCGGGCCGCGACGGCTGCTCGAGGTTCGCGACGGTCGGGCGTCCGTCCAGGAGCGGCCGGTTACGGTTGATCGCTACGACCCGGAGCTGCCTTCCCGGATGGTCGATGCGCCGGACCCACTCGATGCCCTTCGCCAGTTCGTGCGGCGCCGCCGCGTGCAGCCGACCGAGGGCATGCCGCGCTTCACCGGCGGGGCGGTCGGCGCGCTGTCGTACGACGCGGTCTCGATCTTCGAGCCATCCGTCCCGCTCCCCGAGGCCGACCCCGTCGGGACGCCGACCGCGGGGTTCATCGAGACCGATCTCGTCCTCGTCTTCGACCACCTCACCCACACGCTCTCCGCGATCGCATCGCTGCACACCGAGTCGCCGGACCTCGAGGGGCGTTACCGGATCGCCGAGGAGGCCATCTTCGACGCCCTCGAGCGGACGTCGCGACCTTCCGCGGCAGAGCTCGCGGGGCCGGGTCGGGCGGACGCAAACGGCGTGAACGGCGGCAGTGGCGGCAGTGGCGGCAGCGGCGGCAGCGGCAGCGCCGCTGCCGGATCAAACGGTCGGGCGGCCGCCGCTGATGCGCCCACTGGCATCGCCGGCGGGACCATGGCCTCCAACGGCCGATCGAGCGACGGCCCATCGGGCGCTGCCGGCAACGGCCTGGTGGCAGATGCGTCCCTCGGACGCGACGAGTACATCCGCGCCGTCGAGACGGCCAAGGACGCGATCGCCGCGGGCGAGGCAATCCAGGTCGTGCTGGCCCGCCGCCAGTCGTTCGATCTGCCCACCGACCCGGGGACCGGGAAGCAACTCGACGGGATCGGGCTGTACCGAAGCCTCCGCCGCGTCAACCCCAGTCCGTACCTGTTCTTCGTTCGCCTCCCCGCATTCGAGGTCGTCGGCGCCAGCCCGGAGCTCCTGGTCCAGGTCGACGGCGACAAGCTCACGACCCACCCCATCGCCGGCACCCGCCCCCGTGGAGCAAACGCCGCCGAGGACCAGATCCTGTCCGAGCAGCTGCAGCGGGATCCGAAGGAGCGCGCCGAGCACGTGATGCTCGTCGACCTCGGTCGCAACGACCTGGGCCGGGTCGCCCGCCCCGGCACCGTGACCGTCAGCAAGTACATGGACGTCGAGAAGTACAGCCACGTCCTGCACCTCGTCTCGCACGTCGAAGCACGCCTCAAGCCGGAGAACGACGCGCTGGACGCGCTGCGCGCCGTCTTCCCCGCGGGCACGCTGTCGGGCGCACCGAAGGTCCGCGCGATGCAGCTGATCGCGGCCGCGGAGAACGAGCGCCGCGGGCTGTATGGCGGCGCCGTCGGCTACCTCGGGTACGACGGGAACATGGACACCGCGATCACGATTCGCTCCGCCGTGCTCCGCGAGGGTCGCGCGCACGTGCACACGGGAGCGGGAATCGTCGCTGGCTCCGTTCCCGAGAAGGAGTTCGAGGAGACCGAGCACAAGGCCGCCGCGCTCCGCCGCGCCATCGAGGAGGCCGTCGCGCCGGCCGGGCGGCGACAGGGCCCGCGGTCCGAGGAGCCGGACGAACCGGTTGGGGCGGGAGATCCCGCACGATGATCCTCGTGATCGACAACTACGACTCCTTCACCTTCAACCTCGTCCAGGCGCTCCAGGCCGCGGGCGCGGACGTCAAGGTCGTCCGCAACGATGCGATCGACCGGGCCGGGATCGAAGGTCTCGCAGCGGACGAAGCGGCCGACCTCAAGGGCATCGTCATCTCGCCGGGTCCCTCCGATCCCGACCACGCGGGCGTCTCGATGGACGCCGTCCGGGTGGCGAGCGAGCGCGAGATCCCGCTGCTCGGCGTGTGCCTCGGGATGCAGTCGATGGCCCAGGCGTACGGGGGCTCGATCGTCCGCGCCCCGACCCTGGTCCACGGCGAGGCCGCGGCCGTGACGCACGATGGCGCCGGCCTCCTCGAGGGCATGCCGCCGGAGTTCATGGCCGCTCGGTACCACTCGCTGTGCGTCGATCCAGCGACGCTCCCGCGGGAGCTCCGAGTCACCGCCATGAGCGAGGAGGACCAGGTCGTGATGGGCCTGCGCCACGTCTCGCTCCCGCTGGAGGGCGTGCAGTTCCATCCCGAGAGCGTCCTGACCCCGGACGGCCCGCACCTCCTCGCCAACTTCCTTCGGCTGGCCGGGGAGGGCGAGGCTTCGAGACTGGATGCCGCCTCTGGCACGTTCGCGACGTCCGGGATGGCGGACTCGCTCGCGAGCTCCGCAACGGAGCCGATGCGATGAGCGACGCGGTTCGCGCTGCCCTCGCGACGATCGTCGATGGCGGCAGCCTCTCGATGGACGAGGCGCGGGCCGCGATGGGTTCCGTCATGGATGGCGAGGCGACCCCGGCGCAGCTCGCCGCGCTGCTGATGGGCCTCCGGATGCGCGGCGAGACGGTCGAGGAGCTGGCGGGCTTCGCGTCGGCGATGCGCGAGCGGGTCCTGCATGTCGACGCGCCGGAGGGCACCGTCGACGTGGTCGGCACCGGCGGCGACGGCTCGAACACGTTCAACATCTCGACCGCCTCGGCGCTCGTCGTCGCGTCGGCGGGCGTGCCCGTCGCGAAGCACGGTAACCGCGCGATCACCTCGAGGTCGGGGTCGGCCGACGTGCTCGACGCGCTCGGCGTGCGGATCGACCACACCGCTGAATCCGCGGGCGCTGCGCTTCGCGAGAACGGCTTCGCGTTCCTGTTCGCGATGACGTTCCACCCCGCCATGCGCCATGCCGGCCCGACGCGCCGCGAGATCGGCGTCCGCACCGCGTTCAACCTCCTCGGGCCCCTCACGAATCCCGCGGGAGCGCGACGAGCGCTGCTCGGGGTGGCGGACCCTGCGGCGGCGGGCAAGATCGCCGAGGTCGCGGCGCTGCTGGGAACGGATCGGACGATGGTGGTCCACGGCAGCGGCGTGGACGAGCTTCCGCTCGACGGCTCCGGCCAGGTGCACGATGTCTTCGGGAGCGGGATCCTGTCGTTCGCGATCAACGTGGAGGGACTCGGCCTCGGGCGCGCGCCGACCTCGGCCCTGCTGGGCGGCACCGCGGAGGAGAACGCGGCCATCGTCGAGTCGATCTTCGCCGGAGAGGCGGGCCCACGGCGCGACGTCGTGGTGCTCAACGCCGGGGCGGCCCTCGTCGTCGCGGGCGTGGTCGACGGGTTCGACGACGGGATCGCCGTGGCCCGGGAAGCCATCGACTCGGGCAAGCCCCGCGACCTGCTCGCACGGCTGCGCGACGAGCGCCGGGTGGCGGAGGCCGCCGCGGCCGCGGAAACCGCGGAGACCGCGTCCGCCGGGGCGTCCGCGTGACCGTCGCCGAACGCCCAGGGCGGTCGCCGGCTTCGTCGCAAGCCGGGGTGGTCCGGGAGATCGCCGATCGGCGGCTCAAGGATCTGGCGCCGATGCTCGACGAGCTCGGGGCGGCGGAGCTCCGCCGTCGGGTCTCGGCGGCCCCCGAGCCACGACCGTTCGCGCTCCGGCTGGCCCAGCCCGGGCTGCGCCTCATCGCCGAGATCAAGCGCCGCTCGCCGTCGGCCGGCAGGATCGCCGCCGAGGCCGACGATCCCGTCGCTCGGGCGCGCGCCTACGACGCCGGTGGCGCGGCCGCGATCTCGGTCCTCTGCGAGCCGCACTGGTTCGGCGGGTCCATCGAGGATCTCGCCTCCGTGCGCGTCGCCGTCACCGTCCCGGTGCTGGCGAAGGAATTCGTCGTGGATGCGCGCCACCTGGACCTGCTGCGTGCGACTGGCGCGGACGCCGTGCTCCTGCTCGCGGTCCTGCACGGCGGCCGCGCGCTCGCGAAGCTGGTCGACGAGGCGCTGAACCTGGGGCTGGAGCCGCTCGTCGAGGCCCACGACGAGAAGGAGCTCGAGGCGGCCCTGGCCACGAACGCGCGCGTCATCGGCATCAACAACCGCGACCTCCGGACCCTCGATGTCGATCCCGAGCGGGCCGCCCGCCTCCGGACGCTCATCCCCGAGGACCGCCTCGCGATCGCCGAATCGGGCGTCCGCGACACGGACACCGTCCGGGCCTGGCGGGCGCTCGGCTTCGATGCCGCGCTGGTCGGCGAAACCCTCGTTCGCGCCGCCGATCCGACCGGCGCCGTCCGAGCCTTCGTCGCGGCCGGCGCCGTCCCGATCGACCCGGTCGAAGCCAGCCGCGCGCCGTTCGTGAAGATCTGCGGGATCACCGACGTGGCGGGCCTCGAAGACGCGGTGGCGGTGAATGCGGACGCCATCGGCCTGAACCTTGTGCCCGGAACACCGCGGGCGCTCGAGCTCGAGGAAGCCGTGAGCCTGGCGGGCCATCTGCGCCGGATCGCGGCGCCGGGCAGGGCGCCCGTCGTCGTGGTGATCACGGTCGACCGGTCGGCGCAGGACCTCAACGCGATCGCCAATGCCGTCGACGCCGACGCCATCCAGCTGAGCGGCAATGAGCCGCCCGAGCTCATGCGCGAGCTCGACCGGCCGGCCTGGAAGGTGCTCCACCTCCCGCCAGCGGAGCTTGGGGGGAACGGACCCCAGGCCGACTCCAGGGTCGCCAGCGGCACGATCCGCCGAGCCGCCGAGTATCAGTCCGCCGGCGCGGCGCGGATCCTGCTCGACACCTCGGGCGGGCCGCACCCCGGTGGCACCGGGCGCCGCGCCGACCCGCGCGCCGTCGCGGCCGTCGCGCGCGAGCTCGAGGTCACACTCGCCGGCGGGCTCGACCCGTCCAGCGTCGGGGACGCGCTCCGGATGTCCGCGGCGGTCGGCGTCGACGTCGCGTCCGGCGTGGAGCGGCCGCGCGGCGAGGGCGAGCGGCCGCGCAAGGATCCGTTGAAGGTGGCGCTCTTCGCCAAGCGCGCCCGACAGGCCCGGATCGACCGCCCCAACCTCCCGGTCCGGCCGACGCCCGTGCACGCGGCCCTGCTCGAGGCGGACGCGCGTGGCTGGTGGGGCCCGGAGGGGAGCTTCGGCGGACGTTACGTGCCCGAGACGCTGATGGGCGCGCTCATCGAGCTCGAGCGTGCCTATGGCGAGCTACGCCACGACCCGCGCTTCTGGGCGGAGCTCCGCGAGCTGCTCGGGACTTTCGTCGGGAGGCCCACGCCTCTCTATCGCGCCGACCGGCTGGCCGCGCTCCTCCTCGATCGCGCTGGCGCAGCGACCACGGGCGCCACGACGAGGAGCGCCGCGACCGCGAGCGCTGCGGTCCCGCGCTCCCTGCGCCTGTACCTGAAGCGGGAGGACGTCGCACATACCGGCGCCCACAAGATCAACAACGCCCTCGGGCAGGCGCTGCTGACGCGCCGGCTCGGCAAGACCCGGGTCATCGCCGAGACCGGTGCGGGCCAGCACGGCGTGGCGACCGCCACGGCCTGCGCGCTCCTGGGCCTGCCGTGCGTCGTCTACATGGGCGCCGAGGACATCGAGCGCCAGCAGCCGAACGTGCTCCGCATGCGGGCGCTCGGGGCCGAGGTGCGCCCCGTCCATTCCGGGAGCGCGACGCTCAAGGACGCGATCAACGAGGCGATGCGCGACTGGGTGACGAACGTCCGAACGACGCACTACGTGCTCGGCTCCGCGATGGGGCCGCACCCGTACCCGACCATCGTCCGCGACCTCCAGCGCCGAATCGGCGACGAGGCAGGCGTCCAGCTGCGCGCAGCCGAGGGCCGCCTCCCGGACCTCGCGCTGGCGTGCGTCGGCGGCGGCTCGAACGCCATCGGGCTGCTGCAGCGGTTCATCGGCGAGCCGTCCGTCCGGATTGCCGTTGCCGAGGCCGCGGGGGAGGGGATCGCCACGGGGCGCCACGCCGCGGCGCTGGCCGGCGGCACGCCGGGCATCCTGCATGGCACCCGATCGATGATGCTCCAGGACCGCGACGGCCAGGTGGTCGAGGCGATCTCCGCCTCGGCAGGGCTCGATTACCCCGGCGTCGGTCCGCAGCTGGCGGCCTTGTTCGAAGCGGGGCGGCTGGAGCTCGCGGCCTCGACCGACGACGACGCCTTCGAGGCGATGGCCTACACCGCGGAGGCGGAGGGCATCCTTCCGGCCCTCGAGACGGCACACGCCATCGCCGCGCTGCCGCGGCTGCTGGCCGGCGTGGAAGGCAGCGGCGCGGCGTATCCCGCGGACGCCCTGGTCGTCCTCGGCTTCTCGGGGCGCGGCGACAAGGATCTCGCGTCGTTCGGGACGTGGCGGGAACGCCGCGAACGGCGCATCCCGGTATGACCCAGACGTCGGGCGGCACCCGGATCCGCGCCGCGTTCGATGCTGCGCGGACGGCCGGAGGGACCGCCCTCGTGCCGTACGTCGTCGCCGGCTATCCGGACGCCGAGACCAGCTATCGGGCGGCGCTGGCGTGCATCGACGGTGGCGCCGACATCCTCGAGGTTGGCCTGCCCTATTCCGATCCGCTCGCCGACGGGGCGACGCTCCAGCGCGCGTCCGCCGCGGCGTTGCAAGCGGGCGCGACGTTCGACGGCTCGATCGAGCTCGTCCGGCGCATTGCCGAATCTCGCCCCCGTGTTCCGCTCGTTCCCATGTGCTACGCGAACCAGGTGATCGGCGGCGGCGACGGCCGCGAGGCGTCGCGGCGGCTGGCCGATGCCGGAGCCGCCGGGGTCATCGTCGCGGACCTGACGCCGGACGAGGGCGCGGCGTTCGAGGCGGTCGCCGCGGAGGCCGGACTCGCGGTCGTCTACCTCGTCGCGCCCACGACGTCCCCGGAGCGACGGCGGATGATCGCCGAACGCAGTGGCGGCTTTCTCTACTGCGTGTCCCTTGTGGGCGTGACGGGCGCCCGGACCGCCCTGCCGAGCGACACGGCAAGGCTCGTCCGCGAGGTCCGTGCCGTATCCCCGGTGCCGGTCGCCGTGGGGTTCGGGGTGAGCCGGCCCGCGCACGTGCGGGCCCTCGCGAAGGCCGGGGCGGACGGGGTCATCGTGGCCTCCGCGCTCGTCGATGCGCTCGGCGACGACGGCCGCGACATCGCGGCGCTCGCGAAGCTGGTGAGTTCGCTGCGAGACGCGGCAGGCGGCGCGACGACGAGCTCGCGAGCCGCGAGCGCTGCCTGAGCCGTACCCTCGCCGGGTGACCCGGCTGCCCGTCGCCATCGAGAAAGGCGACAAGAAGGTCTTCGCCTCCGCCCTCGAATGGCCCGGCTGGTCGCGGTCGGGCAGCCTCTCGCTCGCGTTCGACGCTCGATTGGTCGATGCCGATGAGGCCGGGCGGCTGGCGTGGCACGCCCTGGACCACGCCTTGGAGATGGAAGACCGCTCCGAGCCGGAGGCCGGCTGACAGTGACGAGGCTCAAGGGCGCGAATCTCGCCGACCCTGCGCACCAGCGGCCCATCGGCCGTGGCGTCGGCACGATGAATCCCATCGGCCCGATCGTCGTCGGGCGCGCCCAGCTTGAGCCGGGCTGGCGGTGGTCGATCGACCTCCGCCCGATCGTCGGGACCGAATCATGCATGGTCCACCACCTCCAGGTCCTCCTCGCCGGCCGGCTGGCGGTGC
>JAICVI010000228.1 GCA_025935415.1 Chloroflexota bacterium
CATCCGGATGGCCGAGGATCGGGAGGCGTTCCGGGACCTGCTCGATCGGATCGGGCAGCCGTATGCGCCGTCGTTCATCGTCGAGGGGCGCACCCTCGAGGAGCGGGCCGCCACGGAGGCGAGAGCCCTGGTGGACATCGGCCTCCCGGCGATCATCCGGCCCGCGTTCACGCTCGGCGGGACGGGCGGCGGCATCGTCGAGACCGAGGAGGAATACCGCGAGCGGGTTCGCGCCGGCCTCCGCGCCAGCCCGATCGGCCAGGTCATGGTCGAGCGCTGCCTCGTCGGCTGGCAGGAGATCGAGTACGAGGTGATGCGCGACGCGGACGACACCTGCATCGCCGTCTGCTCGATGGAGAACGTCGATCCGCTTGGAGTCCACACCGGCGACTCCATCGTCGTGGCGCCCGTCCAGACGCTTCCAGACCAGGTCCACCAGCGCCTCCGAAGCGCGGCGCTGGCGATCATCCGGGCGCTCGGGGTCGAGGGCGGTTGCAACGTCCAGTTCGCGCTTTCGCCCGACTCGACCGAGTACGCGGTCATCGAGGTCAATCCGCGCGTGTCGCGCTCGTCCGCGCTCGCCTCGAAGGCGACGGGCTACCCGATCGCGCGAGTCGCGGCGCAGATCGCGATCGGGCGACGGCTTGCGGAGATTCCGAACGTCATCACGGGAACGACGGTCGCGGCGTTCGAGCCGGCCCTCGACTATGTCGTCGTCAAGCTGCCGCGCTTCCCGTTCGACAAGTTCCCGTCGGCCGATCGAAGCCTCGGGAGCCAGATGAAGGCGACCGGCGAGGTGATGGCCATCGACCGCACGTTCGGCTCGGCGCTGAACAAGGCGCTGCGCGGCCTCGAGCAGGCCGGGGCCGGCCCGCTGGCCGAGGATCCGACATGGCGCGGGCAGCTCGACTACCTGGCCGCGGCGCTCGGCCGGCCGGCCGGCGAGGATCCCGAAGCCGATGGGGTGATCCGTTGGATCGATGCGGATGGCACGGCGTGCGAATCGACACGATTCGCCCATCGATCGGCCGCGCCGATCGTGCTGAAGCGCTTCCTCGCGCCATCCGACTCGAGGCTGTGGCGGGTGCTGGCACTCCTGCGGCGCGGCGTGCCCGAGGAGACGATTCGGGTCGCCACGGGGATCTCGCCTTGGTTCCTGGCGGAGATGGCCAGGAATGTCGGGCTCGAGAGCGAGATTCGCAACGCCGGCGCGCGGCTCGTGGCGCCGCAGCCCGGCACTGACGCTCCCGCTCCCGACGCGGCCGCGCTCCTCGCGACGGCCAAGCGCTACGGCTTCGGCGACGGGGACATCGCGAATCTCGCCTCCGCGGCCGGTGACGCCACCGCGGGTGCAGGCCTCGTCACCGCCGCAGACGTCCGCGAGGCCCGACGCTCGCTCAACCTCCGCCCCGGCTACGCGATGGTCGACACCTGCGCCGCCGAGTTCGCGGCGGAGACGCCGTACTTCTACGCCACCTACGCCGCCGCCGGGTCCTCGCCCGAAGCACCGCCGGTTCGTCGACCGGCCGCGCTCGTGATCGGCAGCGGCCCGGTGAGAATCGGGCAGGGGATCGAGTTCGACTACTGCGCCGTGAAGGCTGCAGCGACCCTGCGCGAGCAGGGCTGGTCGGCGGTGATGGTCAACTCCAACCCGGAGACCGTCTCGACCGACTTCGACGCCTCGACGCGCCTGTACTTCGAGCCGCTCGACGCGGAGAGCGTGGTGAGCTTGCTGGAGGCCGAGCTTCCGGACGCGACGGGGCGAAGCGCCATCCGGAACGCCAAGGGGAACGGAAGGGGAGCTGCCACGGAGGCGAGAATCTCCACTCCTTCCGAATTTCTCCCCGCGATGGTCGCCTTCGGTGGCCAGACGCCGCTCAACCTCGCGGCGCCGCTCGCGGCGCAGGGCATCGAGCTCCTCGGGAGCGACCTCGAGGCCATCGACCAGGCCGAGGAACGGACCCGCTTCGCCGCGCTGCTGGACCGCCTCGGCATCCCGCAGCCGGAAGGTGGCATGGCCCGTTCGATCGAGGAAGCGCTGACGCTCGCCGAGCGCGTCGGTTACCCGGTCATCGTCCGCCCGAGCTTCGTCATCGGCGGCCTCGCGATCGATTTCTGCTACTCGCCGGACGACCTCGTCCGCCAGCTCGCCGCGGCGACGGTCGTCGACCCCGATCGGCCTGTCCGCATCGATCGCTACCTGGAGGGCATCGAGGTCGACATCGATGCCGTCTCCGACGGCGAGACGGTCCTGATCCCCGGCCTGCTCGAGCACGTCGAACGCGCTGGCGTCCATTCCGGCGACTCCGTCGGCATGTTCCCGCCGCAGACCGTGAGCGAGGCCGACCAGGGCCTGATCGTCGCCGCGATGGAGCGCGTGGTCCGAGCCCTTGGCGCGAAGGGCCTCGTCAACGCCCAGTTCATCGTGCGCGAGGACGGCGTCTACCTCATCGAGGTCAATCCGCGGGCTTCGCGGACCGTGCCATTCCTCTCGAAGGTGACGGGCGTGCCGATGGTCGAGCTGGCCGTTCGGATCGCGCTCGGTTCCACGCTCCCGGAGCTCGGCTGGGAGAACGGGCTGCTGCCGCCGCCGCCGTTCGTGGCGGTCAAGGCGCCTGCCTTCTCGACGACCAAGCTGCGCGGGGTGGATCCGTCCGTCGGGCCGTCCATGCAGTCGACCGGCGAGGTCATCGGCATCCACGAGGATCCCCGCGTCGCGCTCGCGAAGGCCCTTCGCGGAGCCGGGCTGGTGCCGGCAATCGAGCCACTGGCCGCATCGTTCGCCGAGGCCACGGAGGCGAGCGAGCGTCCCGCCCCAGTCGCGCTGCTCTCGATCGCCGACCGTGACAAGGCCGCGCTGCCACGACTCGCCGCTGCGCTGGATCGCGCCGGCTTCCGCCTCGCCGCAACGCCCGGCACGCGCGCAGCGATCCTCAAGGCGGGCCTCGACGCCGCCCCGGTCGCCAAGCTCGGCGAAGACCCCAGGCTCGACCCAGGTTTCGCCTCCGCTGGCCCCGCGGTCGCCGAGGTCGCCCTCCTCGATCTGATCCGCGGTGGCACGGTCCGGCTCGTCGTCAACACGCCGACCCCGCGC
>JAICVI010000218.1 GCA_025935415.1 Chloroflexota bacterium
CCGCCCCTGCCGTGCCGTACACGATCCGGAGGTACGAGCGCAGCGTGCCCGACAGGCGCGTCCACGGATCCGAGCGGAAGTCGGAGTGCTCGGCGACCCCCGCTGCCACGAGCGGATGGGCGATCTGCAGCAGGAGTGCCCGAGGGCCGGCGCCGAGGAGCAGCATCGCCTCGCGGTTGAGGCGCCAGGCCTCGCTCTGGGGACCGTAGAAGCCGCCGTCGACGATCTCGCCGTGGGCGGCGGCGGTCACGCGGCTACCGGTCCCCCGGCCGTCGCCCGACGAACCACCACGCCGCCGGGAAGGCCACGGCCGCGAGAACGAGCTTGAGCACGTCCCAGAGCAGGAACGGCGTCATGCCCGCGGCGATTGCGGCCGCGAGATCGCCCTTGAAGGCCACGGCGGCGAGCCACGGCACGCCGACGGCGTAGATCGCGAGGCTGCCGATCACCATCGCGCCGATGGACCCCAGGAAGTTGCGATCCCAGCCGAGCTCCGCCAGCCGGCCGACGATGGCCGAGGCCAGCACGAACCCGACGAGGTAGCCGCCGGTCGCCCCGAGGAGCCACTCGGTGCCGTGCTTGCCCTCGGCGAAGATCGGCAGGCCGATCGCCCCGAGCGCGAGGTACAGGAGCGTCGCGAGCACGGCACGACGGAAGCCCAGGGCACCCGCCGTCAGCAGCACCCCGAACGTCTGGCCGGTGAAGGGCACCGGCTGGGTCGGGATGTAGACCTGCGCGCTCGCGGCGATCACGAGGGTCCCGAGCAGGATCAGGGCGAGGTGGCGGACGCGGTTGTACAGCCGCTCGGAGACCCGGATCGGGACCAGGAAGTCGCCGATCGTCACGCCGCGCTCGTGGGCCGGCAGGCGGTCCATGCGCGGCATGCTGATCGTCATCGCGGCCGGTCCTCCTCGCCAACGTCGACCCTGGCGCGAGCGCGGGAGCGCGGCGCCTCGCTGTGCGGTCAGCCTACCAGACAGTCCCGCGCATTCGGACCGGGCGGGAACGCGCGCAGCGACGCCGCGACCGCCAGAGGGCGGGACGGCGAGCCCGCCGGTCCGGCTAGTCGAAGTACAGGGAGCGGACGATCGAGATCCGTGCCGCGGCCCGTGCCGGGTAGATGGCGGCGAGGGCCGGCAGGACCAGCCCGAGGATCGCCGCGATGCCGATCGGCAGCCACGGAATCCCGCCCGGGTTGGTCAGCCCGCCGCCGAGCTGCAGCAGGACCGCGCCGGCGCCAAGGCCGGCGACGGACCCGATGACCACCCCGACGACGCCCAGGAGCGCGGCTTCGACGACGACCATGCGCATCGCCTGGCGCCGGCTCATGCCGATCGCCCGGAGGACGCCGATCTCGCGGATCCGCTCCACGACGCCCATGGTCAGCGTGTTGACGATGCCGAGCGCGGCGACGATGACCGCCACGATGGCGAGGGCGTCGAAGACGCCGAAGACCCGTGCGAGGGCCTCGGCAACCGCGCCCTGGACGCGCTCGATGGGGTTGGCCTCGAGGGCGACGCGCTGGGCCGCCTCCGCGAGTGCCGGCGCCGCGGTCGCCTCCGCGCCCGGGCTGAACCGGACGGCGAACGCATCGGCGCCGAGGACACCGAGCGACTCGGTGGCGTCCTTCCAGCCAACGAGGATGGCCTCGCCGCTGGAACCCGGCATGGATCGATCGGCGATCCCGACGACGCGCAGGTCGACCGCGCGGGTCGAGTCCACCGGCACGTGCATGGTGTCGCCGACGTTGAGCCCGAGGGACTTGGCGAGGCCGCTGGGCAGGATCGCCGCGCCGCCCGCGTCGATGGCGTTGAGGGCGTCGGCGCGGTTGCCGGCGACCATCGTGAGCCGGCCGTCGGCGAGCATGTCGGCGCCGACGACGGCAGCCGCATCCACCCGCATCCCGCGGAACGCCAGGTCGAAGGAAGCGATGGGCGTCACGCGCGCGACGCCGGGCACGGCAGCAAGGCTGTCCTGGATGGGCTCGTCCATCCCGACCGGCCGGATCGAGGTCACGATCTCGTCGCCCGGCACGACGTCGTCCAGCCAGGCGAACGCCGAGGCCCGCGCGGCCTGCGCCGACCACCCGAGCGCGACGACCATCGCGAGCCCGATGACCAGGGAACCCAGGGTCAGCGCCGTCCGGCTGCGGTCCCTGGCCAGCGAGCCGCGGGCGAGCCGCTCCTCGATGCGCAGGAAGAACAGCAGCGGCAGGCCCAGGAGCCGGGCAAGGGGGCGGAGGATGAACGGCGACAGGAGGGTCGCGGCGAGCAGCACCCCGTAGACCGCGAACGCCCGCTGCGTGCCCGAGGCGGCGATGACGGGTGGCCAGGCGAGCATCGCGAGCCCGGCGACGACGAGGAAGATGAACGCGATCCACGACAGCCGGCCGCGCCGAACGTTCGGGAGGTCGAAGCGATTGCGAAGGGCCTCGACGGGGGCGATGCGCGCGGCGGTGAGGGCAGGCTCGACTGCCGCGAGCAGGGTGATCCCGAGGCCGACGGCCCCGGCGGTGAACGCGCCCGCGACATCGAGCTGCGAGATCGTCGCGCTGAGGCCCGTTGCCTGGCTCACGGCACCCGACATGGCGATGGCGAGCACGGCTCCGAGGACGACGCCGAAGGCGGCACCGAGGAGTCCCAGCAGGAGCGCCCCGCTGAGCACGAACCTGGCGAGCTGGCCACCCGTCGCGCCGGCGGCGCGGAGAAGGCCGACTTCGCGGGCCCGCTCGCCGACGGTCATCGAGAGGGTGTTGACGATCAGGAAGGCCCCGACGAACAGCACGATGGCGGCGACCAGCGCTGCGGTCCCCTGGAACGCCGCCGAGGAGGCGCGCAGGTTCACGGCGATGTCCGCCGGAGAGGCCAGGACGTAGGGCTCGGCCATCGAGCTCTGGAGGGAGGTCTTCACGGTCGCAAGCGAATCCGGCTGCAGCCGAAGGTCGACCCGGCTCGCGCCGTGGAGCCCGAAGGCCGCGCGCGTGACGTCGATCGGGGCGACGACCGTCCGGCCGGTCCCGGCAACCGGCCCGAAGCCGGGAAGGATGCCGATGACGCGCAGCTCGGTGAGACCGCCGGCGCCCAGCAGGGTCAGCTTGCTGCCCACGGTGTAGCCGTCACTGGCGGCGAGCTCTTCGGTGACCAGGGCCACGGGCTCCGTCGCGCTCTCGAGGGCGTGGCCGGACAGCAGCGGCAGGTCGTGGACGCGCAGGTACGAGCCCGGATCGATGCCGAGCACCGTGATCGCATCCGCCGGCGCGCCGGTGGGTGACCCGGACGGGAACGTCCGATGCTCGATGACCGGGGCGGCATCGACGACGCCCGGCGTGGAGGCAATGGTCGTGAGGGAGGCGTCGGACAG
>JAICVI010000063.1 GCA_025935415.1 Chloroflexota bacterium
CGGCCGGTCGGGCCGAGGTTGCGGCGTGGCTGGCGGTCACGGCGGCGCGGCTCGGGGCGCGCCGTGGCGCGCCCGACCTTCTCGAAGTGGCGGAGCGCGCCGCCGAGGAGACCTCGACGCTCGCCACCGCGCTGCCCGGCCAGGCGCCGTGGGGGATCTATGCCGACGCGGCCCGCGCCCAGGTCGCCCTCGCGCGTGGCGATCTCGCCGCCGCAGCCACCGCGGGGGCTGCCGCGATGCAAGGCCTCGAGGACGTGCTCACCGAGGACGTGCACCTCGAGGCGTTGCTCTCGGCGTGCCGTGGCATCCTCGCCGGCGCGCCTCCGGAGATGGCCGCGCCGGTCACCGAGTGGCTCCGCCTGACCCTGTCGCGAATCGCGCAGGCGACGCTGGACGACGCGGTTCGCGTCCGCTGGCTGCGCGGGCCGCTGGGCCGCGAGCTGGTGGAGCTCGCGGGGGAGCTGGAGGCCCAGCCGGAAGCAGCCGGCGACGCGACCGCCGACGCCGGGACCGAGGCGGAGATGCCCGCGCAAGGCGACGTCGCCGGGCTCGACGAGCTGGATCGGCGGATCGTCCACCTCCTCACCGAGGGCCAGACGAACCGCGAGATGGCCGAGGCCCTCAGCCTTTCCGACGCCGACCTCGCGGAGCGTCTCGCCCGCGTGCTCGCGCGACTCGGCGCGACCAGTCGCGCCGAAGCAACGTCGCTCGCGTTCCGGGGCATGACCCCGACGGCCGGTTTCGTTGCCGCGACTGCCGGTTCCACGACCGCGCACGCGGCGTCTGCCGATGCGGCAGCCGCAGGCACAGCAACCGCCGGCACGGCAACCGCCGGCGCAGCATCGGCTCCCTGATGCCGGTCCGCGTCCGGGTCGATCGCCACAAGTGCATCGGCGCCGGCAACTGCATCACGATCGCGCCCACGGCCTTTGCCTGGCTCCGCGGCGACTTCGCCAAGGCGGACGTGGCAGATCCCGACAGCGTCGAGGACGAGCTCCTCCGCGAGGCCGCGTTCGCCTGCCCGACCGCCGCGATCGTGATCGAGGACGTCGCCGAGCTCCTGCCCTGGCAGCTCCGGGGCCGGGCGGAGCCCAAGCGGCGTGTCCTGAAGACGTTCATGTTCACGGACGTGGTGGGCTCGACGAACCTCGTCGAGGTCATGGGCGACGAGGCCTGGGACACCCTGCTGCGCTGGCACGACACGACCCTGCGAGAGGTCTTCACGGCCCACCAGGGCAAGGAGATCTCCACGACGGGTGACGGCTTCTTCGTGGGCTTCGACTCCCCGGAGCAGGCCGTCGCGGCCGCGGTCGCGATCCAGCGGCGTCTTGCCGAGCACCGCCAGAAGGCGGGCTTCGCGCCGCCGGTGCGGATCGGGCTGCACGCCGCCGATGCGAACGTGATCGGCGAGAACTTCCGCGGTCGCGGCGTCCACGAGGCCTCCCGGATCGCATCGCTCGCCAAGGGCGGCGAGATCGTCGCGAGCACGGCGACCGCCGGCGACACCTACCCGACGTCCGCTCCGCGCAGCGAGCTGCTGAAGGGCTTCTCCGAGCCGGTCGAGGTCGTCACGATCGACTGGAAGTAGGCAGCGCCCAGAAGGCCGCTGGAGGTTACGGTGCGGCCGGCTGGACCGTGATGTCGCTGGTGCAGGGAACCTCGGTCCCCACTTCGAGGCTCTGCCAGGCGATCTTGTATTGCGGCGGCGGGGCCGGCGAGAACAGCACCGTGCCCGTGAACTCGGCCGTGTTCCACGCCACCTGGGCATTGCTCGTATTCACCCCGATGAGGCTCACCACCGAGCAGACGATCCGCGGCGATGGGGTGGGGGTCGGACTCGGAGCGGGGGTCGGGGTCGGCGCTGGCGTCGGGACCCCGGTGGGGACGGGCGTCGGCGTCGGGTTCGCATTGGCCGAGGCGGTTGGACGTGGCGTTGGCGCGGTGGTCGCACCGATCGCAGGGACGGTCTGCCCTGGTGTGACCGCGGTGGGTGCGGCGCTCGAGCCGGGCGCCACGGATCTGCCGGGCGCGAGCGTCGCCGATGGATCCGTCGAACCGCCGGGGACGAAGGGTCCGGTCGCGAACGTCGCCTGCGTCCCGCCGGGCGCGAACACGCCGCTCGACGGGCCGCTGGTCAGGCCGGCGACCGCGGACTCGGGCTTTCGGCCGCTGGCGAACAGCGCGATCGCGACGAGGACCGCCAGGCCGGCTGCCGCGATGGCCACCGGCCGGGGTCGTTGCGCGAGCGCCCGGACATCCGGGCGTCCGAGCGTGATCGGGGCGCCGGGGCCGGCTGAGGCGCGGCGGGGCCGGTCCGGGCGCACCGCCCGCTCGGCCTGCTCCGGTGTGGCTGGCAGCGCCGGCGCGCTCCTGGCCCAAGGCGCCTGCAGGAGGTCGAGCTGCGCCGGCGTGATGCGGTCGCGAACGACGATTGCCCCGGCGATATCCGCCGCAACCGAGGCCACGATCGCTCCCGCGGCTGCGTCGCTGACCTTGCCCCTCGCGATCACCGACGCCGCGTCTCGCGCGAAGCCCCAGGCGTCGTTGCGCTCCGGCCGGCTGGCTGCGAGCGAGGCGTCGCGGGCCTCCGAGTACGCCGCCGGATCCATGGCAGCCCTGGCATCCAGGAGCCGCTGCGTGCGGGTGCCGTCGAGCTCGCGCAGCTCGGCGAGGAAGCGGCGGACCTCCCGGCTGTGGATGCCGAAGCTCGCCGGTGAGGATGACCGGGTCGGTCGGGCAGCGGCGGCGGTCGCCCCGGCCGCGGCGCTGGACCGACGCGCCCGCGAAACGGGCCGCGCCGCGGCGGTGGTCCCGGAATCGACGCCCGGCCCGCCGTCGTAGCGGGCACGCCGTACGGGGTCGAGCAGCCAGTCACGGGCGATGTTCAGCCGCGTGATCTTCTCGAGGTCGGCCGACGTCGAGACGTCGGGGTGGTGGCGCTTGACGAGGGCCCGGTGGGCGGCCTCGATGACCGATGGGGTCGCCTGACGGGAGACCTCGAGCTCCTCGTACAAATCGAACGGGGGGATCGATCCGCGCGTCACCGAGGGTCAGTTTGACAGACGGGATGCCGGGCCTGCAGTCGCCTGGTCTCGGACGGTCAATGGCCGCTCCGGGGACCGATGCGGCCCGGGTCTTGACGACGGTCGCGCCATTCGCAAAATTCGTGTCGCCAAGGGTCCGAAGAGGGGATCTCTGCGACGATGGCGGCATTGCTCGTTGCGGACAAATTCGGTCGATATCTCGAGGGAAACGACGAGGCACTGGTCCTCCTGGGCGTGACCTCGGAAGAGCTGCGCGGGCTCGCCATCGGCGCCTTCAGCGGACCGCATGCCGAGCTCGCGATCACCGTCTGGCACCGGCTTGCGGCGACGGGCGAAGCCATGCCGACGGGCGAGTCCACGATGTACCGGCGGGACGGCTCGCACGTCCGGGTGCGCTACCTGCGCATCGCGCCCCGGGCGGATGGCGCGTACGAGCTCGAGATGACCGAGATCCCCGAGGAGTCGGAGGTCGAGGGCCCGCCGTTCGCCGACGATGCCAAGAAGGTCCTGCGCGAATGGCGGGCCGCCGAGCGAGATGTCTCTGCCGGCGACCTGGACGGGGCGCACGACGGCGCCATCGGTCTCCGGGAGCTGTACCAGCACAGCTTCGCGGAGAAGCTGCGCGAGCCGAGGCCGCAGCCCGAGCCGAAGCTCGAGCCCGAGCCGAATCTCGAGTCCGTGCCGAAGCCCGAGCCCGAGCCCAAGCTCGAGCCCGAGCCGGCGCCCTAGCCGCTACCGCGCCCCCAGCAGCTACTTCGCCGCGGCGATCCTCGGCACGGTCGAGCGCGCAAGCCGCTCCTCGAACCGCAGGACCTGCTCGTCGAGCTTCTCCAGGTAGGCCGCGAGCCGGCGCCGGGCGTCCTCGGCGGCGGCGTCGAGCCCGGCCAGCTCGAAGAGCTTCCAGTGCCGCAGGATCGGCAGGAGGACCTCGTCGCGGTGGACCCGCAGGTCGTAGATCCCGGCCTTCGCGATCTGGGCCGCCTTGCGAACGAAGCCGGGGATCCCCGCGCCCGGCATCTCGAACGCCAGCACCTCGTCGACGATCGCCCGAACCGCGGCCGACGGGTCGAGCTTCAGGGCCGCCGACAGCACGTCGCGGTAGAAGACCATGTGGAGGTTCTCGTCCGTCGCGATCCGGACCATGATCCGATCCGCGACGGGGTCCTCGGAATACCGGCCCGTGTTGCGGTGCGAGATCCGCGTCGCGAGCTCCTGGAAGGTCACGTAGGCGAGGCCGCGGAGCAGGCCCGGCGAGGGATGGTCGTAGCCCTGCTGGAGCTGCGTCATCCGCCCCCGCTCCAGGGACACCGGATCGATGTTCCGGGTGACCGTAAGGTAGTCGCGTAGGACGATCGCGTGGCGGCCCTCCTCGGCCGTCCAGCGCCCGACCCAGTTGAGCCACGCGCCGTCGCCCTTGCCGAACATGCCGTGGATCAACCGGTGGTAGGACGGCAGGTTGTCCTCGGTCAGCAGCCCGATCTCGAAGGACGTCTGGGCAATGCCGGTGAGCCGGGGCTGGTCGGGCGTCCAGGGCTCCTTGTCGAAGTCGCGCCCGAGCCGGTACGGGATGAAGTCGTGCGGGAACCATTCCTGGGCCATGCCGGCGTGACGGTCGTAGAGGCGGTGGACCTCGGGCTCGAGCTCGAGGAGGAGCGCCGCATCGTCGAGGAGCCCGGCGTCGCCGAAGAGCGCGACGTCGCCGACGTACTCGGCGTCGCCGAGGCGCCCGGCGGGTTTGGTCGTCGTCATCGCCGCGAGCGTACGGGGGCGGCGCGCCGACCGGGAACGGTCGGTGCGGACCTGCATGGATCCCCGGGTCAGCGCCGGTTGCCGCCCTCGATGGCACGGAGGACGATTCGAACCAGGATGGAGCCGATCACGGCAAAGGCGAGCGCGCCGAGGAAGCCCTGCACCGGCTCGTTGTTGAGGCCGCGGGCGAGGTAGCCGCCGATCAGGGCGCCCACGATGCCGACCACGATCGTCGGCAGGCAGCCCTGGACGCTCTTGGTCCCGACGAACCAGCCGGAGATGGCGCCTGCGAGCAGGCCGATGACGATCCAGCCGATGAGGTCGAAGGCGGGCATGGCCGCATTGTGCCGTGCGGTCAGGCTGGCGGCACGTTCTGGTTACGGTGGAACAGGTTTCCGGGGTCGTAGCGGCGCTTGATCTCGGCCAAACGCCGGTACGTTGCGTCCGGGTAGATGTCGTGGATGCGCTCCGGCCCCTCGTCGTTGACGAAGTTGACGTAGGCGCAGGTGTCCGTGGCGCCCGCGGCCTCGCGGATCGCGGCGGTTGTCGCGTGCATCCAGGCCTCCCGGATGGGCTTGTCGGCGTCGCCCTCGTAGAAGCAGGCCACGTTGATCAGGATCTTCCTGGTCCGGTGGGCGAAGGCGGTGGCGTCCCAGGGCACGCGGGCCATCGCGCCGCCCATGACCCGGATCTGCACGGCGCGCATCGCGGCATCCGAGGCGGCGAGCTGCTCCATCACCACGTCCGCGGTCGCGCGATCGAAGCGGTCGATGAGCAGGTTCATGCTGACCGCCAGGGGGCGGTAATCGCCGTCCTCGGGCGGGAACATCTCCGGGTAGGTCATCGGCCGCATGAGGTCGGCGATGGGCTCCTCGAGCCCGGCGAGCTTCGAGAGCTCGCGGAACGGCCGGAGGGCTTCCTCGCCCGGCTCCGTGTCGCCCGCGTAGCACATGAGGCAGAACAGCACGAGCTTGCCATGCCAGGCCTCGTCGACCATGGGCATCGGCGGACAGGGCATCGCGTTCGCGATCCCCGAGAGCTCCTCCGGCGCCTCGTCGGCCAGCTGCACGAACCGCTCGAGGATCTCGGCGGTCGCCGGCAGGAAGAGCATCCCGCCCACGATCCTGGGGACATCCGCGAGCTGATAGCGGAATCGCGTCACGACGCCGAAGTTGCCCCCGCCGCCACGGATCGCCCAGAACAGCTCGGGGTTGGTCTCGGGATCCGCTCGGACGAGCTCGCCGTCGGCGGTCACGACGTCCGCTGCGAGGACGTTGTCGATGGTGAGGCCGTGCTTGCGCACGAGGTAGCCGATCCCGCCGCCGGTGGTGATCCCGCCGATCCCGACGGATCCGGTGTCCCCGAAGCCGATCGCCAGCCCGTGCTCGCCCGCAGCCTTCGAGACGTCCGCGGCGGTGAGGCCGGTCTCGGCCCAGGCGGTCTTCGTCACCGGGTCGATGTCGATCCGGCGGAGCATACGGACGTCGAGGACGAGCCCGCCTTCGGTCGTGCCGTGGCCCGCGCCACTGTGGCCGCCGCTCCGGATCGCGAGCTCGACTCCGGTCTCACGGGCGACGGCAAGGACGCGGCGGATGTCGTCGACGCCGGCGACCTGGACGATCGCCGCGGGGTGGGCGTCGATGCCGCCGTAGCTGATGAGCCGGGCCGCCTCGTAGCCGTCCTCGCCTGGCTGGAGCAGCGTGCCGTCGATCTCGGTTCCGAGGCGGGCGATGGCGTCCTGGAGCGCGGTTGGTGCGAGTGTCACGGTGAGGTCCTCCCGATTCGGGGGCGCCGGGGGTTTCCCGAATCGTGCCAAGGATGGGCGGATCGCGCGCTGGTCAGGCCCCGGCGCGGATCACCTCGGGCTCGCGGTCGCCGCGCGAACCGGGGATGGCGGCGACCCCGTTGCGGCTTGCCTCCTCGGCCACGTACGGGCGCAGGCTGAACCCGAACTCGGCCCCGCCCTCATCTCGATTCCGGGCCCAGAGACGCCCACCCATGGCCAGCGCCAGGTGGTTGCAGACGAACAGGCCGATCCCCGCGCCCGGTGCCTTCTTCGCCGTGAGCGGCGAGCGATAGAAGAGCTCGAACAGCCGGTGGGCATCGTCCTCTGGGAGGCCGGGGCCCTGGTCGAGCACCCGGATCTCGATCTCCGAGCCCTGCCCGTCCTGCGGCTGCGTCGCGGTCGCGACGACCTGGACGACCCCGCCCTGGGGCGCGTACTTCGCGGCGTTGCCGACGAGGTTGCGGATGAGCTGCTCGATGTAGGTGTTGTCGCCCAGCGCGATCGGGATCCCCGGCTGGACGACGAGCTCGATGGTCGTCAGCGGCCAGCGCTCCTGCTCGCTGGCGATCACGCGCTCCAGGACGCGGGGCATCGCGACGGGCTCGAGGCCGATGTCCAGGGTGCCGCGCTCCACGCGCGTCAGGACGAGCAGGTCCTCGGTCAGGCGGTAGAGCCGCTCCGCCTCGGCCTCGATGTCGGCCGTGAGCTCGTTGCGATTCTCGCTGTCGGCGGGACCCATCCGGCGGAGCAGCTTCGAGCCCGCGTAGATCGAGGTGATCGGCGTGCGCAGCTCGTGCGACACGACCCCGATGAAGGCCTGGCTCAGCTCGCCCTGGCTGCGCTCGGCCTCCGCGATGCGGAGGCGCTCCTGCTCGAGCGTCACCTCGTCGGTCACGTCACGCGCGACGCCGATCATACGGACGGCCTTGTGGTGGGTGTCGAAGAAGGCCTTTGCCGTGCCGTGGGTCCAGCGAATCCTGCCGTCGGGGAGGCGGATCCGGAAGCGGGCGTCATAGGCGCCGGTCTCGAGCGCGCCGGTGATGCGCTCGCGAACCCAGTCGCGATCGTCCTCGTGGACCAGGTCGAGGTAGGCCTCGAGGCTCTCGAGCTGCGTGCCCGGCTCGCGCCCGTGGAGGCGGCAGATCTCATCGGACCAGTGGATGCGGCCGCTCTGGACGTTCCATTCCCAGAAGCCCGTTCGGGAGGCCGCGAGGGCCAGCTCCAGCCGGTCGTCGCGGTCGCGGACAGCGATCTCCACGGCGCGCCGGCTGATGGCGCTGCCGAGGACGTTCGCGAAGGTGTCGAGCAGCGCAATCTGGTCCGGGTCGAAGCGGCCGGGAGTGAGGCTGTGGACGCCGAGGACGCCCCACGGGCCATCCGGCCCCAGGATCGGCGTGGTCACACCGGAGCGGGCGCCATGGTCGAGGACGATGGGGCTCGCTCGGAACCGGTCCTCTGCCGTGTAGTCCATGCTCACCACGGGGCCGTCGGAGACGAGCGCGAAGCCGGAGTGCGACCCGGCATTGTCCGGAATCACCGCGTGGCCGACGACGCCGTCGCGCCACCCGGAGCCGGCCACGATGCGAAGGGCGCCGCGCGACGGGATGTGCTGCATGATCGCGGTGATGTCGCCCTGGAGGACGTCGCCGAGCTCGCGCGCAGCGGCTTCGAACAGCGGCTCGAGGTCGTGGAGGACCACCGCCAGCTGACCGAGACGGGCGACCGCCTCCTGGCCGTGGAGCCGGCTCGCGAGACGGGCGTTCAGGCGCAGGTTCGCCAGCACGGTGCCCACGCGCCGGCCGAGCTCCTCGCCGAAGGTCGTGTCGGCCTCGCCGAACGCGCGATCTCCCACGGTCGCGAGGGTCAGCGCACCGAACACGGTCCCTTCATGCACGAGCGGGCAGTGCATCACGCTCCGCAGCCCTGAGAGCTCGACCACTCGCCGGGCGTCGTCGGGGATCTCCACCGACTCCTGGAACGCGTGGTAGTCGGTGACGAGCTGGACGCGACCGGTGGCGATCGCGGCACCCGCGCCGACAGGGTCCTCCAGCGTCGGCGGCCGCGTGGTGAGGAAGTCGCGCACGGCGGCGAGGGCGGTGTCAGTGTCGGCGTCGGCGTCGCGCTCGATCGTGAGGACGCGGATCGAGCGATCCGGCTGCTGCAGGAACACCACCGCCCAGTCGGCGATTCCCGGCACGGCCAGGGCGGCGATGCGCTTCAGGGCCGTATCGATGTCCTCGCCCTGGGCCAGGGCTTCGCCGACCTGCGAGAGAAAGGCCATCCGCTCATGGGCGCGCTCCGCGTCGGCCCATGCCCGCGAGCCGCTGTCGTAGAGGCGCGCTCGCTCGAGCGCCGACGCCACTTGGCGCCCGAGCGCGAGGAGGTAGGGCTTGTCGGCGTCGACGAGGGCGGTCGCCGAGGCGTAGCGGAAGTACATCCCGCCGACCGGGCGATCCTCGTACAGCAACGGCACGACCACGGCCGGTCCGCCGGGGGCCGCGTTGCGGGTGAACTCGGGATAGCGCTCGGTCAGCTCCTCTGACGTGGCGATGAGCAACGGCTCCCGGAGCCGCAGCGCCTCGGAGAGCGGCGCGGCATCGCCGATGTCGAAGGTCGGCCAGCCGGCGACGATGTCGTCGCGGAAGCCGATCGCGGCGAGCGTCCGGATGGAGTGGCCATCCGCCTCGAGGATGCCGGCGACGCCGCGACCGGCCCCGAGCCGGGCCAGGCCTTCGCGAACCGCGATCTCGGCGACCTCGTCCGTGCTGAGCGCGCGCCCGAGCGCCGCGGCCGTTGCCTCGAGCCCAGTGGAGCGCGACGTCGCCCGCTCGGCATCGCTCCGGGCTGAACGTTCGGCTTCGAGCAGCCGCGCGTTGGTGGCGGCATCGTGCTCGAGGCGCAGCCTGGACCGGCGGGCGTACGCGCCGAGGCCGGAGATGGCCAGGGCCTCCACGGCGAACAGCGCCAGCGCGGCCTGATCGGCCCGGGACGCGATGAACGGGCTGGTCACCGGCGAGAAGAAGAAGAACACCGCGATCAACGCCGAGAGTGCCGTCGCGAGCGCGCCCGCGTAGGCGCCCGCGCGCAATGACGCGATTGCGACGGCGATCAGGAACGGAAAGAACGACGACGGCGAGCGGATCACGGTCGCAGCGACGGCCGACAGGATCGCCGCGATCCCGACAAGGGCGACCGTGAGCACGGTGTCGGCAAACCAGCCATGCCGAAGCGAGAGCGACTGTGGCGTGTCCGTCCCTCCGGAAACGAGATCGATCCGCTCGGACTCTACAGGCCGGAATGGGGGTCGAGGGCCGAAGCAACGAAACTGCAACGGCAGGGGCCGCTGCGCTCCTACGGCGCTGTTATGCGGGCCGGGTGGTTGACGGGAGATCGTTGACTCGTCAATCATTTGCGCATGCCCGCAATCACCGTCGACGACATCGCCGTCCTGCCTCGAATTCCAGCCCCGGATCCGTCCGCCGCGTCGCAGCGGCCGGTGCGGTCCATAACCAGCGCGCCGTCGGGGTTCGAGGGCGAGGGCTTTCCGGTCCGACGGGCCTTCCACGGCGTAGATCTCGCCGACCTGGATCCCTTCGTCCATCTCGACCAGATGGGGGAAGTGGAGTACGCGCCGGGCGAGCCGAAAGGCACGCCGTGGCACCCGCATCGGGGGTTCGAGACGGTCACCTACATGATCGACGGCGTGTTCGAGCACAACGACTCGAACGGTGGTGGCGGCACCATCACGAACGGCGACACGCAGTGGATGACCGCGGGCGCGGGCATCCTGCACATCGAGAAGCCGCCCGCGTGGCTCGTGGCGTCCGGCGGTCTGTTCCACGGCTTCCAGCTGTGGGTCAACCTGCCCGCAGCCCAGAAGTGGTCTCCGCCGCGCTACCAGGACATCCGCGCGAACCAGGTCGCGCTCGCGACGACGCCCGATGGCGGAGCGCTCGTGCGGGTGATCGCCGGCGAGATCGGCGCGGGTCGCGACCAGACGCTCGTCGGCCCCGGCTCGACCTTCACGCCGATGAGCCTCGTCCACGCAACCCTGTCGCCAGGAGCCCGACTCTCGCTCCCGTGGCGCGCCGACTACAACGCGCTGCTGTACGTCATGAACGGCTTCGGGACCGTGGGCGCGGCCGCGCCGCTCCGGGCCGGCACGTCGCGGGCCGCGGGTGCACCGGCCGGCACCGAGCCACAGCCCATCCGGACCGGCCAGCTCGCTGTCTTCGGCGCCGGTGATGCGCTGACCGTGTCGGCGCTCGAGGCTCGCCGACAGGAGTCACGCTCGCCGAACCTCGACGTGCTCATCCTCGGCGGCCGGCCGATCCGCGAGCCCGTGGCCTGGATGGGGCCGTTCGTGATGAACACGCGCGAAGAGGTGATTCAGGCCGTCCGCGACTACCAGGCGGGCCGGCTCGGCTCGATCCCGGCCGTGCACGGCGCGCCGACAACCTTCATCGAAACGGGCTCGAGCAGCTCGTCGTAGCGCGCGGGCGCGCGGGCGCGCGGGCGCGCTCTCCTGTCCGCGGCCCTCGTTCGGCGCTCCATCTGCTGGCCCCTGGGCGCGCCGCGCTCGGGACCAACCTCGTTTCGGTGATGCGAGTGGGTTAATCAAGGCGGGCGCCAGGGGGCCGCGCGGGCGCCAGGAGTGGCCGGGCGGGCGCCAGGAGTGGCCGGGCGGGCGCCAGGAGTGGCCGGGCGGGCGCCAGGAGTGGCCGCACGGGCGCCAGGAATGGCCGCACGGGCGCCAGGAATGGCCGCACGGGCGCAAG
>JAICVI010000204.1 GCA_025935415.1 Chloroflexota bacterium
GCGATCGGGCCGTCGAGCTTGTGGGCATGGCGGCGGTGGAACCAGTGATCCGCGCCATTGGCCAGGTAGCGATCGAAGTCCGCGATGACGCGCTGCGCCTCGACCATGAAGTCGGGGTTGTCGAGGAGGGCCGGCCAGTCGACCATCCCGGCGAGCACCGGGATCGGGCTGTGCGTTCGCGCCCATGCAGCGCTGTTGATCCGTGCGAACAGGCCACGCGCGCGCGGGTGCCAGCTCCAGTAGAGGTTGTAGGCGAGGCGGCGCAGGCCCTCGAGCTCCGGCGGAACGCGGACGTGCGTGGGCGCGGCCGACGGCACGCGCACGATGGGCTCCATCCGCGGGAGCATATCGGGCACCGGCGAGACGCGTAAACCGGTTTAGCAAGGGTCCGCTCCGAGCCCGCCCTATCCTCGGTCCGATGTCGTCGTCTCGCCCGATTCGCGTCGCGTTCATCGCCGCGGAGTGCGAGCCATGGGCCAAGACGGGCGGGCTCGCGGATGTCGTCGACGCCCTGGCCCGGGCGCTCGGGCAGGTCGGCCTCGGGGCCGCGTGCGGCCTCGCCGACCTGGTGGACGTCTACCTTCCCAACTACCGCGGGATCCAGGTCCCGGGTGCCGCGCAGGCCGTGCCGTTGTCGGTGCCGGATCCGCTGGCCCGGAGTGGCACCACGGCGCTGCGCCTGCTCATCTCGGAGACCCACGGCTACCGCCTGCATCTCGTGGATCACCCGCCGGCCTTCGACCGCGACGGGCTGTACGGCCCGCCCGGCGACGGCGACCATCCCGACAACGCCTGGCGCTTCGGCCTGTTGTGCCGGGCGGCCCTCGAGCACCTTCGGACCGGCGGCTCGACCGGGGCGCCGCCGGACCTCATCCACATCCACGACTGGCATACCGGGCCGGCGGCGCTGCTGCGGGATTCCGTCTATCGGGCCGATCCGGCGATCGGTGGTGCGGCGATGCTCCTCACGGTCCACAACCTCGCCTATCACGGCTGGACGCCGCCCGAGCGCGCCCCCGAGCTCGGCCTGTCGCCGCGCGAGCTGGCCGCAGTCGGTGCGACCAATGGGATCGACCTCCTGCGCGCGGCGGTCACGCGCTCGGACCTCGTGAACACCGTGAGCCCGGGATTCGCCGCCGAGGCGCTCACCCCGGAGTTCGGGATGGGCCTGGATGGCGACCTTCGTGCGCGCGGCGATCGCTTCTTCGGGATCCTCAACGGGCTCGATACGGAGCTCTGGGACCCCGCGACCGACGACGCCCTCCCGGCGCGCTACTCCCGCGAGAATCGCAGCGGGAAAGGGGCCTGCCGGCGCGCGCTGCTCGGTGAGCTGGGCCTCGACCCCTCGGACGCCCGGCCCGTCCTGTCGATGATCGGCCGGCTCGATCGCCAGAAGGGCTTCGACCTCCTCGCCGCCGCGGCGCCGGCCCTCATCGCCCAGGGCTTTCGCCTGGCCGTGCTCGGGTCCGGCAGCCACGAGGTCGTCGAGCCCTTGCGGGCGGTCGCGCAGTCACCGGCCGGGGCCGGCCGGATCGCCCTCGTCGAGCGCTTCGATCGCGACCTCGCCCGCCGGATGTACGCCGGCGCGGACGGCTTCCTGATGCCCTCCCGGTTCGAGCCGTGCGGCACCGGCCAGATGGTCTCGCTCCGCTATGGCACGCCGCCGATCGTCCGCGCCACCGGCGGACTGCGCGACACCGTCATCGACGTGGACCGTGACCCGGTGGCCGGCACCGGCTTCGCTTTCGAGGGCGAGGACCCGAAGGCCCTGGTCGCCGCGTGCGCCAGGTTCGAGCGCCACCGATCGGGCGATCGCGCGTGGGACTCGCTCCTCGATCGCGGCATGGCCGTCGACTTCGACTGGCGCTCTGCGTCGGCGCCCGCGTACCTCGAGGCCTACCGCCGCGCGATCGCGCTGCGGGCCGCATGACCCGGGCGAACGAGGACGTCAACCGCCGGCTGCTTCGCGCGCGCGACGCCATGGACCGGGCCTACGCCGAGCCGCTCGACATTCCCGCGATCGCTGCGGTGGCCCACGTGTCCGAGGCGCATTTCATCCGCAGCTTCCGGGCGGTGTTCGGCGAGACGCCCCATCGCTACCTCCAGCGCCGCCGCGTCGAGCGTTCCATGTTCCTGCTTCGCGAAACGGACCGCAGCGTGACCGACATCTGCTTCGACGTGGGCTTCTCCAGCCTCGGGACGTTCAGCCGGACGTTCCGGGAGATCGTCGGCCTGTCGCCGTCCACCTATCGCGACCAGAACGACCCGTTCATCGCGCCGAACTGCTTCCAGATGATGGCGATGCGGCCCCTGGCGGCCGTGCGTTCCGGGCGCGAATCCAGAAGTTCCAAGGAAGCCGTCGCCGCGGAGGCTTCGTAGCGCGTGACCGCAGCCCGCGGCCGTCGCCAGGAGAGATCTCGATGAACACCAGGTTGAGCGTCACCGGCGTCAAGGTCCTCGACCAGGAGGAGGCCCTCGACTTCTATGTCAACAAGCTCGGGCTCGAGAAGGCCGCCGATGTCCGGCAGGGACCGTTCCGCTGGCTGACCGTGCGGTTCCCGAACTCCGAGGTCGAGATCTTCCTCGAAGAGCCGGGACCGCCGGTCCACGACGAGGCGACCGCAGCCCAGCTCCGCGAGCTGATCGCCAAGGGTGCGATGGGCTCGATCGTCATCGAGACAGATGACGCCCACGCGTACTACGAGACGCTCAAGGAGCGTGGCGTCACGGACTTCACGCAGGAGCCCATCGAGCACGCCTACGGCATCGACATGGGCATCCGCGACCCGTTCGGCAACGGCATCCGGATCCTCCAGCCGAAGCGGGCCAGGGGATAGGGCGCCGGTGGCTACGTCCGGGCGTCCCCATCGATCGCCCGGAGGACGGCGAGAATCGTCGCCTCCGGGTGTGTTCGCTGCGGCGAGTGCGGCCCGCCGGCGATCGTCACGACGTGATCGGCGCCCAGCTGGGCCTCGATGTCTGGAACCTTGAAGTCGGGGATGAGGCCACCCGAAGGCCAGTCCCCGCGGATGAGCCAGGCGTCGACCTCGCGGGCGGCCGGATCGCGAAGCGCCGCCATCCCGCCGTCCCAGTCGCCGTTCTTCAACAGGACGTCGAGGACGAGCTGCGGGTCGAACTCGGTGAGCGCCTGAGCCTTGGCCCGGACGTCGCCGTCCGACCACGTCGGGTTGGCCTCGCGCACCGCCGTGATCGATTCTTCGAGCGTCGCGTAGCTCCGCTCGGTAGGGTCCCGCGTCAGCGCTTCCAGGCGGCCGAGGGTCAGCACTGGCGGATCGAGCAGCACGAGCGTCCGCGGCGCGATCCCGGCTGCCGGGAGGTGCGCCGTGACCATCGCGCCCCAGGAGTGCCCGACGACGGCGAGGTCCGGGCGCGCCAACCCCGCAGCGCGGATGAACGCGGCGAGCTCCGCCGCGGTATCCGCGAACCGGTGGGACCGCGCGGTCGGCGCCGTCCGGCCGTGGCCGGGCATGTCGATGGCGATCACCCGCCGGCCGGACGCCGCCAGCGCCGGACCGACGCGCCACCAGATTCCGGCAGTGGACGTCACGCCGTGGACCAGGAGCAGCGGGGGAGCCGTTGGCGAGCCCCACGTCGTCGTCGGCCAGGCGACGCCGTCGACCCCAACCTTGTCCTGCCGGCCCTCGCTCGGGGAGGCCAGGGCGGCCGACACGTCCGGCGGGAGATCGGCCGCGATTGCCGCCAGTCGCATCGCCGCACGATAGCCCCGGAGGCTACGATTGGCCGGATGGCCAACCAGTTCGTGGTCCAGCTGAAGAACGACCC
>JAICVI010000128.1 GCA_025935415.1 Chloroflexota bacterium
GTACATCTCCCCAGGCTGGAAGTGGAAGTACCCGCCGTTCCCGTGCGTCCGGGACTCGTGCGACCCGTCGGCGGGTACATGGACACCCGACCCGCCGACCCAGGGGAAGCTCGCGCCCAGGTGGGTCTTGTAAGGCGACTTGTCCTTGCTGAAGCGGGTGTCGCGATAGATCCGGAACGGCGCCTTCCTCGGGTCGGCTTCGATGGGCACGCCTCGTGCGGCGAGCCGCTCTGCGAGCGCGGCGATCATCGCCTCGAGCGGCTCCTTCAGGAGTCGCTCGTACTCGGACTTGCGCGGCTGGAACCAGGCCCGGTCGTTGTGGTCCGCCAGGTCGACGAGGAACTGGATCGCCGCCGGCGTGAAGCCGGCGAATGGTGGCGCAGCGGCGGCCATGGCAACTCTCCCGGCGCTCGGATCCCTCACGGCCGAATCTACGCCCGGGGCTCTCAGAAGTCGCGCCGGCCCCGGAAGGACTCGACCACGAACGGCCGGCTGGGCTGGTAGATGCCGAGGCGGAGGCCGCCGGGCGTCCGGAACGTGATCGCCGGCCCGGGCGGGACCTCCACGGCACGCTGCCGGGTCCAGCCCCGCTCCCCGAGGGCGGCCGCCGCGGCCTCCAGGTCCTCCACCGCGTAGAGATGCACCGGCCGATCGCCTTCGAGATGGTCCGTGATCAGGATCGCGGGGCCGTCACCGAGCGTCACCATGGCCACCCGGACGCCGCCGTCCTCGACCGCGAAGACCTGCTCGCCGCCGAGCACGTCCACGAGGTAGCGGAGGTCCGCGACCATGTCGTCGCTCGGCGTGTACAGGAACTCGAGCCTGCCGAGCGTCATCGCGGGGACCCTCCGTGGGGTAGGCTGCACCGCGACGGACGGAGCATCGGGCGCGCTGCCACGCGCATGGTACGGAGGACACTGATGACGAAGCGAGTCGCGCTGCTCGTCGGCACGCGCAAGGGCCTGTTCGTGCTCGATGGCGACCCGGATCGGGAGACGTGGGACGTCCGCGGCCCGCTCTGCGACGGCTGGCCGATCCACGACGCGATCGTGGATGCGAAGTCGGGCACCCTCTACGCCGGGGGTGGGAGCAACTGGTACGGCCCCGCGGTCTGGCGCAGCGAGGACCTGGGCAGGACCTGGACCCACTCCAGCGAGGGCCTCACCTACGGCGACGGTGGCGAGAAGATCGCGACGATCTGGAATCTCGCAACCGGCCCGGACGCTCTGTACGCGGGGGTCGAGCCGGCCGGGTTGTTCAAGAGCTCCGACGGCGGATCGACGTGGTCGCACGTCGAGGGCCTCACCAACCACCCCAGCCGCCCGGAGTGGCAGCCGGGGAACGGTGGGCTGATCCTCCATTCGATCGTCCCCCACCCCGAGGACACGGACCGCGTCTGGGTCGGGATCTCCTCGGTCGGCGCCTTCGAGACGCAGGACGGCGGCGCCTCCTGGGAGACGCGCAACCGGGGCGTGCGCGCCGGTTTCATGCCCGAGGGCCAGCAATACCCGGACTTCGGCCAGTGCGTCCACAAGCTGGTCATGGCCGCGGACGGCGGCGAGCACCTCTACCAGCAGAACCATTGCGGCGTCTACCGCTCCAGCGACGGTGGCCGCCAGTGGGAGGAGATCACGAAGGGCCTGCCGACGGAGTTCGGCTTCCCGATGGGCGCCCACCCGCGCGACCCGAAGACGGTCTGGACGATCCCCATGACGGAGCCGGACCAGGGCCGCTTCATGATCGACGGCCACGCCGCCGTCTACCGCACGAACGATGGCGGCGAGACGTGGACGAAGTCGACCGAGGGGCTCCCGCAGGACAACGCCTACGTCTCCGTCCTGCGCGAGGCGATGGCCGTCGACCGGCGCGATCCGGTCGGGGTCTACTTCGGGACGAGCACCGGCCAGCTCTATGGCTCGCGCGATGAGGGGCGAACCTGGAGCCTCGTCGCCGACAACCTGCCGGCGATCTGGTCGGTCGACGTCGCCGTCGTCGGCTGACGGCGCGAGCTTCCAGAGCCCTCGGCGACCCAGAACCACCCTCGCGCCCCAGATGTCCGAAGTCCGGATCCCCCGCTCCCTCGCCGCCCTCTTCCCGGGCACGCCAACTCGACTGTCTGCCAGCGGCACGACCGTCGAGGAGGTCATCGCGGACCTTGATGCCCAGGTCCCGGGCCTGCGGAATCGCGTGCTGGACGCGGGGCCGAGCATCCGGACGCACATCAACGTCTTCGTCGCCGGGGAACGGGCCACGCTCGCGACGCCGGTGCCGCCGAACGCCACGGTCCACATCATTCCCGCGGTCTCCGGCGGGGAGGACCGCTTCATTTCGCCGGGGACTCCGGAGGCGCAGCCGGACTGGTCTCGCCGAGCTCCGGCGGGCGCCGCGCGGCCCGGGGACCGCGCGGTCGACGATCCCCGCGCCCTCCAGATCCTGAGCACGGAGCACTGGAGCCTGCTCTCCGCGCGATCGCTGGCCTACAACGAGGCCTTCGCGCGCGGCGGGATGTTCCTCGCCCTGCTCTCCGCCACCCTCGTGGCGCTCGGTCTGATCTCGACCGGGACCGGCTTCAGCGACGGGTTCCTTCTCGTCGCACTGCTCGTGCTCGGCCTCGACCTCTTCGTGGGTTTCGCGACCCTGGGGCGGATCGCCGCGGTCAGCACCGAGGACATCCTGTACCTGCAGGGCATGAATCGCATCCGGCATGCGTATTTCGAGACCGTCCCGGGCCTCGAGCGGTACTTCATCACGAGCGGCTACGACGACGTCCGCTCGGTGCTGGTCACCTATGGCCCGGTCAGCCCCTCGGCGCTTCGGAACGTGGCGCACGGATTGACGACGATGCCCGGGATGATCGCCGTCATCTGCAGCGCGCTGGTCGGGGTCCTGGCGGCGATCGCGACCCTGCTCCTGGAGCACGACGAGGGCTCGGCAGCGGTGCTTGGGACGATCGCGTTCGCGGTCACCTTCCTGGTCGAGACGGTGATCCAGATTCGGATCGTGATCTCATTCCAGCGGTCGATCAGGGCCGTCTTTCCCGCGCCACCACCAAGCTGAGGGTCAGCCGAGGCGGACCTCGATCGGGATCGCGCGCTGCGCGGTGTCGGTCACCGGGCAGTGCGCGACCGCCCAGGTCGCCAGGGAGCCGAGGGTTTCGCGATCCGGGCCGCCGCTTCGCACGGCGACCACGACGCGCAGCGACAGCGCTCCGGCCGGGATGCGGTCATCGAGCCCGAGGATGCCCCGGTCGTCGGACTCGCTGTCGACCGTCACCTCGATGCTGTCCGCGGCCAGCTCGACGCCGGTCATCGCGGCTCGAATCCCGATCAGCGACGCGACGCACGCAGCCGCGGCGGCGCGGAAGTACCAACCCGGAGAGGGCATCGTCGCAGCGCCGCCGATGCCCTTCGGCATGTCCGTGCTGAGGCGCTCACCGCCCGGCCCGTCGACCTCGACGCGAAGACCGCTCCCGAGCCTCGCCCGCGCGTGGGAGTCGCGGTACTGCGCCTCCGAGGGATGGTCGGACAGGTAGGCGCTCGCGCGCTTGACGGCGGCTCCGATGTCACTCACGGGCAGAAGCATACGGCCCTCCGACCCAAGGCTGGACGCCGGCCCGGCCCGATTCGACGCCCGGTCCCCGACGGTTCCGCGCCGAGTGTCTCCGGGGGCCGAGCGCTCGATGCTCGCTCGGGCCGCTGCCGGCTGATCCCCACGCTAGGGCGCGGCCCGTTGCGACGGTGCCCGCGACCGGGTTCCGCCAATCACAGCCACCTCGCCGGCCGCTCACAGTCTCGATCCCAACCGGCGCCCGGTTCTCTCGGGCCCATCGCGGGTGGCGAGCACGGCGCCGACGTCAGCTCTGCTGGAGCTCCCGCGCGAACTGCCGCGAGGCCTCGTCGTAGCCCCGGTGGCGCCAGAAGTCGCGCCCGTCCTCGTTGGCCTCGCGGACGAGCACGCTGACCTTGGGACAGCCGAGGTCACGCAGCCCCGCCTCCACTTGGTCGAGGAGTCGAGCGGCCAGCCCCTGGCGGCGATGGCTCGTCGCCGTGGCGACGTGGTAGATCCAGCCGCGCCGCCCGTCCCACGCACCCAGCGCCGACGCGACGACGCGGGTGCCCTCGGAGGCCACGAGCAGCAGGCCGGGATTCCGACGCGCCATCCGCGCAAGGCTGAGATCGTCGTCGCCGAGCGACCGGAAGCCGCACTCGGCCCAGAGCCTGCGGAGCTGCTCGCCATCGGCGGCGCGCAGCTCCCGGATGACCACCGCGGGTTTCGGGGGTCGCTGCGGCCTTGCCTTCGTCTTCGAGGTCGCCGCGCGTGACCGCGACTGGCCCTCTGCGGCTTCGTGTCCTTCGGCACCAGCCTCGCCGATGTCCCGTGGCCTCGAACGCCTGTCCCTGGGCTTACCGGCATCCGTGGTCCCGGTGGCCTTCCGCGGACGGTCGGCGATCGAGACGACCTCGCCCCGTGGTGCCGTGCCGGAGCGCGCCGCGGCGATCGCGTCGCGGGCCTCGTCCAGCGTGGCGAAGGGCCCCCGCGTCAGCGGCAGCCCGAGCTCGTTGGTCTGCTCGTCGTCCACCAGGACCCAGCCGCTCGACGACTGCTCGACCGCGAACCGGCCGTCGGAGGTGCGGTACGTGCCGGCCTTCTCTCGCTTGAGCTTCTCCGGGGCGTCGTCTTCGGCCACGCGGGAAGCCTACCGGCTGGCCCGTTGACGGGAGGACCGGGAAGGCTCGACGATCCCGCACATGCCGGACTTCGACACGCCCGAGGGCGCTGATCGCGACCTGTCGCCGTCCGAGGCGGCGCGGCTCAGGCGGCGCGACCGCGACGCCGAGGCCCGGGCGCGCGACCTGTTGCGCCCGGGCATGGGCAAGGTCTTCAAGCAGATCCAGGACGCCCAGGCGAGGGCCGCCCGGGAGCCGCCGAAGCGCAAGCGCGGCCGCCGGGCTTGAGGTTCCGCTCGCCAGTCTCAGCGGCGACGGCCACGCCGCGCGTCCTCCGGCTCCGGGGCGTTCGGATCGAGCATGCGCGCGATCTCCTGCCGAAAGGCCTCGGCCTCGGGCTTGTCCCGGAGCCACAGGAGATAGCCGCGATCGCGACGGGCGATCTCGCCCAGGGACCAGCCCTCGTAGATCCCGAAGTGCACCACCGAGC
This sequence comes from Chloroflexota bacterium, assembly GCA_025935415.1. Lineage (GTDB taxonomy): Bacteria > Chloroflexota > Limnocylindria > Limnocylindrales > CSP1-4 > UBA5189. Next base: position 5,158 of record JAICVI010000128.1, read on the forward strand.
CTGACCCGCGGCCCGGTGGCGGTCCCATGGCCCCCGTCCAGAACGGCCGAAAGGCATTGTCCTTCGGGTCTTCTCGGCTGCCGGTCGCCGGTGCCGAGCCAGGGGGTCGGTTGGCCGCGTCCCAGGCGGCTTTCCGTGACGCGTCCTTGAGGATCGCCCAGGCCTCGTTGAGCGATCGCATCACGTCGAGGCCCTTCCAGCCCACGAGGTCGGGATGGGCTTGTCGGGCGCGCGCGACGTACGCGGCCCGGATCTGTCGCATCGAAGCGTCCCGAGGTACCCCCAATACCTCGTACGGGTCCCGGGAGTCGCTCACGGTCGGCTGTCGACACCCTCCCAGCGTCGATCGACCACGAGGTGGATGACCGTCGGCCGGTCGGCGACGAGCGCCTGTCGGAGCGCCGGCTCGAAGGCCGCGTCCTCCTCGACCCGAACGCCACGCGCCCCGAGCGCCCTGGCCGCGGCTGCGAAGTCGATCGGCCCGAGGTCCGTCGCGCTGGCGCTCTCGGCCTCGCGCCGATCCTGGTACGTGCGGATCATCCCGTAGCGCTGGTTGTCGAACACGAGGACGATCGTGCGCAGGCCGGCTCGCACCGCCGTCTCGATCTCGGCGAGCGTCATCCCGAGCCCGCCATCGCCGACGAGCGCGACCACCGCGCGGTCGCGATGGACGAGGCCCGCGGCGATGGCCGCGGGGAGCCCGTACCCCATCGCTCCCGAGGTGGACCCGAGGAAGGTCCCAGGGCGTCGGAAGCGGAAGCCGCGCGCGGCCCAGGTCCCGAAGCTGCCGGCATCCGTGGTCACGATCCCGTCGTCGGGCAGGTGCGTTCGGAGCGTCGTGATGATTCGGCCGGGATGCACGCCCGGGCCGCTCCAGGGATGGCCATCGATGACGGTGGCGGCCTCCCAGGCCGCGCGGTCCTCCGCATTCCGGGCGGTGCGCGCGTCCGTGGAAGCCGCATCGAGCACGCCGCGGGCCTCGAGGCGCGCCACTGCGGCCCGCAGGAACAGGCGCGCGTCCGCGGTGACTGTCAGGGCGGCGGGCGGCAGCGTGGGCGAGATCCGACCCGGGGCGACGTCCACGTGGGCCCAGCGGGTGTTCGCCCCCGGGATCGTCCAGCCGTAGGTGCTGATCTCGCCGAGCCGCGACCCGATGACGAGCATCGCGTCCGCGGCCTCGAGGCGCTCGCGCACGGTGGCGGGTGCCCCGTAGCCGGTCATCCCGAGATACAGCGGGTTGTCATTCGAGATGACGTCACCACGCCGCCACGACGCGACGACCGGCACGCGAAGGAGCTCCGCCAGCCGCACCAGGTCGTTCGACGTCCTGGCACGGAGCACGCCCGCGCCCGCAACGATCACCGGTCGCTCGGCGCCGGCCAGGAGGTGCAGGACGTCGCGGACCTGCTCGTCCGTGGGGCGCGGCGGCGGCACCCGGCTCAGCAGCGGTGCGACGCCCGCGGGAACTTCGTCGTCGAGCAGGTCCTCGGCGACGGAGAGCACGACCGGGCCGGGCCGACCGTTCAAAGCCTGGTCGACCGCCTGGGTGGCGGCCTCGAGCGCCGAGGTGACATCCGTCGGCTCGGCAGACCATTTCGCCAACCGCCCGATCGTCTCGGTGACGTCGATCTCCTGGAAGCCCTCGCGACCGCGCGCGGCCCGCTCCACCTGGCCCACGAACGCGAAC
>JAICVI010000160.1 GCA_025935415.1 Chloroflexota bacterium
CCACGAGCCCACCAGCATCGGGGCAAGCACGAGGATGTCGAGCGTGCCGATTCGCCCCTGCACGAACGTCAGGTTGTCGAACGCGACGAAGGCCGTGACGGCGATGGGGAGCCACGCCGACTTGCTCGTGTCCCTCGCGATGAGGTAGACGGCGACGAGGGCGATCATCCCGAACGCGACGCTCGGGAGACGCCACGCGACGGAATTGTCGCCGAGGATGGCCATCGACCCGGCGATCAAGAGCTTTCCCAGAGCGGGGTGCTCGGTGTTGGGGTCGAAGCCAGGGACGGCGCCGGCGTAGTGGGAAGTCGCCGGCAGATGAAGGATCACCCGCGCCGCATTGACGTAGTAAGCCTCGTCGAAGATCAGCCCGCTCGAGGGGACGTTGAGCCACAGGACGCGGAGGAGGACCGAGACGAGGAGCAGCAGCCCCAGCGTGTTCCCGGGGACTCGAAGGAATGCCGCGACCCTCGCGGTACCCCGACCTGCGGGGCTGTCACGGAGCGCCGCCCTCGCTCGACGGACACGGCCGCCGCCGGGCCGCACATCGGTCAGTTCGGTGATGCGCTCCACGCGTCCTCCCTGCGGGCGATCGCGCTGGCGATCGGGCGAAGGGTAGCGGAGCCCGCGGGTGCTTCGGTCGCCGCTTGGCGCGGCGAGCGGCTACTGCGGTCGGCCCTCGGGGTTCGCCGGCTGCCCAGGGGCCACGCTCGGGCGGCTCGGCTCGTTGTCCTGGCCTGGCGGAGAAGGCGGCTTGTTGTTCGCCTGGATCTTCTTCTCCCTGACCTTGTTGACCGCGTCCGCCGTCTTGGTCACGGCGCTCTCGCTCGCCTGCAGGGCATGCTCCTCGGCGTTGCCGCGGGCAACCTCCGTCGGCAGGCTGAGGGACAGCGCGGTCAGCTTCGCGACGTGGCTCTCGAGGACAGCCTGGAAGTGCTCCAGCCGGCCGTAGTCGTTGCCGATATCCGCGAGCGTCTGGTCGACCTCGTCCTGGTAGGCGGCAAGGGCGGCCTCCAGCCCGAGCTCGTCACCCTGGGCAGCGGCGGCCTCGGCCTGCGCGAGGTACTCGTCGAGGTGCTGCTCGTGCGACGCGAAGCGCGCGTCGATCTGGACCGGGAGGAACATGTCCTCCAGCGCGACCCGGGCCATGAAGAGCGGGCTTCCAGGCGACGCGGTGGTGATCGCGGTGCCCGTGGTGATCGCCAGCAGGCCGGCAAAGCCCAACGCGAACGCCGGGCGCGCGAAGCTGGCCAGCGTCAGCCTCGGGAAGCTGAAGCGTCCGCGCGGGGCCGGTGCGGCGAGGGCTGCAACTGCGGCTGCCGCCTCATGTTCCTCGGCGGCCCGCAACGCCGCGACGCTCGCGGCCTCGGCCACGACGGCGGCGCGCATGCGCGCCAGGACGGGCTTGCGTGGCGCGAGGCGTGCGTCCGCGTAGGCCTCCAGGATGTCCTCGACCTGGTCCAGCGCGAGCAGGTTCGGGTGCTGGTAGCTGCTCATGGCCGGACCTGCACGGCGACCGCGACGGGCGTGCCCTTTCCGTGGAGCGTCCGCGAGGCGGCCGGCTCGGGCGCGACGACCTCGATCCCGAGCGATCGGCGCAGGGCAGCGATCGCTCGAAATTGGAGGCCCCGGACGGTGCCTTCCTGGCGACCCATCACGGCGGCGGCCTCGAGAACCGAGAGCCCGGCGAAGAAGCGCAGCTCGATCACCTCGCGTTGGTCGTCGGTCAGGTCCAGCAGCGCTTCGGCGACCCTGTCGAGGTCGTCGCGGAGGGCCGCTCGCGCCTCCGGACCAGCGTCCTCGGTCTCCCGAGTCGTTGCCGCGAGGAGCGAGAGATGGTCCTTGCGCGTCCGGATCTGATCGATGACCGCGTTCCTGGCCAGCCTGAAGAGCCAGCCCCCGAACGGGATGCCCCGCGCCTCGTACCGCGGCAGAGCTTCCAGGGCCTTGACGAAGACGAGCTGCGTCAGGTCCTCCGCGTCGCTCGGGCGATTGACGCGGCTGGCGATGAATCGGTAGATCGGCCCGGCATAGGCATCGAAGATCGCCCCGAAGGCCTCGGCGTCACCCGCCTTCGCCTCCGCGACGAGCCGATCAAGCGTTTCGTCGTCCATTGGTAAACGAGGATCGGTCTGGCGCGTTAGGTGTGCAACGCGTCAACGGTACTGATCGGGGTGTCCCGCGGCACCCCGATGCGGACCCGTTGCTCGCCCCGGCGGAACGTCAGGGCCTCGAATCCGGCGGCGGCGATGTGCGCGTACGAACGGTCCAATCGGGCGGCGAAGGACCCCCGGGAATGTGCGTCGGAGCCGACCACGACTCGCTCTCCCCCCAGCTCGCGATACCGTGCGACGACGGCCGCCGAAGGGTACGTCTCGTTGCCGGGGTACCGCAATCCACTGCTGTTGACTTCGAGCACCGCTCCGGACTCGATGATCGCCTGGAGGGCGGGCTCCTGGAGGTCCTCGCGCTTCGCGAGATCCGCGGTGGTGATGTACGGGTAGAGGTACCGGCGGACGACGTCGAGATGCCCGATCGTGTCGAAGAGGCCGGTCCTGGCGGCAGCGATGATCTCGGTGTAGTAGGGCTCCAGGATCTCCTCGAGCGTGCGGCCCGCGATGAACGAGCGGACGCGAGATTCCCAGTACGGCGACTCGGGCCAGTCGTGGACCGAGCCGATCACGTAGTCGTAGCGATGCTTCGCGAGGTGATCGCGGACGTCCGCGTCCCAGAGGCGGTTGTACGTGAGCTCCGCACCGAAACGGATGGTCACGCCGCGGCCCGCCCAGCGCTCCGCGGCGTCGCGGACCGTGCGCTCGCGATCTTCGTAGCGGGTGTAGCGGTAGGCCGGGTCGCGCGGGTCGAAGTCGACGTGATCGGTGATCGCGATCTCAGGGATGCCGCGCTCGACCGCCTCCGCGGCGTAGAGGTCGATCGGGACGGAGCTGTCCGGCGACTGGTCGGTGTGAAGGTGGGCGTCGAGGGGAACGTTCCGTGCCTGCTGGTCGATCCCGGGCTGCTCGGGAAGGTTGGCTGTCACGCGGCGATGACGCCCAGCTCCCTGCCGACGCGATCGAACGCCTCGAGCGCTCGGTCGAGCTGCTCGTCGCTGAGCGCCGCCGTGACGATCGTGCGCAGCCGAGCCTGGTCGAGCGCGACCGTCGGAAAGACGACAGAGGTCGCGAAGACGCCTTCCTCGAACAGGCGGCCGGAGAAGCGGATGGCGGCCTCCGAGTCGCCGACGATCACGGGTGTGATCGGCGTCTCCGAGCGACCGGTGTCGAAGCCCAGGCGGGTGAGCTCCGCCTTGAAGCGCTTCGTGCTCGCCCAGAGCCGTTCGATGCGCCAGGGCTCGGCCTGCATGACCCGGATCGCCTCGCGACAGGCGGCCGCGTCGGCGGGCGGATGGGAGGTGGAGAACAGGAACGGCCGCGCTCGCTGGGTCATGAAGTCGCGCAGGGCCTGGGTGCTGGCCACGTAGCCGCCGAGGACGCCCATCGCCTTGGACATCGTCCCGACCTGGATGTCGACCCGGCCCTTGAGGCCGAAGTGGTCCACGGTCCCGCGGCCGTCGCGGCCGAGGACGCCGGACGCGTGGGCGTCGTCGATGAAGACCGCGGCGCCGACCTCCTCCGCGGCCTCGACGATCCCGGGCAGCGGCGCGATGTCCCCGTCCATCGAGAAGACACCGTCGGTGACGACGAGGATCAGCCGATACGGCCCGGAGCCATCCGGCCGGCCCTTCTCCGCGGCCTCGTGGAGGATCTCGCGCAGGGCCGCGACGTCAGCGTGCGGAAAGACCTTCCGCGGGGCCTTCGAAAGCCGCATCCCATCGATGATCGAGGCGTGGTTCAGGGCATCCGAGACGATCAGGTCCTGCTCCCCGGTGATCGTCGGGATCACCCCGGTGTTGGCCGTGAAGCCGGACTGGAAGGTCAGGACCGCCTCGACACCCTTGAACTCGGCGAGCTCGGCCTCCAGGGCCTCGTGCTCGGTCATCGTGCCGGCGATCGTCCGGACGGCGCCGGAGCCGACGCCGTATTCGCCGATCGCCCGGAGGGCCGCCTCGCGCAGGCGTGGGTGGTGCGTCAGCCCGAGGTAGTCGTTGGAGCTGAGGGAGATGACCTCCCGGCCATCGACGACCGTCACCGGGCCCTGGGCCGCGCTCATCACGCGCAGCGGCCGGTAGAGGTGCTTGGCCTTGAGCTCCTCGACCTCGGCTTCGACGAACGCCAGCGGGTTTCGCCGGGGAGCGGTGCCTTGCGTCACGTGTCAGCCCTCCGAGGACGGAGGTGAAGCTCCTGCGGGCCCGCGGTCCGAGGCCTCCCTCTGCCAGTCCATGATGACCTTCCCGGAGTCGCCGGAGCGGGCCGCGGCGAAAGCGGCCTCGAACTCGGTGTACGGGAAGCGATGGGTGATCACCGGCGTGATGTCGAGCCCGGCGCTGATCAGCACGGCCGACTGGTACCAGGTCTCGTACATCTCGCGGCCGTAGATCCCGCGCAGCGTGAGCTGGTTGAACACGATCGCGTTGACGTCGAGCGTGATCTCGGCCGTCGGGATCCCGAGCTGGGCGATCCGGCCGCCGTGGGCCATGTTCTCGATCGCCGATCGAAGCGCGATGGCGTTGCCCGACATCTCCAGGGCGACGTCGAAGCCTTCGACCATGCCGAGGTCCTGCTGGACCTTCTTGAGGGTCTGTTTCGTCGGGTCGACCGCGAGGGTCGCGCCCATCCGCTCCGCGAGCTCCCGGCGAAACGCGATCGGCTCGGAGACGACGACGTGGCGCGCGCCCGCGTGCCGGACGACGCCGATGGCCATGAGCCCGATGGGGCCGGCGCCGGAGATCAGGACGTCCTCGCCCATGACCTCGAAGGCGAGCGCGGTGTGGACCGCGTTCCCGAACGGGTCGAAGATCGCGGCGACGTCCTCGTCGATGCCCGCCCAGTGGTGCCAGATGTTGGTCATCGGCAGGGCGACGTACTCCGCGAAGGCGCCGTCGCGCCCGACGCCCAGGCCGACGGTGTTGGCGCAGAGGTGGCGCTGGCCGGCCATGCAGTGGCGGCAGCGGCC
>JAICVI010000201.1 GCA_025935415.1 Chloroflexota bacterium
GATCGTCGCGAGGGCCGCCGCGAGACTCACCGGGTGCGACGAGTACGTCAGGCCGCCATAGAACATCTTCGACTCGAAGGCCTCGGCGATCTCGTGGCGCATCGCCACGGCGCCAAGCGGCAGGTACGAGCTCGTCAGGCCCTTCGCCATCGTCATGAGGTCCGGCACGACGTCCCAGTGGTCGACGCCGAACCACCGGCCCGTCCGTCCGAACCCGGCCATGACCTCGTCGCAGACCATCAGGATGTTGTTGCGAGTGCAGATCTCGCGGACGCCCTGGAGGTAGCCGTCGGGCGGGATCAGGATCCCGTTGGTGCCGACGATGGTCTCGAGGAAGATCGCGGCTATGGTGTGGGCACCTTCGTAGCGGATGACGTCCTCGAGGCCCTGGAGTGATTCCTCGACGGGCCGCGGCTCCTTCTCGCCCCAGCGGTGCGTGTCGGGATACCGAATCACGCCCACGAGCCCAGGTTCGTTGGCCCAGCGGCGCGGGTCGCCGGTGAGGGTCATCGCCCCGAAGGTCGCGCCGTGGTAGGCGCGGTAGCGGGCCAGGACCTTGTAGCGGCCGGTGTGATGCCGCGCCAGCTTGATGGCGTTCTCGATCGCCTCCGCGCCACCGAGGGTGAAAAAGACCTTGTCGAGGTCGCCCGGCAGGATCTCGGCCATCTTCTCGCCGAGCCGGCCGCGGATCTCCGTGGCGAACGCCGGCTGGACGTACTGGAGCTTCGTTGCCTGCTCGGTGATCGCGCTGATCACGCGGCGGTCGCCATGGCCGATGTTCACGGACATGAGCTGGCTGTTGAAGTCGAGGATGCGCTTGCCTTCCGGCGTGTAGAGGTAGACGCCCTCGGCGTGGTCGATCGCGATCGGATCGAGCTGGCTCTGGACGGACCAAGAGAAGAACGTGAACTCGCGGTTCCTGGCGACGATCTCCTCGCTGGTCATGCGCGAGGTGGCGGACTCGACGGTCATCGGAAGCTCCTGCTCGGGTCAGGCTCGGTGTCAGGCGGCCATTGTCACACGTCGACTAGCCCGGATCGGGCGGCTCGCGCGTCTACCATTCGATGCGCCCACGTCGGGCGCTCCCGTCGCGAGGCTGCATGACCGTCCAGGCACTCCGCGAAGGCCGGGTCGAGACGCTCGAGCAGCTGCTCGACGCGCATGGGCGCGAGATCCAGAGCGTTGCGTACCTGATCCTGCGGGACCGCGCCCTCGCCGAGGACGTCACCATCGAGACGCTCCTGACGGCGTTCGAGCGGGGCGGCTCCATCCGCGATGACGACGCGCTCCGGGCGTGGCTCCTCCGCGTCGCGACCAACAAGGCCCTGACCGTTCGGCGATCGAGCGGACGCGTCGTCGATCTCTCGTACGCACCGGAAACCTCCACGCGCGGCGATCTCGCCGGCGAGGCCGCCGATCGCGTGGCCCTCCTCGGCGCCGTCGCGTCACTCCCGATCCAGATGCGCGCCGCCGTGGTCCTCCGCTACTACGCCGACCTGCCGGTCGAGGGCGTCGCGGCGGCGCTGGGCAAGAGCCCGAACACGATCAAGGCCCAGCTCCAGGTCGCGCTCGACCGGCTGCGGCACTCCCTCGCCGACCCCGTGTCCCTCACGACGGAGACGCGCCATGCATGACGACCTGCTCGAGCGGCGGCTCCGCTCCGCGCTTGCGGACGAGGCCCGGGGCCTCTCCTTCACCATCACGGCCGCGGAGCTGCAGCGTCGCGCGGCCCTCCGCGGCCGCCGCGCCGGCAACCAGCGACTCACGCTGCTGCTTGCCGCCGCGGTCGCGATCGGCACCCTCGGAATCGGCGTGGTCCTCGGCGGAGCGATCCAGCAGCCCACGCCCGAAGCCACGGCGCCGCTGGCGGCGATCAGCTCGCGAACGCCCGTCGAACCATCTGCCGGACCAAGCGAACCCGTCACGCTCCCGAGCCTCGAGGACCTGCTCGCCACGGGCTCCGGGACCGTGCTCGTCGCGCAGTCGCATGACCTCATCGACGGCCGAGTGGACCAGGCACGGCAGCCGGACGGCACGGCCAGCTCCGTCCGGTTTCCCCAGATGTGGGCCCCCGAGAACTACGAAATGACGATCGCCTGCCTCGGCCAGCCCCTGGAATACGGCTTCGGGGACGCCGACTACCCGATCTCCATGTCCAGTGTCATCTGCGACGGATCCCAAACCCACGTCGGGCTCTCGAGCGGCCCGCTCGCGTACCTGGAGCTCTCCTATCGCGAGCCCACGAGCTGGCGCGTCTTGGTTCGCGGCGATCCCATGGCGCTTCCGCTCCCCACCACGAATCCGGTGCTCCCGCCCATCGGGGACAACCTCGAGGAGCTCGCGCGCCTCGATGACCAGACGATGCAGTCGGACGAGGCCTGGGGCGACACGGGGCTGCACCTCCAGGAGCTGCCGCCGCTGCCCGGCCGGTTCGACTACCTGGCGCGGATCTGGTGCCCCTGGGGCGATTCCGTTCGGCTGATCCTCGGCGACCAGCTGGAGAATTCGCCCGACCTCACGCCAGAAACCGAGACGGTCCTGGACTGCAACGGCCTCACGCAGGACGTGGATCTCCGCATGGTCGAGCCGAGTGGCAGTCGCGTCTTCCTGGCAGCGGCCCCTGGAGCGCGATGGTCGATCGTCCTGGGGAGCGAGAAGCCACCCGTGGGCATGGTCAACGACCTGCCGGGCTGGCAGCTCTCGACCGGGTTCGGGCCGGAGTACGCCTTCGAGACCCACGGTGTGTCGCTCTCGAACGGCGGCGTCGAGGGCGGCGGCCCGCTGCTCGTCGAGCTCGAGTGCGCCGGCCCGGCGCACCAGGTCGAGGTGACCGTCGACCTGACCGAGCCGCTCGGCGACGGCCACAGGAAGTTTCTCGCCGACTGCGCCCCCGGCGGGGCCCGAACCGGCCAGTCCTACGTCACCAAGGGCGATGGCTACCTCGTCAGCTTCACCGCGCCGCAGGGCACCTGGACGGCGCTCACAGCGCTCGTCCCGGATCCGCTCCCGACCTCGCGCTGAGGTCGGCGTCAGGGCCGGCGGCGCCCGGTGTACGCTCCGCTCGCTCGACGACACCAGCCACGCACGAGGGAATCCGATGCCGAGGACCGTTCGAGGAGCGCTGCTGCAGGCCAGCTGGACCGGCGACAAGGAGTCGATGATCCAGAAGCACGAGGCCGCAGCGCACGAGGCCGCCAAGCAGGGCGCGCAGGTGATGCTCTTCCAGGAGCTGTTCTACGGGCCCTACTTCTGCCAGGTGCAGGACGCCCAGTACTACGCCTACACGGAGCTCATCCCGGGCGGTCCGACCACCGAGCGGATGCAGGACCTCGCGAAGCAGACCGGCATGGTCCTCGTCGTCCCGATGTACGAGGAGGACAAGCAGGCCTCCGGCATCTACTACAACACCGCGGCGGTGATCGATGCCGATGGCAAGTACCTCGGCAAGTACCGCAAGACCCACATTCCGCACGTCAAGGGCTTCTGGGAGAAGTTCTACTTCCGCCCGGGGAACATGGGCTACCCGGTGTTCGAGACCGCGGTCGGCAAGGTCGGCGTCTACATCTGCTACGACCGCCACTTCCCCGAGGGGGCGCGGGCGCTCGGCCTGAACGGCGCCGAGATGGTGTTCATCCCATCGGCGACGTCACGTGGCCTCTCCGAGTACCTCTGGCGGATCGAGCAGGTCTCGCACGCCGTGGCCAATGGCTACTTCGTGGGCACGATCAACCGGGTCGGCATCGAGAAGGAGATCGGCGACGACGACTTCTACGGCCAGAGCTACTTCGTCGATCCGCGGGGCCAGTTCATCGGCTCGGTCGGCTCGCCCTACGACGAGGAGCTGATCATCCGCGACATGGACCTCGACCTGATCCAGCAGGTTCGCCAGACCTGGCAGTTCTACCGGGACCGCCGCCCGGACGCCTACGACGATCTCGTCCGACCGTAGATCGCAGGC
>JAICVI010000085.1 GCA_025935415.1 Chloroflexota bacterium
GTGACCGCCGAAGTCCGGCCTCCGGCGCGGCGACCACCAGACGTCGTCATCCGACCGGGATTCCCGCGCCGCGAGCCGCGCCCGCTCCGGAGCCGGCTCCTCGTATGACCCCGGCCGTGAAGCGGGCGGCGCGGGTCGTGCGGCGAGCGCCGTTTCGAGGCAGCCGAGCGCGTCCTCGTGCCGGCCCTCGCGAGAGAAGGCTCTCGCCAGGCCAGCGAGATCTCCGGGCGGCGCCTCGGTCCAGCGCGCGTCGTCGGCGTAGTCCCGGTCGAGGTGCACGAGCAGGCGGCCCAGCGAGCGGACGTCCTCGTCGTTGTGGCGAACGACGTCGACGAGCGGTCCGGGCTCGCCCCAGCGGAGGTAGTCGAGATAGCGAGAGGGGATCTCCCAGCCGCCGACGTCTTGGTGCCGGCGCAGCCCCAGGAGCTCGGTCTCGACAGAGGCCAGCCTCGCGTCCGGCATCCGGTGCTTGAACACGCGTCGCACGATCGGCAGCAGGTCGAGATGGCCGTCGTGGAGGGGCGGATTGGAGCCTGCCATCCGGAACCGCGCCACGAGGAGCGGCCAGTCGAAGCCGCGGCCGTTGTAGGTCACGAGCCAGCCATCGCGCGGGATGCGCGAGGCAAGCTCGGCGAGCAGCGCCGGTTCGTCGGCGTGGTCCGGCAGCAGGAGCTGGATCTGCCGGAAGCGACTCCCCTCCCACCACCCGAGGCCGACGAGGAACGCCAGGGTGCCGGCGGCGGTCGCGAGACCGGTTGTCTCGGTGTCAAGGCAGAGCAGGGGAGCGTCCGCCGGCGGAAGTCCCGGCAGCCTGGCGAGCCGTGCCCGATCGAGGGGCAGCAGCGTCGTCGGCGCCTCGACCATGACGAACGACCCAAGCCGCGTCCGGATCAGCTCGCCGTCGACGGCGGCGGCCAGGCGTTCGGCGCCGATCGTCGAGGTGCGTCGCGCTACTTCGTTGGCGAGGCGCTCGCCCGGGGCGCGGGCCGCGACGCCGGCACGAAAGTTCGCGAAGCGCCGCTCCAGCGTGACGTGCGGCGCCGTGGCCGCGGTCATGCCGGCACCGCCTCTGCGGCCGGCGCGGCCGCGCGCCGGCCCGTCGCGGTGAGCTGCGCCAGCAGCCGGAGCGCGAGCGCCTTGCCGTTGACCTCCGGATCGAGCCGTGGCCCCGTGCACGCCGGGCAGCCGGCGTCGCAACCGCAGGCCTCGATCATCGCCCGGGCGCCGGCGACCAGCTCGTCGTGACGCTTCCAGAGCCGCTCGGCGAGCCCGACCCCGCCGGGGACGGCCTCGTACAGGTAGATGGTCGGGGCCTCCGAATGCGGGCTGCGCACCTGGGTGACGAGCCCCAGGTCGCGCGGGTCGCACATCAGGAGGACCGCGGCCACGGCCTGGATCCCGCGCCCTGCGCCGAGCAGCGCGACGTCGAGGTCGTCCTTGCGCCAGGCGGTATGCCTGCTCGAGAGGACGTCAGCCGTCCCGAGGGCAAGGCGCGAGGGAGCAGAGGCGGCGAGCGTATGGCTCGATAGGTCAGCCGGCTCGGCGGGGCCGGCAACGCCGCGACCGGGGCGGATCACGTCCTCGCAGGTCAGCCAGTACGCGGTGGTCTGCAGCTCCAGCTCCGGGAGATCGATCGGGCCCCAGCCGACGTTCTCGTCCGTGCCGAACTTCAGCTTCTTGAACAGCGTCACGAGGCTGGCCACCATGACCTCGCCGTGCACCCGGCTGCCGCCCGGCGCGTCGTCCGTCGCGAACACGTCGAGCGGCTTCAGCGTCACCGCTCGATTCGCGTAGGTGTAGTAGTCGACATCGACCTTGCGGACGTAGGCCTTGCGCTCGCCCCAGTCCAGCTTGTCGACGTGGTACTGCTGGCTCTCGTGCAGGTAGATGGCCTGCGTGTGCACGAGGACCTGCGCGGAGAACAGGTCGGTCTCGCCGATGACCCGCGGCCGGTCCGGGGTGGTGTCGATGATCACGACGTTCTCCGGGGCCGCGGTCCGCAGGCTGACCTCGGACGCGGGGAAGTTCTCCGAGCTCCAGTACCAGCGCCCGTCCGAGGACTGCCGGACGTGCCCCTCCTCGCCGATGAAGGCCAGGAGGTCGTCGACCGGACCCGGTCCGAAGACCTCGGCGGGCTCGAACGGTCGCTCGAACGTCGCGCAGCGGAGGTGCGCGAGCAGCACGTGGAGGTTGTCCGGGTCGATCCTCGCCTCCTCCGGCGTGCCCTCCAGCAGGAACTCCGGGTGGTGGATCACGTACTGGTCCACGGGGGAGCCGGACGCGATGAGCACGCCGACGCTCACCTCCTGGCGCCGGCCCGCCCGACCCAGCTGCTGCCACGTGCCGGCGACCGACCCTGGGTAGCCCGCAAGCACGGCGACGTCGAGCGCGCCGATGTCGACCCCGAGCTCTAGCGCGTTCGTGGAGACGACGCCGAGGATCTCGCCGTCGCGCAGCCCTCGCTCGATGGCGCGGCGCTCCGTCGGCAGGTAGCCGCCGCGGTAGCCGCGGATCCTCGATCGCGGCCCGAGATGCTCGCGGAGCGCCTCGCGCAGCCGGGTCAGGATGATCTCCACCGCCACCCGCGCCCGCCCGAACACGATCGTCTGGCGACCCGCGCGGATGAACGGCAGGGCCCAGCGTTCCGCGTGGGTCAGCGCCGAACCGCGGGCGCCCGTTGCCGGATCGAGGAGCGGCGGGTCCACGAGCAGCACGTGGCGAGCTCCCGCCGGCGCGCCGTTGCGATCGATCAGCCGGGGGACGCGGCCGGTCAGCTGGGCCGCGAGCTCAGCCGGGTTCCCGATCGTCGCCGACGAGCAGACGATGATCGGGTTCGAGCCGTAGTGGGCGCACAGGCGCAGCAGCCGGCGGATGACGTTCGCGACGTGGCTCCCGAAGACCCCGCGGTAGGTGTGGAGCTCGTCGATCACGATGACCTGGACCTGCTCGAAGAGCTGGAACCACTTCGTGTGATGGGGCAGGATCGCCGAGTGGAGCATGTCCGGGTTCGTGACCACGACCTGGCCGGCGGTGCGGATTGCCGACCTGATCGGCGCCGGCGTGTCGCCGTCGTAGGTCGCCGCCGCGACGTCCAGCGAGCTGGCCTTCGCGAGTCCGGCGAACTCGGCGACCTGGTCCTGTCCGAGGGCCTTCGTCGGGAAGAGGAACAACGCCCGCGCCGATGGATCCTCGGCCAGCGCCTGGAGGACGGGCAGGGCGTAGCACAGGGTCTTGCCGGAGGCCGTGGGCGTCACGACGACGATGTCCTCGCCGGCATGCACCGCCTCGACCGCCTCCGCCTGGTGGCTGTACAGCGAGGTGATGCCGCGCTCCTCGAGGCCCTGCACGATGCGGCGATCCAGCCAGGTCGGAAAAGGCGCGGTCACGGCCTCGCGCGGCGGCAGGTGTGCGTGATGCGTGACGGCACGTGCCAGCGACGGCTCCTCGAGGAGCCGCTCCAGCACGACCTCCGTGGCGGCGGGGGCATACGTGCGCACTCCGGGCCTCCGACTAGAACATGCGTTCGATTGGCGCGAGCATAGCGACAGCGTCGAGCCCGGGTGTGCCATCTCGGCTGTCACAAGGAGCGCCGAAGGACCGCACCGATCCGCACCGAACCGCACCCGCGAATCGAGTTGACACCGCTGGAATCGCGTAGCTACGCTCGGCCGGCATGTCCGCCCCCGAGCCGCGCCCCCCGATGCCCGGCGCTTCCCCCGGCTCAGACCGGCAGCGCCTGGATCCGGCGAGCCTGCCCATGCCGAGCCTCTCGCGGCGCCGCGTCGTGACCGCGGCCGGCGTCCTTGCGGCGGCGCTCCTGACGCTCGGGTTCGCCCGGCAGGTCGGCGAGGCATCGGCGGCCTCGGACCGCGCCGACGCCCTGCGCGCCCAGAATGCCGCGCTGCATGCGGAGGTCGATGGGCTGCAGAACGACCTGACCCGCGTGCAGGATCCGCGATTCATCGAGCTCCAGGGCCGGGCGTTCGGCCTTGGCGGACCCGGCGAGATCCCGTTCGCCCTCGAGGCCGGAGCGCCGGCACTCGCCCCGGATGCTCCGGGCTCGGCCGCCGTACGCCTCGGGGCGAAGCCTCAGAGCACGAGCCCCCTCGACGCCTGGCTCGAGGTGCTCTTCGGCGCGTCCGGCTAGTCGACCGCGCCCGGTCGGGCGTCGTATGCTCGACCTCCGCCAGCGCGCTTTGGAACGAGGGCTCCGTCGGGCGTGAGGAGGATGGCGGGATCCGGTCGTCGGAGGCCGGTGCGCGGAGGAATGGTTCGTGCCCACGATCACCATCCCGATCGAGGACCTCGTGTTCGTCCTCGCGGCCCTCGTTGGCGGCGGGCTGCTGCTCGTCACGGTCGTGCTCGATGACGTCCTCGGCGGAATCCTCGACGCGATCCATGTCGACTTCTCGATCGGCGGCATCTCGCTCATGCCGCCGCTGCTCGCGTTCATCGCGATGTTCGGCGTCGGCGGGATCTTCGCCTCGCAGGTCATGGACCTCCACGGCGGCCAGGCTGCGATCGTCGGCGTGGCGTTCGGGCTCGTCGGCTTCGGGCTGGCGTATTTCCTGTTCCGGACGCTGAAGCGGGCGGAGGGCACTCGACCGTTCTCGATCGGCGATCTCGTCGGCCAGCAGGGCTCCGTCAGCGTGACGATCCCGGCGGGCCGTCTCGGCACGGTCTACGTCCGCGCGGAAGGCCAGACCCACGAGATCAGCGCGACCTCACCCGAGGAGATCACCAGCGGCACCGCGGTCAAGGTCGTGGGGACCGCCGGCATGGGGCTCGTGGTCGAGCGGCTGCTGCCCCAGCCCATCGCGATGCCGACGCCACCGCCGCCGCCGCCGGCCGAATCGCCGGCACCAATCGACACGACGAAGGGGGACTCGACCGGTGCCTGACCTCGGAATCGACCTCGGCGGGGGCGTGATCCCCGTCCTGATGATCGTCGTCGTGCTCGTGCTCGTCGTCGCCTACATGGGCACGCGTTACAAGGTCGCCGGCGCGAACGAGGCCCTGATCATCAGCGGCCGTCGCGAGAAGGGTGCCGAGGGCCAGGTCGGCCTGAAGGTGGTCCGTGGCCAGGGCGTGATCGTGCTGCCGCTGATCAACAAGGTCGGGCGGCTCCACCTCTCGGCTCGACAGATCAACATTCAGCTCTCGGACGCCGTCACCAAGCAGGGCATCAAGTGCGCCGTCCAGGGCGTCGCGACGGTCAAGATCGGCAGCGACGAGGAGTCGATCCGCGCCGCCGCCGAGCGCTTCCTCGAGCGCGAGGACCAGATCGACTCGATCGTCAAGAACGTCCTCGAGGGCTCGCTCCGGTCGATCGTCGGCACGCTCACCGTGGAAGAGCTCAACTACGACCGCGCCAAGTTCCAGCAGGAGGTCCAGAGCGCGGCCCGGAGCGACCTCGCCACCTCCGGCCTGACGATCGACAACTTCACGATCCAGGCGATCCGCGACGAGGTCGGCTACATGGACCTCATCGGCCAGCAGGAGACGGCTCGCCGCGAGCGGGACGCGCGGATGGCCAAGGCCACCGCCGACCAGGAGGCCGCCGTCCGCGAGGCGGAGTCGCAGCAGATCAAGCTGAACGCCGCCCGGGATGTCTCGCTCCGACAGGCGGAGATCGAATCCGTCACCGCCGCCGCGAACGCGAAGGCTGCCCAGTCGGGCCCCCTCGCCGAGGCCGAGGCCACCCAGGAGGTCGTGAAGAAGCAGACCGAGCTCGCCCAGCTCGAGGCGGACAAGAAGCAGAAGGAGCTCATCGCCTCGACGATCCGCCCCGCCGAGGCCGACGCCGACGCCCAGGTCAAGCGCGCGGAGGGCGAGAAGCTGGCGCGCATCGCCGCCGCCCAGGCCGAAGCGGAGCGCGTCCGTCTGGCCGGCCAGGCCGAGGCGGCGATCAACGTCATGAAGGGCGAGGCACAGGCACGGGTCACCCTCGTCAACGCGGAGTCGATCGCGAAGCAGACCACCCTCGAAGGCAACGCCGAGGCAGGCATCGTCCTGTCCAAGGGCGAGGCGGAGGCCAAGGCGCTCGCGCTCCGGGCCGATGCCTATCGGCAGTTCAACGAGGCCGCCGTGATCCAGACCGTGCTCTCGATGCTGCCGGAGATCGTCCGCGCGGCCGCGGAGCCGATGGCCAACATCGACCAGCTGACCGTGCTGTCGAACGACGGCGCGTCCGAGATGGTCAAGAACACGACCCGCACCGTCACCGAGGCGAGCGCCACCGTGAAGGGGCTCACGGGCATCGACGTTCCCGCGCTGATCGGAAGCGCGATGGGCTCGCGATTTGCCGATGGCGCGCCGGCGCCTCGCAGCGGTGGGCGCGAGGGCGGCCCACGTGGCGGCTCCGGCGGGAGCAGCGGCTCCGGCGGGAGCGGCGGCTCCAGCGGCGGCGGCGGCGGGGCGAAGCCGAGCTCGGCCCGGCGCCGGCCCGAGCCGCCCGCGCCACGTGCGATGGCTGCGCCGGCAGGGTCCGGCCAGGGCGTCGACCCGGCCTCCCTCGAGGCGCCGGACCGGAGCGCCGGCGAGACGATCCGGGCAGCGGTGTCCGGCCTCGATCGAACGGCGAATCGCGCTCGCGAGGCGGTGGATCGGGCCATCGGCCAGCCCGTGCCGGCTCGGACGGCCTCGAGCCAGCAGCCCCCTGCCACGTCCCCTTCGGCGGCGGGATCCGCTCCAGGAACCACCCCACAGACTGCCGCAGCCGCGGCGACCCCCGCCGCCGAGGCGACGATCGGGGGCGTCGGTCGCTCGACGACCGTCGACGAGGCGGCCCAGACGCTCGCCGACGACCTCATGCGGATCCCCGGGATCGAGCGATTCGGGGCGATGCGCCTCGAAGACCTCGATTCGGCAGGCCCGCGGCCGCTGCGGACGATGTGGCGCGTCGCCCGCGACCAGCTCGACCGCGAGTACGGCCAGATGACGATCGGCGAGATCATCGATCGCTACCGAGGCAGCTCGGGCAGCACGTCGACGAGCGCCTAGGCCAGCGTGGGACCCGAGGGAGAGTTCGAGCGGATCCTCGAACAGAACGTCCGCTTCGTCGAGGCATTCGACCGCTCGGCGCTCACCGCTGCGCCGCTGACGGGGCTGGCAATCCTGACATGCATGGATGCGCGGATCGACGTCGAGGATGCCCTCGGGATGCGCGTCGGCGATGCCCACATCATCCGGAATGCCGCCGGCCTCGCCACGGAGGACGCGATCCGTTCGCTGATCGTCAGCCAGCAGCTGCTCGGGACCCGCGAGATTCTCGTGATCGCCCACACGAAGTGCGGGCTCCTCGACGCGGACGAGGACGACCTGCGCGAACGCATCGAGCTTTCAACGGGCACCGCCACGAAGATGGGCTTCGGCTCGTTCACGGACCTCGACGCGATGGTCCGCGAGCAAGTCGAGCTGCTGCGTGAAGAGCCGACGATCCTGGACGTCCCCATTCGCGGCCTCGTCTACGAAGTCGAGACGGGACGGCTCCGGCAGGTAGTCTGAGCGCGTGACGGAGAACGCGATCGGCAAGGCGGCGACCACGGAACCCGTCTACACGCGCGCCGAGGTCGCCTCGCGCGCCGGGGTCGACGCGGACTTCGTGCGGCGCCTGTGCGAGCTCGGGATCCTCGTTTCCGGCGGCGACGACCGGTTCTCCGTGGGCGACGTACGGCGCGCCCAGATCCTCCACTCACTCGACCTCGCCGGCATGCCGATGGAGGCCGTCGCGGACGGGATGCGGCGCGGGGTGCTCACTCTCGATTTCGTCGATGCCCCGGCCTACGAGATCTTCGCTGGCCTGACCACCGAGACGTTCCGCGAGGCGAGCGACCGGACCGGCGTGCCGTTCGAGCTCCTCGCGGCGATCCGCGAGGCGACGGGGTCGACGCTGCCTGCACCTGACGATCGCCTCCGACAGATCGAGATCGACGCGATTCCGTCGGTCGCGCTCATGCTCAGGAATGGCGTCCGCATGCAGGTCATCGAGCGCCACATCCGGGCGACCGGCGAGAGCCTCCGGCGGATCGCCGAGGTCGAAGCGGACTGGTGGATGAGCGACGTGATCATGCCGGTGCTCCAGAGGGGCGGCACGCTTGCCGACGTCGGTCCCGGGACGGCGGAGTTCTCGGACACGCTGCAGCCGCTCTCCGAGCAGGCGCTCATCGCGATGTACCGCGGCCAGCAGACCCACACCTGGATGAAGAACATGTTCGAGGCCTTCGAGACCGGCATGACCCGAGCGGGCCTCTACAACCCCGTCGAGCGACCGCCGGCGATCTGCTTCCTTGACCTCTCGGGCTACACGCGCCTGACGGACCAGCGCGGCGACGCGGCGGCGGCAGACCTCGCGGGCCGCCTTTCGCGCCTGGTCCAGCGAACGTCAACCCAGCACGGCGGAAAGCCGATCAAGTGGCTCGGGGACGGCGTGATGTTCCACTTCCGTGATCCGGGGCCTGGTGTCGTCGCGGCGCTCGAGATGGTCGAGGGGGCGAGGGAATCCGACCTGCCGCCCGCACACGTCGGCCTCCATGCCGGCCCGGTGCTGTTCCAGGAGGGCGACTACTTCGGCCGCACCGTGAACGTCGCCTCGCGGATCGCGGACTACGCCCGGCAGGGCGAGGTGCTCGTGTCCGAGGAGGTCGTTGCCGCGTCGCCTGACCTCGAGGGCGTGCGCTTCGAGTCGATCGGGAAGGTCGAGCTGAAGGGCCTCACCGAGACGATCCCGCTGCACGTCGCGCGCCGCGCCTGACCGTGGTCACGTGTCGTGCCTGACTCAGGTCCCGCCGCGCGCGTGGCTCGGGTCCCGCGCCGCGCCTGACCGAGGTCCCGCGCTAGAATGCCCGACCCGTGGCTGGGTAGCTCAGTGGTAGAGCAAGCGGCTCATAATCGCTAGGTCACAGGTTCGAATCCTGTCCCAGCTACCAACACGCCTCCGTGATGAAAACTTCACCGGCGGCACATCGGCGGTCCGCAATCGTCTGTCACGATGCGGCAGATGGGTCGAGCCATTCTTCCCATTCCTGACTGACTGACGGCCGAGGGGGCCGCAGAATGACCGGTCCTATACTCGCCCGCGGGATCGCCGCACCATCGGTGGCCCGCTCGCTCGGAGGCTCTCCTTCTTGAATCCCAGGTTCATGCGCAACGGGCTCCTGATGCTCGTCCTCGTGATGGGCGTGTCGGCCCTGCTGTACACATGGCTCGGCGCCTCCCAGACCGTCAAGTCCCTTCCGTACTCGGGGCCGAGCTCGTTCCTCGAGCAGGTCGAGCAGGGCAAGGTCGGTCGCGTCGTGCAGAGCGGCGAGACGCTCAGCGTCTTCGACAAGACCCTGCCGGCCACCGCCACGGACCCCACCTACACGGTCACGGTCCCGAACGTCCTGACGCAGGTCTCGCAGGACATCGCCGCCGCCGCGGCGAAGGGCAGCCAGGCCGCCCCGACGTTCGATCCCAAGCCGGCGCCGGACAACTCCTGGATCGGGCTGGTCCTGACCGGGTTGCTGCCGTTGCTGATCATCGGCGGCTTCATCTACTTCATGATGCGGCAGGCCCAGGGCACCAATAACCAGGCCCTGTCCTTCGGCAAGAGCCGCGCCCGGATGTTCCTCGGCAACAAGCAGGTCGTGACGTTCAACGACGTCGCCGGCGTGGACGAGGCCAAGACCGAGCTCCAGGAAGTCGTCGAGTTCCTGAAGTTCCCCGAGAAGTTCAACACCCTCGGTGCGCGCATCCCGCGCGGCGTGCTGCTCGTCGGCCCGCCGGGCACCGGCAAGACGCTGCTCGCACGCGCGGTCGCGGGCGAGGCGGGTGTGCCGTTCTTCAGCATCTCCGGCTCCGAGTTCGTCGAGATGTTCGTCGGCGTCGGCGCGAGCCGCGTCCGCGACCTGTTCGACCAGGCCAAGCGACATTCTCCCTGTATTGTCTTTGTGGATGAAATCGATGCCGTCGGCCGTCAGCGTGGTGCAGGACTGGGTGGCTCACACGATGAGCGCGAACAGACCCTTAAC
>JAICVI010000135.1 GCA_025935415.1 Chloroflexota bacterium
ACGATGACCGAGGGCAGGACGCCGAGACCCGCGGCGAGGGCGGCCATTCGATGCTTCGGTGTCCCGCCCGAGGCGCCGAACGCGATCATGTGGCTGGACATCGCCGAGGCGCCCGCGGACGTGCCCGCGACGACCGCGCCGTGCCGGAACCGGTCGAGGACGGCCTCGGCGAGCAGGGTGCCGCCGATTGTCGACGACAGACGCAGCTGGTTGCCGCCGGTAAGGAAGATGCCGGTGGCGTCGCGAACCTCGCGGACATAGGCCTGGTCGTTGGCCTGCTGGCGGGTCATCGCGTGGAGCGGTCGAACCTCGCCGATACCCAGGCCGGTGAATATCTCGCGGTACCGCTCGCCGGCCATGAAGCCCAGCGACGAGGCGGTCGAGATGACCACGACGATGCCGTCCGCGCCACCGGCGAGGGCGCAGAACCGGTTCAGGATGACCCGGTCGCGGATCTTGTCTTCGGCCCCGCCGATGACCATGACGCTGCCGTCGGTCGACGCGGGGCCGGTGGTTCTTGGAGGCACGTTGCGGAAATTTTACCGAACGAACCCCGAGGTCGTTGCCCCGACAAAGGTCCGGCGCGCCGGCCTGGGCGGATCAGGACCCCGTCGGGGCCGCGATCGGGGCCGCGATTCGGAGCTCCCGCGGTCGCGGATCGACCGGGCGAAGGAACACCGCCGAGGCGATGAAGAAGCCGATGCCGGCGAGGAACGCCGCTCGGGGCCCATCGCCCGTCTGCGAGGCACCGCCCACGGAATCGATGATCGGCCCGGCGAGGAGCGCGGCGACCGGACCCGCCAGCCCGACGGCGAGATTCGACATGCCCATGTACCGCCCCGACGAGGCCTTCGGGATGATGTCCGTCAGCAGCGCCCAGTCGACGGCCACGAACGTGCCCGAGCCGATCCCGATGAGGGTCGCGCCGACGATGAGGATCTCCGGCGATGGAGCGAGCCCCGCCACGAGCAGGCCGATCGACCCGGCGGCCGCCGCGAGGTAGATCATCGGCTTGCGCCCGAAGCGGTTGGACAGGATCCCAGACGGGATCGTCGCAATCGCCGTGAACACGGCGACGATGATCCCGATCACCGGCACCCAGACCGCCTTCTCGCCGGCGCCGAACCCGAACACCCGGGTCAGGAACACGACGTAGAAGCCCAGGAGGACCTGGATCCCGGCGATGAATGCGAGACGGCTGGCGACGAGGAGCACGAAGCTGCGCTCGCGCAGGATGTCCAGCCCCCAGGCCGACATGCCGATCCGGACCCAGCTCTGGCCGTCCCGCGGCTTGGCGGCCGAGCCTTCGCGGACCCAGACGATCGTCCCGATCGCCGTCGCGAGCTCCACGAGCCCCAGCAACACGAGCGGCACGACGTATTCGCCGCTGGTGTAGGCAACCGCGATGATGCCGTTCCCGAGCACGAATCCAATCGTCTGCATCGCCCCGATGAGGGCGCTGGCGAGTCCGACCTGCGGCCCGGGCACGAGGTCCGGAACGTACCCCTGGAACGGTCCCTGCGCGAAGTTCGAGCTGAACTGGAGAAGGGCGAGGAAGGCGACAACGGACAGGTAGGTCTGCGACGTCGCCAGCCCGGCGAGGAAGAGGACGTCGAGGACCGCGCCGATCGCGATGTACGGCTTGCGGCGGCCCCAGCGGCTGATCGTGAAGTCGCTGAGCATGCCCACGGTGGGCTGCACCAGGAGGACGATCGGCAGGATCAGCCAGCCCGTGAGCGCGATGTAGGAGCCGCCCTGCCCGGCCGGGACCAGGTCCGGGATCCGCTCCTGCGTGAAGACGCCGACGCCGCCCCAGATCGCCTGGATGCCGAGCCAGTAGACCGACAGCTGCAGGAGCTGCCGTGCCGGGAGGTGCTCGGCGGGCCGCGCGTCGAGCGCCGTCAAAGGCTCGCGGTCTGCTCGCGGGAGACGATGCGCCGGTTCACGGCCTCGGGAGCGACGTACGTGAAGACCGATCGATCCAGGGAGTACATGCCCGTGCAGGCGAGCCGGACCGTGTCGCCGGCCAGGCGAATCTCGAACGTGAACACGGGGTTCTCGTCGTTCCCCGCGTAATGGTGTGCGGTTCCGCCGCGCGTCACGACGGCGAGATTCGCGTGGCCGCCGAAGACCTCGTGCAGCCGCTCGAGGGCCGCCGGAACGGAGCCGGCGCCCTCCCATTCGTCCTCGAGCCAGCGTGCGCCGACCTCCGTGTCGGCCTTGCCGTGGAGCCGGCCGGCCTCGAGGTAGCGCGTCCGGAAGGCCGAATCGTTCGCCAGGTCGCCGTTGTGGCTGAAGGCGTACCGGCCGGCCGGGTCGTCGAACGGCTGCGTGTCCGGCAGGCCGATCGTGGAGAACTTCGACGGCCGCCGCAGGTGGACGAGGACCGCGCGGGTCAGCTCGTTCCCGACGCGCTCCCGTGCCGGGTCCTCCCGGAACGACCCGATGTCGCGGTGCGAATGCAGCTCGCCGTCAGCCCCGAGCCACGTCGCGCCCCAGCCAAAGCCCGCGAGCCCGAACCGCTCCAGGCGCTCCGTCATCGGCCAGAGCCCGCCGATCCGGAACGGGGTCGACGCGACCGCGACGTATTGCTCGCACATCGAGGCGATGATACGGACGTGAGCGAGAGCAGCCGCCGTGGGGCGCGGTCGACGACAGGGGACCCAAGTGCCGCCGCGTGACGAGCTGGGGACGTCCTTCGTGCGCCTCCTGGAGGAGCCGACGGCCGGAGCCCTGTGGGACTACAACAGGACGCTGCGCCAGCTGCAGGGCGTGGACACGACGGCGGCTCGAGCCGTCCTCCGGGCCTTCCACGCCTGTGTCAGGGCGCTGGAGAGCAAGTCGGCATCACGGGCCGCCAGCCGCTGGGGTGCGGTCCTCGGGACCGCGGCCGTCGGCAGCGTGAACCTGCCGGAGCTGCGAGACCGGCAGGAGCGCGGGCTGGAGGAGCTCGTCAAGCACGCCCTGCCGGCGTTCCTCGAGGTCGGGGCCGCGGTCCAGTCCGCGCAGGCCTGGGAGATCGAGGCCCGCCTGATCTACGACGAGTTCGCGTGGTTCCTCGACGAGGAGCTGTGGGAGGTCTCAGCGGCGGCCCGCCCCGATCTCTCGGACGAGGAGCGACGTGGCCGGATCGACGCGGTGCTCGCTCCCCTGCTCGACCCAAGCGTGCCCGACACGGACAGGGCCGCGCTGCTCCTGGATGTCTTCCGGTCGGTGCTGAGCGCGCGGGTCCTGCCGCTGCTCGATGCCGCCGCGACCAGCGCGAAAGCTGGTGGTCGCCCGATCTCCTAGGCCGCGGAGCCTTCCGGCTTCGAAGCGCGACGCTTGCTGCCCGCGCCGGCCTTCTTGCGTCCCCCGTTGGCCGCGGCCGCTTTCTCGGCGGCGCTCGCCTGGCACTCGACCGAGGGGCACCAGTAGGTGACCCGTGGCAGCTCGGTGCCCTGCGAGTCGGAGGTGATGAGGGCGCCGCAGCGGTGGCAGGGCCGGCCCGCGCGGTCGTAGACCCACAGCCGCGAGGGAGCGAGCTTCTTGCCGGTCTTGAGATCGACGGTGGTGGAGCGGCCGGCCGGCGCGTCGGACCGGGCGTTCGCCTGGAGCTGCTCCCGCGCCGTGGTGAGGATTCGCTCGAGCGTCTCGTCATCGAGGCTCTTCACCGGGGCGAACGGGTCGACCTTCTCCATGAACAGGACTTCGCTCTTGTAGACGTTCCCGACGCCGGCGACGACGCGCTGGTCGAGGATCGCCTCGCCGATGGCGGTGGTCTCCTTCGACTTGTCCCGGAGGCGTCTGATCGCCTCGGCCTGGTCGTACTTGGCATCGAGCAGGTCCGGGCCGAGCATCGAGATCGTCGGGTGGACGACCTCGGCGCGGCGCTCGAAGAGCTCCACCACGGGTGCGTCGAAGCAGACGGCCACGGCGCCGGGGACCTCGAGGACCAGCGCGGCGCGGC
This sequence comes from Chloroflexota bacterium, assembly GCA_025935415.1. Classification (GTDB taxonomy): domain Bacteria; phylum Chloroflexota; class Limnocylindria; order Limnocylindrales; family CSP1-4; genus UBA5189. The sequence continues at coordinate 3,950 of JAICVI010000135.1, forward strand.
TCGGGGGCCGGCGCCAGGTCTCGCCCGGCCGGTAGCGGTGCCAGGAGCCATGGAGTCCGAGGTGGGTGCGCAGCTCGAGGCCGCCGTCGAACTTGATCAGGAGGTTCTTCCCCGCGGCGTCGACGGCATCGATCTTCTGGCCGATGACACGGCTCACCTGCGGTCCCGGCAGCCGCGCGCGGGCAGCCGTGACGACCCTCCCGGCCAGGTAGGGCCGCAGGGCAACGGCGATTCTTGCGAGCGTGTCGCCTTCCGGCATCAGGCGATCATCGCTCCCGCGCGCGGTCTTCGCAGGACGAGCCCGCGATAGCCCTGGATGAACCCCGCCTTGAGCAGGGTGTCGTAGTGCTTCGAGGTGCCCGCCGGCTCGCCGTCGATCTTGCCGATGACGAGCTCCCGCTGGCGGCCATCGACCACCAGCTCCCCGAGCGCCCGGAGCGCCAGCTCGGCCGTCGCCGCGTCGTCGAAGGCGGGCAGGGTCTGCATCGAGCTGCCGCCGCGGTCGAGGTACACGACCGCCCGGCCGTCCACGAGGACGACCGAGGCGCCCGCGGCGCGCTGGAACGGGCGACGGTCATCGTCGCCCCGGCGCGGCCACGGCAGGGCGGCGCCGTAGGGGTTCGCTGGATCGGCCGCGGCGAGGAGGTGCACGGTGGAATCATCGCCGTTCTCATCATTTGGGTCACGGAGCGTCCGCAACCGCTCCAGCGCACCGGCCAGCGCGAACTGCGCGGCGCCCAGTCCGGCGACGAAATAGCCGCGCCGGATCCGCCCGGATTCCTCCAGCGCGCGGAGGATCGGGTAGACCGCGGAGAAGCCACCCTCGACGCCCTCGGCCATCACCGATTCGCGCACCAGGACGCCGTGCCGGTCGAGCAGCGCGAGCGCGAGCTGGTGGGCGCGCTCCGTCGGGCTCGCCGGCGTGGCGGCTGCCGCGCCATCCCAGAGGCCGCTGCCGACGAGCGACCATCGCCCGGCGGCCTCCGGGGGGCCGAGGGACGTCAGGCGGCCCATCCGGCCGCGGCTCGTGCCGTTCGACTTCGAGGGTCGCTTCCAGCGCAGGGCCCGCAGCGGCGCGAAGGTGTCGTTGGTGACCTCGCCGGCCCACACGAGATCCCAGAGCGCGTCGAGGACCTCGCGGTCCGCTGCTGCTCCCGCGCGAGCCGCCGCGCCCTGGATCGCGCGGAAGAAGGAGGCGCCGCGGTTCGCCAGCTGCTCGCGGATGGCGTCGTGGAGCGGCGAATCCGGTTTCGCGGTGTCGTCGGCACGGCCCGTGAGCAGCTCGCGGCCCGGTCGATGGAGGACGACCTTGCCATCGTCGCGCCCGAGGCTCCCGTGGCCGACCCACGCGACCTCGCCCAGGGCGCCGAGCTCGTCCAGAAGCCGCGGCTGATAGCCCGGGACGCGTGCCGGGAGGACGTCGCGCTCCAGCACGGAGGCGGGAATCGGCACGCCCGCGAGCTGGTCCACGACCTCGGCCAGGCGTTCCAGCGCGGCGGTGCCGCGCAGCGGCGCGAGCCCGGCTCCGACGGGCGCCACGCCCTGCCAGGCAGGCAGGAACCGCCCGAGCGTCTCGGGGTCCACCGGCTCGACCTCGCGCCGGAGCCGCGCCAGGGAGCGGCGCCGGAGCAGGCGCAGGACCTCCGGATCGCACCATTCACGCTCCGAGCCGCCGGGGCGGAACTCGCCGCGGACCAGCGTGCCGGCCGCGAGGAGGCGCGAGAGCGCGTCCTCGACGACGCCGATCGGCAGCCCCCAGCGCCGGGCCGGCTCCGGCGCGAGGAACGGCCCGTGGGACCGGGCGAACCGCGCGAGCAGCCCATCGAGCGCCCCCGTCACGCTGACGAGGAATGCCTCCGGGACGCCGCGCGGCGGCGAGGCGCCCACGCCGTCACGGTACCGCCCGACATCCTCGATCGCGATCCAGCGGACCTGTCCAGCGATCCGGACCTCGACTGCCCGTCGGCTGGCCTCGAGCTCGGCGAGCCAGCCTTTCGCGATCGCATGCCCGACCGCGACCCGGGCCTCGATCTCCTCGACCGACAGGTCGCCGATGCGCCGCAGCAGGTCGTGGAGATGTTCCGAGGAGTTGGCCTGGCGTTCCTCCGTGAGGGCCTGGAGCGACAGCTCGAGATCGGCGAGGGCCTCCGGGTCGAGCAGCTCCCGGAGCTCCTCCTGCCCGAGCAGCTCGCGCAGCAGGTCGCGGTCCAGGGCCAGCGCGCCGGCGCGGCGCTCCGCGAGCGGCGCGTCGCCCTCGTACATGTAGGCGGCGACGTAGTCGAACAGCAGCGACGAGGCGAACGGCGAGGCCTTGGCCGTCTCGACGCCATGGATGCCGATCTCGCGCCGCTCGATGCCACCGAGGACCTCGCGCAGGGCGTCGAGATCGAAGACATCCGAGAGCACCTCGCGGTACGTCTCGACGAGGATCGGAAATGAGCCATACCGCGAGGCAACCTGGAGCAGGTCCGCCGCCCGCTGGCGCTGCTGCCACAGCGGGGTCCGA
>JAICVI010000067.1 GCA_025935415.1 Chloroflexota bacterium
AGGGCCGCATCCCGGCGTTCGAGGGCCGCATCGGCGCGGCGATCGGCGTGCCCCTGACGGTCGGGGGTCGCGTGGTCGGCATGCTCGGCCTCGCCAGCGGGACCAGCGGCCGGGTCTTTCGCGAGGCCGAGGCCGACGCGCTCCAGAAGTTCGCGCAGCTGGCCTCGATCGCTCTGGAGAACGCCCACCTGCACGAGCAGGCACTGTCGCCGCGCGACCCGATCACCGGCCTGCCGACGCGCGAGAGCCTCATCCAGCGCATCGTCGAAGCCCTGGAGGCACCGCCTGCCGGCAGCCAGTCACAGCCCGTCACCGTCCTCCTGCTCGACATCGACCGCTTCGAGATCGTCAACGAGAGCCTCGGGCACGCTGCCGGCGATCGCGTCCCGACCGAGGTCGGACGCCGGATCTCGAACGTCCTCGGACCATCGGACACGGTCGGGCGGTTCAGCGGCGACACCTTCGGCGTGCTCCTGCCGGATTGCGACGCCGACCAGGCGCGAGCCTTCGCCGAGCGCGTCCAGCTCGAGCTCAAGCCGCCGTTCGACCTCGACGGCCGGACGTGGTTCATCAGCGCGAGCATGGGCATCGCGGTTGCCTCTCCCGGCGCCGCCGGGGCCGGCGACATGCTCCAGGAGGCGGAGATCGCGCTCGTCGGCGCGAAGCGCGACCCGACGCGGCACGTCGTCGTCTACGACCCGCTCAGCAGCCGCGGCGCGCTGGAACGGCTCGATGTCGAGGCCGAGCTGTGGGCCGCGCTCGAGCGTGACGAGCTCACCGTCCACTACCAGCCGATCCTCGACCTCCGGACGGAGCGGATCGTCGGCTTCGAGGCACTCGCGCGCTGGCAGCACCCGGCGCGCGGCCTCGTCCTGCCCGTCGACTTCATCGCCCTGGCCGAGGAGTCCGAGCTGATCGTGGCCATCGGCCGCGTGATCCTCGAGAAGGCCTGCCGGCAGGCGCAGCTGTGGCGGCAGCGCTGGCCGGACCAGAACCTCGGGATGAGCGTGAACCTGTCGCCGCGCCAGTTCCTCGACCCGGACCTCGCCAACGGCATCGGGCAGGTGCTCCAGGCGAGCGGGCTGGAGCCGTGCGCGCTGGAGCTCGAGATCACCGAGTCGAGCGTCATGGACCGCTCGGAAACGAGCCTCGCCGTGCTCCATCGCCTGCGGGCGCTGGGCGTCCGCATCGTCCTCGACGACTTCGGGACCGGCTACTCCTCGCTCGCCTACCTGCGGCAGCTGCCGCTGGACACGATCAAGGTCGATCGGTCGTTCGTCACCGACCTCGACGTGCGCGACCCGAACGTGGGCATCATCCGGGCCGTCGTCTCGCTCGCCCACGGCCTCGGCATCACGGTCGTGGCCGAGGGCATCGAGACGGACGAGCAGGCGCGGCGCCTCCGGGAGCTCGGCTGCGACATGGGCCAGGGCTTCGCATGGGCCCATCCGGCCGACCCGGTGCGGGTCGGCGAGCTCCTGGGGCGGCGGCTCGGGTCAGTCGGCCCCGAGCAGTCCGCCGACGTGCTGCCGGATCGCTGCGGCCCGGATCAGCGTCGGCCGCCCATGATGCGGAGCAGGAACAGGAAGAGGTTGACGAAGTCCAGGTAGAGGTGGAGGGCGCCGATCACGGCCGCCTTTTCCACCGATCCGAGCGCCTGGACCAGCTGGCCCGACGAGATCCGCTGCACGTCCCACGCGGTGAGGATCGTGAACAGCACGACGCCGATGATCGAGACGACGTAGCCGAGCAGGCTGCTGCCGAGGAACAGGTTGACCACGATGGCGACGAGCAGGCCCCAGATGGCCATCGAGGCGAAGCCGCCGATCCCGGCGAGCGAGCGCTTGGTGGTGTAGCCGTAGAGCGCCGCACCGCCGAACATCGCGCCTGCCGAGAGGAAGGCGGTGGCAACCGACGGCCCGTCGTAGAGGCCGACGATCAGCCCGATCGTGATGCCGAGGCTCGCCGCGTAGACGAAGAACAGGCCGAGCGCCATGGTCGCCGAGATTCGGCGGATTCCCCATTGGATCCCGACGGCCAGCGCGAGCTGACCGATGATCAGGAAGATGAAGTAGTCGGCGGCGAAGTTGAGGAGGCTCGGGTTGAACTGCGCGAAGGCCGCCACCGCGGCCGTCAGCAGCAGGCCCGCGAACATCCAGAAGAAGGACTGCGTGAGGAAGGCGCCCTGGACGGCCGCGTCCGTCCGCTGCCCGTAGGCAATGGTTGGGTTGACCGGCTGCCCGGTGCCGCCCTGGTTCTGGAACGTCACGTCGATGTCTCCCTTCGGGTTGCGGCACCCGGCTTGCGGGCCGGCGTCGCTGCGCGAGATTCTGCACGTTCTGCCGCGCGCGCCAAGACCCACACGAGGTCGGCGAGGCGGTTGAGGTAGGGAATCAGGTGGTCACCGGGAATGAGCCCGTCGCGACGGAGCGCGACGGCGCGGCGCTCGGCCCGCCGGAGGATCGTCCGCGCCAGCTCGAGCGCGGCGCTGGTGGGGGTCTCGCCCGGAACGACGAACTCCTTCGGCATCTCGATGCTCCGCTCGAGCTCGACGAGCGTCTGCTCGACGCCTTCGACCATCGCCTGCGAGACGCGAGTGCGGTCGTCCTCGAGCCGGTCCCAGGCGTCCGGGTTCGTGGCCAGCTCCGCGCCGACGACGAAGAGCTCGCGCTGGAATCGCAGGATCAGCGCCGCGAGGCCGCCCATGCCAGCCGGGAGCGTGCCGTGGCCGCGCTTGATCCCGAGGTTCGCGCGGGCGAGCCCGAGCGCGGCGATCGCCTCGTCGACCGTGCCGTAGGCCTCCGTCCGGGGGTCGTCCTTCTGGATGCGGTCGCCGCCGTACAGCAGACCCGTGCTGCCGTCGTCGCCGCGCGTGGTGGCGACGACCGAGTCAATCGGGCTTCGACGATTCACTGAAAGCATGCCGCCGCTGCGGGGCCCGAGGCCAAGGCGGACCCGAGGACCGGAGCGAGCGCACGTGGACGTGCGTGAGCGAGGAGCGCAGGCGACAACGCCGTCATCGGGTCATGGCAGCGGGGGCGTTACCACATCAGGCCGGCGTCGCGGGGGTCCCAGCGCTCCGCCAGCAGCGTGACCTTGACGGGATGCTCGACGACCGACTCCGCCTGCTCCTGGACCTGGGCGATCATCGAGCCGGCGTAGGGGCAGAACGGGGTCGTCAGGATCATCTTGATCTCGGTCTCGTTCTGGCCCAGAAGGATCTGCTTGATCAGGGCCAGCTCGACGACGTTCATCCCGATCTCCGGGTCAACGACGGCGCGGAGCGCATCCAGGATGGCGAGCTCCGTCGCGCGACGCTCGGCGTCGAAGAGCGGCGGCGTCGCGGGTGCGGCGCCGTTGCTCGGCGCTTCGGCGGATGCCGGCCCCACGGTTGCGGGGGCGGGTGCGATCGGATCGGCGGTGTCGGTCACGCGTCGAGAATACCGCAGGTCGGGCAGAAACCCCAGCGCCGGGGTCGGAATTGACGGGCTGCCCTGCCGGCGCCGGCCGGTCAGGCGTTCGGAAGCCGGATCCGCATCGTCGTGCCGCGGCCTCGGGACCCCGGTCTCGCCTCGATCGAGCCGCCGTGGGCCTCCACGATGGCGCGCGCGATCGCAAGCCCCAGGCCCGATCCGCGCGACGTCGCCGACTTCGTGAAGCGTTCGAAGACGCTGTCGCGGATGTCCTCCGGGATGCCCGGTCCGTCGTCGGCTACGTCGATCGTGAGGTCGTGCGGCCCGAGCGACGCCGCAAGGCGGATCGTGCCGCCGGTGTCCATGGCCCGGATGGCGTTGTCGACGAGGTTGGAGACGACCTGTCGCATCCGCATCGGATCGAGGTCGACCGGTGGAAGCCCTGACGCGGCCTCGACCTCGAGGCGCGTGCCGGCCACGGACGCCCGCGCCCGGTGCGCCGCCGCGACGTCCTCGAGCAGGACCGCCGGATCGGTCGGCTCGCGGTGCAGCGGCAGCGCCCCCGACTCCGCGAGGCTCAGCGTCCGAAGGTCGTCGATGAGCCGCTCCAGCACGGCCGTCTCCTCCAGGATCGGGCGGATGTGGGCCTCGTCCGGCGGGTAGACGCCGTCGAGCAGGGCCTCGACGTTGCCCTGGACCACGGCGAGCGGGGTCCGGAGCTCGTGCGAGACGTCGGCCAGCAGCCGCCGGCGCGTCGCGTCCTCGGATTCGAGCCGAGCGGCCATCGCGTTGAACGCTCGCGCGAGCCGGCGAAGGTCCCCGCGGCTGCTGTCCTCCGAGACGCGGACGGCGTAGTCGGCGGCCTCGATCCGGCCCGCGGCGTCGACGAGCTCGGTGAGGGGCCGCCCGACGCCGCGTGCGATCCGGATCCCCACGACGAGGGCCACGATCCCCACCACCAGCACGATCAGGCCCGCCGGCCGGGCCAGGTAGGCGAGGGGGCCCTCCATCGAGGCCACGCCGAGCAGCCCGGCGAGCAGCCACAGGATCAGGACGCCGATCGAGACGACCAGGGTCGACAGGAGCGCGATGAGGCACCCGAACCCGCGCCGGACGTCGCCGCGGCGGCGCGAGCGCCAGCGCTCCCACCCGGGCCGCTCATCACCCTCGTCCGAGCCGGGGCCGGGTGTCCAGGACTCGTCGTCGGGCCACCACGGTGGCCGAGCGTGAGGGCGCCGGGTCACGCGGACGAACCGCCGTCGGCGCCGGCCACGTCGACGTCAGGCTCGGCGATTCGGTAGCCGACCCCGTACACGGTGAGCAGGTAGCGCGGCCGCGCAGGCTCCGGCTCGAGCTTGCGACGGATGTTCTTCACGTGCGCGTCGATGGCCCGCTCGTAGGCCTCGAAGGCGACGCCGTGAACCGCGTCGAGCAGCTGCGAGCGCGTGAAGACGCGGCCCGGGTCGCGGGCCATCGTGGCCAGGATGGCGAACTCGGTCGCCGTGAGCTCGATGGGGTGGCCGGCGCGGGTGACCCGCAGCCGGGGCACGTCGAGAACCAGGTCGCCAACGGCGAGCCGGTCGGAGGGCGACGCCGCGCGCTCCGCGCGCCGCAGCACCGCCCGAACCCGAGCGACCAGCTCGCGCGGGCTGAACGGCTTCGTGACGTAGTCGTCGGCGCCGAGCTCCAGGCCCAGGAGCTTGTCGAGCTCCGTGTCGCGGGCGGTGAGGACGACAATCGGGGTCGAGCCGATCACGCGGATCCGGCGCATGACCTCCAGCCCGTCGATGCCCGGAAGCCCGAGGTCGAGGACCACGAGGTCGGGCTGGCGGGTGCTCGCTGCCTGGACCGCGGAGGTGCCGTCGCTCGCCAGCAGCACGGTGAACCCGGCGTGCTCGAGATAGTCACGGGCGAGCCTGGCGATCTTGGGTTCGTCGTCGACGACGAGGACGGTCGGCATCGCGGCTCACTCTAGCCGGGTGTGCAGGCGACGAAGCCGGGCATCGACGAGCGCCGGGGCCGGCTGGTGCCGGCCCCGGCTCGATCCCCGCGGCACGCCCGGTCAGGCGCCGGCGGAGCCGCCCGCGGTGCCAGGCGCGCCGCCGCTGCTCGACGCCCCGGTCGAGGCGCTTCGCTCTTCATCGTGGAGCTGCCGATGCCAGTCGGCCATCCGCTGCTCCCGGGCCTCGCGCCACGAGCGCGGGCCACCGGGGCCGTCGTCCTTGCCCCAGCCGGGTCCGTAGCCGTAGCCGTGATGGCCCCAGCCGCGGCCGCGGCCGCCGAAGAACGCGGCGCGAACGATGTTGAAGAGGATGAACAGGAAGAACAAACCGAGCAGCAGCCCGAAGAGGTCCGGACCGTGCCAGCCGTAGCCATACCCGGCACCGGGCACCGGGACGGTCGCGCCCGCCGGGAAGCGCCCGGCGTCCACGATGCCCTGGGCCACCCCGGCCTGGTAGACGCCGAGGCCCACGCTGACGAGCAGGCCGACGACGATGAGTGTTGCGAGGAACCCGAGGATCCCGCGTGCCATGTCTCCATCTCCTTTAGTAGAGGGCCGATGGGCACAGCCTCGTCCGAGGTCGTGAAGCCGATGTGAAGAGGCGATGGAGGTCGTGCGCGCTCTCGGCGCCGAACGTCCGCCGAACGTGCGCCGAAGGGCCACCGATCGGCCGCCGATCGGCCGAGGGCCGGCTGAGGGTCAGGTCGAGGCGGGCTTGATCACGACTCCCGGGATTCGGTACTGCGCCGGCAGGCCGGCGGCCTCCTCGGCGGAGTACCCCGGCCCGGCGAGCGAGCCATCCTTCTCGAAGAAGGCCGCGTAGCGGTCGCGGTTGCGGCCGGCGTACTCGTACGCCGCGGCGACACCCATGCGCTTCAGCTCGGGATGGTCCTTGAGCATCCGCGTGAGCGTGTACCCCGCGCTCCGGAGCTCGAGGATGTTGCGGACGGTGAGTCGGGTGCCGTAGCAGAACGGCTCGCCGTTCATGACCAGCGGGTCGGTCACGACCCACTTGATCGTCATCTCACGCGCCCTTGTAGATGAAGGCGAGCAGGGGGTTGCGCCTGCGCGCATCGCCGGCGAGGCGGCGGTTCCACTTGAAGACCGTGATCGCCTCGTCGATCGCCGCGTCCACGACCGGGACGGCAGCGGGCTCGACGACGGACGCGGCCGCACGGCGAAGGCCCTCGCAGAGCGCGATGACGTCGTCCATCGGGATCTTGCGCTTGCGATACCGAACTGCCACGAGGTCCGCGAAGGTCGCCATCGCGTGGGGGTCGCCGCTCGCCACGGCCACGATCAGGCGATCGTGGAAGGCCTCGAGGTCGGAGAGCAGCGCCTGGATGACGACCTCGGGGTGGCGGTCGCGCATCGTCGGGTTCAGATCGAGGGCGGCCGCGAGGGCGCGAGCACGAAGGCGGGCGCCGCCATTCCGAAGCGCCGTGGCTGCGGCCGTGTCGCCGGCGGCCATGTCACGGGGCGGGAGACCGAGGCTCGGGTGGCTCACGGGCCGGAGTCTACCGTGCGGCCCCCGTGGTCGCCGGTACGATGGTTCCGATGGCCGATCACGACGTGCCCGGCGAACGCCGGCCGAGCATCGATTCCGTCGATCCGGCGGATCCCGCCAATCGACGCCGACTGGCGCAGCCGCCATCGACGCGGTACGCGAGCCCGGTCGCCCCTCCCGTTCCCGGTGCGGCTCGGTCCGCGCTCCCGGGGCCGCTCGCGCGAGCGGCGCTCGTGGCGGTCGCCGGCGCGATTGCGATGACCGTCGTCGGGGCGATCCTCACCTCGACCGCCGGCTTGCTGTTCGTCGCCGGCGCCACCGGCGCCGCCGTGGGCCTCGTGCTCGCGCGCGCCGCCGCTCCGGCGGGAGACGCGAGTCGCGCCGACGCGACGCCCGTCCGACGCCGACGGGTCGCGTGGCTCTCGGTGGCCCTGTCGCTCGGGGCGGTCGCGCTCGCGGGGCTTGCCACGTGGCTCATCGGCCGTGCCGAAGGCGGTGTCCTCGGTCCGATCGACTACCTCGTCGAGACGTTCGGGCCCTTCGTCCCGGGCGAGGCGATCCTCGCCGCGGTCGGCGCCTGGTGGGGCGCGAGCACCGGGCCGGTCCAGCGCTGATGTCGCAGGACCCACGGGACCAGCAGCGGCTCGGCGGGGCCGTGCCGCCCGGCATCACCTTCCGCCGCCCGACCGAGGCGGACTACCCGACGATCATTCGTGTCGTCGACGACTGGTGGGGCGGCCGGAACCTCTCGAAGCTCCTTCCGCGCCTGTGGCTCCAGCACTTCACCGGCACGTCCTGGCTCGCGGAGGACAGCGAGGGGCGGCTCGCGGGCTTCCTGATCGGGTTCCTGTCGCCGGACCATCCCGACACGGCCTACGCCCACATGGTCGCGACCAACCCGAACCTCCGACGGCGAGGCCTCGGCGCGACGCTGTACGACCACTTCATCGCCGATGCCCGGGCCGCCGGGCGCTCGCAGGTCCGGGCGATCACCTGGCCCGGCAACCGGGCCTCGCTCGCCTTCCACCGCTCGATCGGGTTCGAGCTCGAGGGACTGCCCGGAAGCCAGAACCTGTACGGGACGCCGGCGCAGCCGGGGTACGACTTCGATCGAGAGGACCGCGCGGTCATGCGCCGCCGGATCTGACCTGGCGGCCCTAGGCTTTCGTCTCCCCGACGAAGGGCATGCCGTGCCGGGTCAGCGAATCGACGCTCATCCGGAGCACCGCCGTCTTCGCCGTGGCGACCTCTCGCACGTACGCCGCCTCCTCCTCGGCCGACATGGCGCGCCCCCGGATGCTGGCGCTCGGGCGGCCGACGGACAGCCATGCGAGGTGGTAGCGATCCATCGAGCCCCAGGCCGTGGCGAGCAGATCGTCGCTCAGCTGCAGCCAGACTTTCAGCGCAGCCATGCCGGGGTTGGCGGCGAGCCGATCGCCCTCGTCGATCAGCTGGCGAGTCCGGCTGACGAGCTCCTCGCGCCTCATCCGGCCGGCGCCGCGATGAAGGCCTCGCGGGCGGCACGTGCGCGCAGCGTCCATGGGCCGGGCACGCCCGCGCCGATGGGCGCCCCCTCGAACCGCGTGACCGGAAGGATCCCGGCGACGCTGGAGCAGAGGAAGGCCTCGTCGGCGGCGGCGAGGTCCGAGGCCGCCAGCGAGCTCTCCACGGGGGCGAGACCCGCCGCTCCCGCCCAGCCGAGAATCCACGAACGGGTCGTGCCCGGGAGGATCGCGCAGTCGAGCGCCGGCGTCGCCAGCTCCTGCCCGCGAACCAGGAAGATGTTGGCGCTGGTCGCCTCGGACAGGCGCCCGTCGGTCGTGAGGAAGAGCGCATCGTCTGCGCCCGCCCGGCGGGCCTCGAGTCGCGCGTACACGTAGTCGGCGCGGCTCGTCGTCTTCAGGGCTGCGAGCGGGCTCGCCGGGTCGCGGCGCACGGCGCTGACAGCGAGGTGGAGTCCCCGCTCGAGGTGATCCCGGGGGGTCGGCGGGACCGGCCACGCCTGGATGACGACGGTCGGGCGCGGCTGCTCGGGAGGAAGCAGCCCGCGCCCGGCGAACGCGCCACGGCTGGCAGTGATGCGCACGGAGGCATCACCGGTCGGTCCGGCGAGGCCTTCAGCAGCCAGCAGCGCGGCGATTCCAGCCTCGATGTCGCGCTCCAGCGACGGCCCGAGGTCGATGTCGAGGCCGGTGGCGGAGCGCCGGAGTCGAGCGAGGTGCTCCGGGAGCTCCGTCGGTCGGCCGCCGCGCGCCCGGAGCGTCTCGAACACCCCGTCGCCGAGCTGGAAGCCCCGGTCGAACGCCGAGATGTGCGGCACGTGGGCCGGCTCGATTCGCCCGTCGATCCAGACGTGCCGCCCCCCGAGATCCGTCACGCGACCTCGCGAGCCCCGATGGCGTCCAGCGGCCCGCGCGCCTTGGCGATCGTCTCGGCCCATTCCGCGGCTGGCTCGCTTCGCCAGGTGATCCCGCCGCCGACGTGGAGGGAGAGACGCTCGCCATCTGCCACGAACGTGCGGATGAGGATGCTGCTGCCCATTGCGCCGTCGGCGCCGATCCAGCCGGCGATCCCGGTGTACGGCCCGCGCCGCACCGGCTCCAGCCCCTCCAGGAGCTCCATCGCCCGGATCTTGGGGGCGCCCGTGATCGAGCCGCCGGGAAACGACGCGGCAAGGAGGTCGAAGGCGTCGAGGCCCGGCTCCAGGCGGCCGGTCACGGTCGAGACGAGATGCTGCACGGCCGCCGTCCGCTCCAGGCGGCACAGCCGGGGGACCCGCACGGAGCCCGGGATGCAGACGCGCCCGAGGTCGTTTCGGAGCACGTCGACGATCATCACGTTCTCGGCCCGGTCCTTCCCGGACAGGAGCAGCTCGCGTGCCAGGCGGCGGTCGTCGTCGCGATCTCGGCCGCGGGGGCGCGTGCCCTTGATCGGGTTGGTCTCGACCACGCCGTCGGCGGTCAGCGAGAGGAAGGGCTCCGGCGAGGCGGAGGCGATCGCCCGCGGGGCTCCGGTCAGCGGGTTCGCGCCCAGGTCCAGGTAGGCGGCGAACAGCGATGGATCGCCGGTCCTGAGGCGCCGGTACAGCGGCCACGGGTCGCCGCGGAACGGGGTCGCGAGGCGCCGCGTGAGGTTGGCCTGGTAGATGTCGCCGGCAGCGATCGACTGCCGGACGGACTCGACGCCCGTTTCGTATGCCGCGCGATCCAGCCCGGACCGCAGCTCCAGGCCGTCGACCGAGCGGCCCGAGGCGGCGCGCCACGGCACCGGCCGAAGGACCCGTTCGCGCACGAGCTCGAGCCGCACGTCCAACGCGACGATTCGCTCGTCGACCGCGCGTCCGCCGAGCCAGGCGACGCCATCGCGGCGGTCCCAGGCGATGACCCAGTCGTGGAGCGCGAGCCGCAGGACGGGCAGCTCCTGGTCCGTGGCCGCGATCGACGGCAGTCGCTCGAAGCGCCGCCCGAGGTCATAGCCGAGGAAGCCGGCGAGGCCACCGAGAAAGGGCGGCGCCCCGTCCGTCGCGATGGCTGACGTGCTCAGGCGGGCAAGGAGGCGCCGGGCGTTCGCGAAGGGATCGGCGCCCTCGGAGGGCGCGTCGATGACCGCGACCGGGTCGGCGGTGAGGTAGGTCCAGCGGGCGTTTCGCCCAGGGCGGGCGCTCTCGAGCAGCGCGACACCGGGAAGGTCGAGGAACTGCTCCGCCACGTCCATCGGCGCGAGGCCGTCGAGCTCCGGCAGCCGCTCGAGGCGCACGCCGGGCGCGGCGTTGCTCGACGGCGGGGTGGCGCGCCTGGTGGGCGCACGCTCGGGCGCGTGTGCGGGCCCGTCCCATCGACCGTCCATAGCTCGATCATCGCACAGGGGTGCTTGCGCCAGATATTACGGATCCGTAGTATCTCGCCGTGCGCCGACGCGGAATCGTTGTCCCTCTGGCATGGGCCGTGGCCGTCGGGGCGGTCGCCGCCTGCTCCTCCAGCCCGAGCATCGCGCCACCCACGGTCCCGCCGCCGGTGGCGCCCACCTCGACCGCCATGCTGTCGAGCCCCTCCGTCGCCGTCTCGCCGGGGGGCTCGGTCGATCGCGTGGCCGGCTGGCAGGCCGACATCGGGTCGATCGTCCCCGGCATCGAGCGCATCCACCCCGACCCGTTCCACGGCACGTC
>JAICVI010000076.1 GCA_025935415.1 Chloroflexota bacterium
ATCCGATCGAACCCGAAGGTCATCGAGGCCTACCTCGGCAAGGCGCCGGCATGACGGCCTCCACGGCTCCGGTGATGGGGGCGGAGGCCGTGCCCGGTGGCGCCAACGTCCTGCTGGAGCTCAAGGACGTCCACACCTACTACGGCCGGATCCGCGCCCTCCAGGGGATCTCCATCCAGGTCCGCAAGGGCGAGATCGTCACGCTCATCGGCGGCAACGGCGCCGGCAAGACGACGACGCTCCGGACGATCTCCGGCCTCCTGCATCCGCAGAAGGGCCAGGTCATCTTCGACGGAAAGGACGTCACCAAGGTCGCCGCCCACGAGCTGGTGCGGCTCGGGATCGGCCATTCTCCCGAGGGCCGGCGGATCTTCTCCCGCCTGAGCGTCCTCGAGAACCTCCAGATGGGCGCCTTCACCCGGAACGCCGCCGAGGCCCGCGAGGACCTCGAGCACGTCTACACGCTCTTCCCGCGGCTCCGCGAACGCGCCTCCCAGAATGGCGGCTCGCTGTCCGGTGGCGAACAGCAGATGCTCGCGGTGGGCCGGGCGCTGATGGCCCGCCCGCGGGTGCTCCTGCTGGACGAGCCCTCGCTCGGCCTCTCGCCGATCCTGGTGCAGGAGATCTTCGCGATCATCCAGCGGATCAACTCCGAGGGCACGACGATCCTGCTCGTCGAGCAGAACGCGCTCCAGGCCCTCAACGTCGCGCACCGCGGCTACGTGATCCAGACGGGCCGGGTCGTGCTCGCGGACGACGCCAAGCGGCTCGCCCAGAACGAGGATGTCAGGCGGGCGTACCTCGGCGAGATCTGAGCGGCCGGTGTCGCAGGTCGACGTCGAGGATCGAGGGCCGGGCGCGGAGCAGGCCGGCGAGGTTGCCTGGAGCCCGGCGCCGGTTCTCCGGCGGCGCGCCGGACGGCGAGATCGCACCGCGATCCTTGTGGCCGTCACGCTCGTGGCAGTCGCGATTGCCGCCATCAAGCCCTGGGGCGTCGCCGCGCCGCCGCCGACGCCGCCCGCGGTGGGGGTCGTCGGGCCCAGCGCCGTCGTCGGCCCACGCCTTTCCGCGGCCCCGCAGCCGACGCCCGGACCCGTCATCGCCGATCGCAACGCGATGACCTGCCTGACGCACCAGGTCGAGCAGGTGCTCACCCTGGAACGCTGGCCGGACCGCGAGATCAAGTCGTGGTCGCAGGCGTCGGGTGGCGTCGTGACGATCTCCTCCAGTCACGTCGTGGGTCTCGGCGTGTGTCCGGGAATCGGGCCCGCCGTCGCTGACCCGCCCAACGCGGACGCATTGCGAGACCCGCTTGCCTGGGCCGGGGCCATCCTGACCGACGTTCGGCAGCTCGACGGCAAGGCCAGGGATCTCGGCAGGCCGGCACGGATCACGGAGCAGACGGACTACGTCGCGGCCGGGGTGCTGTACGGCGCGCCCATCCCGGATGTCCCGGTCCGCGCGACGCCCAAGGCATCTCCCGCGGGGCCGGCGTGGCGACAGGACCCGAGCGGCGACCTGCCGGCATGGCCGCCGGGCCGCTACGAGATCAGGTACTTCTTCCCCGGCGATCCCGCTTCGGCCGTTCGGAGCTTCATCGTGGAGATCTCGACCCCGCTCAACGACCAGTAGCCGGGAGGCGTCGGGGTGGGCGCCACCGGGAGGCGACGCGCCTCTGCGGTCAGCGGAGGCGCGGCTCGCCGAGCATCTGGTAGGTGGCACGGGCGATGATCGCCAGGCCGACCCCGCAGAGCCACAGGCCCGGGATGTTGGTGATGAAGTCCCTGGGCTCCGCGAAGCTGAAGGCGTTGATCGAGGACAGCTCCACGATGCGGTAAGCAAATGCCAGCCAGCCGAGCCCGGCGATCAGCGCGTAGCTGCTCCAGCGGTCAGCCGCCACCGGTCGCTCTGTCGCGTACGGGAGCGTCACGAGCGCGAGCGTCGCGATCGCCGCCGCGAAGACCACGATGCCCATGCCGTCGAAGGCCGTCCCGCTCAGCTTGGTCAGCTCATCCGAGCCGCCGCCACGGCTCCACCACGGCAGGAAGCAGCCACCCAGGGTCACGAGCCCGCCGATCGCGGCAAGCAGCCGCGTCCGGCCAACCGGGCGCCGGTGCATCGTCATCGGCTGGACCAGCCCACCGCGACCCGGCTCACGCCTGGCTGTAGACCTCCGGCTTCAGCACTCCCACGAACCGGAGGTTGCGGTACAGCTCGCCGTAGTCGAGCCCGTAGCCGACGACGAACTGGTCCGGGATCGTGAAGCCGGTGTAGTCGACGTCGATCTCCACGAGCCGCCGCGCCGGCTTGTCGAGGAGCGTGCAGATCCGGAGGGAGGCCGGCTTCTTGCCGCGCAGGTAGCGGACGAGGTAGTTCAGCGTGAGGCCCGTGTCGATGATGTCCTCGACGATCAGGACGTCCTCGCCCTCGATGCTCGACGAGAGGTCTTTCAAGATCCGGACGAGCCCGGACGACTCGGTCGTCGAGCCGCCGTACGACGAGACCTCCATCAGGTCGATGCGGAGCGGCAGGTTGATCGCGCGCATCAGGTCGGCCATGAACGGCAGGGAGCCCTTGAGCACGCTGACGAGCGTCAGCTGCCGGCCCGCCATGTCCAGGCTGATCTTCGCCCCGAGCTCCGCGACCTTGGACTGGATCTCGTCCTCGGTCAGGAGGATCTCTCCGATGTCCGCCGCCTGATCGACCATCGTTCTCATGCGCCCGCCTTTCGCTCAGCCCCTGCCTGGTCGATGGCCACCGTCCGCCGTCGGCGGCGGCCATTGCGCGCACGGGGCGCCGCGCGGAGGCCTGGAGCATCTGGGCTGGGTGCAGCCGCGGCCTCGAGCGCGCTGGCCATCTCCGCAGCCGGGGCCGCCACGAGCGGCTCCGCGTCGAGCGCCGGCAGGTCATGGTCGGGAGCTTCGACGGCGGCCGCGTGCGGGCGGGCGCGCTCCGGGACGACCTGCCCGAGCGTTCCCGAGAGCGACTCGGCGAGGCCGAGGCGGCCGTACTTCAGCATCATCGCGCGGAAGTCGCGGGCATAGAACAGCTTGATCCGGATGTCCGGGTAGAGCTCGCGAAGGCGGCGGAGCTTGCGGTTCTTCTTCCGGACGAGGCGCTGCTTGAGCGTCGTCATCTCCAGGAAGACCTCGAGGTCAGGGAGATAGAAGTCGGGCGCGAAGCTCTCGACGACGTCGCCGTCGAGGTTCCAGAGGATCGGGAAGGTCGTCGGCTCGTACTCCCAGCGGACCTGGTAGAAGTCCAGGATCCGGGCCATCTCGGCTTCGCTCGCATGCGCGAAGCGCGTGAGGTCGATGGCGTTGATCGGGCCGGCCTCGCCTGCCTGTTCAGCCGCCCCGGCCAGGTCGAGGCCCATGGCCCCTGCCAGGCTCCCGGCCCCCTGGCGCTCGAGCTGAGGCGTTCCTGTCGCCTCCCTGGCCTCGCCCGTCACCGGCTCGGATCAGGGCGCCCGCGGTCGCTCGCGAGGAGCTCGCTGAGGTCGCCGCGCCATGACGCGAGGAACTGGTGCATGTCGATGACGTCGTCGGAGGTGATCGGTGGGGCCGCCGGAGCCTCCACGGGCTCGTCCCCGGCGCCGGAGACCACGAAGCCGAGCGTGGTGCTCAGGCAGGACTCACAGTCGATCTGGAGGAAGACGAGCTCGTCGCGCCACGCCAGCAGCTGCAGCCGTTCGGCAGGGACGCGCTCTTCGCAGACGGTGCATCGAAGCCCGTCGGGGAGCACGAGGCGGTGATCCAGCGGATCCATCCGAGCGGGAGTGTAGCCGGTCCTTCGTTCGGGCGCCCCTGACCCGATCGGTTGTGGCGGATACCCCCCGGGGGTATGATCCGTCCGATGACGACGCCCGAGAACGTGACCGCGGCCGCCGTGGCCGACGGTGCCGACCACTTCCGCCACAGCTACACCCGCGACAAGGCCCAGCTCGTGCGCCGACTCGCACGGATCGAGGGCCAGGTTCGCGGCATCAGCCGGATGATCGAGCGCGAGGAGTACTGCGTCGACATCCTCCAGCAGACGAGCGCGCTGCGGGCGGCGGTCGACTCGCTGGCCGTCCTCGTGCTCGAGGACCACGTGACAGGGTGCGTTCGCACGGCGGCTGCGCAGGGCGACGCCGAGAAGTACGTCGACGAGGTCGTCGACGTCGTCCGTCGGACGCTCGGGCGACCGGTGCGGAGCGCCACCCGGACCTGACGGCGAGCCGTCGGCCGGCAGCCCCGAGGGCGAGGCGAGGCGCGAGGCGCGAGACGAGGGCGCCCAACGGAATCCACCGCGGGGCAGGCTCCGGGGCGAGTTATCCACCATCGGCGACACGCCGTCCACTTCGGTGGATAAGGCGGTTGACGGTCGCGGCCGTCCGCGGCACCATCCGGCATCCGCGCCGGGGATTCTCCGGGGAGCGTGGTTCGAGAGGGGTGCGAGGAGACTCGGCCGCGAACCGAACGGATTGCGCCAGACCGACAACCCAGGCCGTAACCCGAGACGCCGGAGGCGGCGCCCGCGGCAGTCGCGACCCCTGAGGAGGGGGCCGAGGCGCCCCGAGCTCCGCCTCCGACGCGTGTCCGGGCCCTGAGCGCCCTGCTAGCCTCCACTGCCCATGCGGATCGCGGTCCTCTCGGACGTCCACGCCAACCTCACGGCGCTGGATGCGGTGCTCGCCGACGCCGGCGCCGTGGATGCGGTCTGGCAGCTCGGAGATGTCGTCGGGTACGGGCCCGAGCCTGACGCGGTCGTCGCCCGGCTGCGCGAGATCGGCGCAAAGGGGGTCCGCGGCAATCACGACGCGGCCGCCTGCGGGGGCCCGGAGATCGAGTGGTTCAACCCGGAGGCGCGGCGGGCGATGGAGTGGACGCGGAATGCGATCACTGCCACCACGGTCGAGTGGCTGGCCGGCCTCCCCGAGCGCCTCACTGAGGGCGCCTGCGAGCTCGTCCACGGGAGCTACCGGGAGCCGCTCTGGGAGTACGTCACCTCGGAGGGGGTCGCCCGCGCCAACCTCGCCGTCCTCGACGGCGCCGTGCGGGTCGGGTTGCACGGCCACACCCACATGCCGGTCGCCTTTCTCGAGGAGCGCGGTGGCGGCGACGCGGACGGTGGCGACGCGGACGGCGGCGACGCGGACGGCGGCCCCGGGCGGCGCCCGCTCTCCACGATCCGTGGCCGCGCCGGCGAGACGCTCGAGCTGCGCGGACGCCGCGCGCTCGTCAACCCCGGCAGCGTCGGGCAGCCGCGCGACGGCGACCCGCGGGCGTCGTACCTGGTATGGGAGCCGGAGGCGGACCGGGTCACCTGGCACCGGGTCGACTACGACGTCGAGGCCGTGCAGCGATCCATGCGCGAAGCCGGGCTCCCGGCGTCCCTCGCAGCCCGGCTTTCGATTGGGCTCTGACGCCGGCGGCCGAGGCTTCCGCAGCCGGGTCGGGACGGCGCCGGTGCTATCGTGGCGCTCCGGCCGCGGCCGTTCGCCCAGCCCACCATCGTCGCAGCCCGAGGCAGCCCAACCCACGGTGACCGAACCCTCTTCCGGTGCCTTCCGGCGCGCCATCCTGGCGCTGGCCGGGGGCCCTTGCGACGACCGGATCGTCCGTCTCGCGGCAGACCTCACCAAGCCCAAGGCCGCGGAGCTCGTCGGCGTCCACGTCGTCGAGGTCGGCTGGTCGATGCCGCTCGACGCGGACGTCGCGACCCGCTCGAACGAGGCCCAGCAGGTCCTCGATCACGCCGAAGGCCAGGCAGAGGCGTACAAGATGCGTCTCGAGACGGTGCTGCTCCAGGCGCGGGAGGTCGGCGCGGCGCTCGTCGACGAGGCGACCGAGCGCGACGCGGACCTGCTGATCGTGGGCCTGCCGTACCGCAAGCGCTTTGGCGGTGATTTCGCGATCGGGCGCACCATTCCGTACGTCCTGCAGCACGCACCCTGCGAGGTCTGGGTGGTTCGTGAGCCGATCCCCTCCGAGCCGGGCTCGGCGCAGCAACAGGTCGCCGCCGGCGACCGCAAGGAGGCGCGGTGAAATACGTCATCGTCGGCTGCGGCCGCGTGGGCGCGGCGCTTGCCGAGGCGTTCGATTCGGCCGGCAACGAGGTGATCATCATCGATACCTCCACGCGCTCGTTCGACAAGCTGTCCGATGCCTTCAAGGGCCAGGCGGTTCGCGGCGACGGCACGGACGAGGATGTCCTGCGGAAAGCCGGTACCGAAGGCGCGGATGCCTTCCTGGCCCTGACCGAGGGCGACAACCGCAACGTCATGGCCGCGCAGGTCGCGATGGAGAAGCTGTCCGTCGGGAAGGCGATCGCGAAGATCAACGATCCGGTGCGGGCGGCTGCGTACGCGGAGCTCGGGATCGCCACGGTCTGTCGGACGACGATGCTGACCGACGCGATTCTCGGATTCCTGGCCCAGCGCCCCACCGGGATGCCGTCGGTGATCGCCCCGGTGCCCCACGTGCACGACGAGCCGCCGGGTCCCCGGGGCTCCTCGGCTCCCCGGCTCGGGGCCCAGCCTGTCTCGACCCCACCGGAGGCCTGATCGATGTTCGTGCTCGTCGTCGGCGGGGGGAAGGTCGGCTACTACCTGACAAAAGAGCTCATCGAGAACGGCCATGAGGTCGTCCTCATGGAGAAGGACCGCGGGCGGGCCGCGCAGATCGTGGATGAGCTCGGCTCGATCGTCGTGCCCCACGACGGCTGCGAGGGCAAGTACCTCGGCGAAGCCGGCTCGAATCGTGCTGACGTCGTTGCGGCGGTCACGGGCGACGACGAGGACAACCTCGTGATCTGCCAGATGGCCAAGCACCACTTCGACGTGCCGAAGACGATCGCGCGCGTGAACAACCCCAAGAACGAGGATCTCTTCCGGCATCTCGGCGTCGACGAGATCATCAGCCCGACAAGGATGGTCCTCGGCTCGATCGAGCAGGACATCCCGGTCCACGAGCTCCTCCACCTGGCCGAGCTCGACAACGATCTCGAGATCATCGAGGCGCTGCTGCAGGCCGATTCACCGGCGGTCGGCAGGACCCCCGCGGAGCTCGTCATCCCGGCGGAGTGCTCGCTGTTCGCGGTCGTGCGCGACGGGATCGCCTCGCCGCTCCGACCCGACACCGTCCTTCAGGAGGGCGACAAGGTCATCGCGATCGGCAAGGCCGACTGCGAGCGGATGCTCCACGACCAGCTCATCGGCGCCGGCGAGGACCCCCAAGCCGCCTCCTGAATCGCCTGTTCTCGCTCGGCCGCGCGCTCGCGGCGCGGCGCAAGGCTGGTCATGCGCGCTAGTGCTTATCCGCTTGCCTCAACACACCACAAGATGTAGGCGATGGCCCTCACGACCGGATCTACTGGCCAGCAGCGCCGTCCAGTCGCTGCGAGGCGGTGTGATCACTTTCTGCGGCGGATGATCAGCGCAACGTAGAGGGCCACAAACACTGAGACAACCACTGCGACCAAAGCGCCAATCGGCATTTCCATCCAACCTCTCTCGCACGCGCCCGATTCCGGGCAGGGACTTCGTAGGGATTGTCGCTCTTGTCCAGCATCGCCCATCTACGGGGTCGCCGGACCCACGGACGCCCTACCCTCCGGGTCGTCGGAGATGTCGCCTTCGTGCGCCGCTTCCTGGTCTTCTCGCCCTCCGGCAGCGGCGGCGGGTTGCGGTGGATTGCGCCCGTCTGCCCCGGGAAGGCGCGTGTCGCGCGCGCGGGGCAGGTCATGGCGCGCAGGGCAAGCGGGGCGACGCGCGATCTGTCAGATCATCACCCCATGACTCTTCATCCCAGGGTTGCTTACCGGTCGAGCGTGGGCGATGTCGCGTTTCCCGTCAGACAGTCATGCGGCGGCGCAATTGACGAGAATGCGATGACGAAGAGTCACAGCGTGGCGATTTGACGGAAACGAAGGACATCGCCGCCGCAGGACGCAACACGGCGTCACACCGTGGCGATTGACGGAAACGCCGGACATCGCCGCCGCAGACGCACGCGGCGTCACCGTGGCGATTCGACAGAAACGACGGACATGGCCGCTGCTGGACGCAACGCGGCGGCCCCGACGACCGGGGACCACCGCGCGCTGGCGCCCTCGAACGTGAGCTTTCGTCGCCGGTGAAGAGGCGGTTACGACCCCTGTGGGGCCGCGACCGTCGGGACGGGGTTGTTCCCGCCGCCATTGCCGTTGTTGTTGCCGCCGGAGCTTCCGGAGCCGTTGCCACCCAGGAAGAACCACCACACGCCGGCCAGCACGACGATCGTCAGGACGATGCCGAGCAGCAGGCCGCCGTTGTTGCGGTCGGGGTTGTTGACGATGACGGGTCCACTCACGTGGGCACCTCAGGATTGCGGAATTGGGCCCGAGCATCGTCGGCGTCCCGGACTGTCGAACGGGCGATACGCAAGCGGGCGCGCCCTTGCGGACACGTGGAGGCTCGTCCCGGGGGACGCGGCGCATGGAACGATTCAGAAATCGCAATCGGCCGGACTCTTGACAACACCATTGTCAAGTTTCTAGGATTTGCCAGTGCCCGGCGAAGGTCGTCGGGGCGACAAGCTCACACGGAGGTGTGCGAAATCATGACGCTCGTACGCCGTCCGTCGCCGTTCGGGGAGATGCTCACGCTTCGCCAGGCGATGGACCGCCTTTTCGATGACGACTTCCGACCGTCCCGCTGGCTCTCGGGTGGCCTCGATGGGCCGGCCCTGCCGCTCGACGTGACCACCACCACCGATGCCCTCACGATCGAGGCCGCGCTTCCGGGCATCCGCCCGGAGGACGTCGACATCACCGTCGAGAACGGCACGGTCACGATCTCCGGCAAGACCGCCGAGGAGCGGACCGCCGACGAGGGCAGCTACGTCGTCCAGGAGATCCGGCGCGGCAGCTTCAGCCGCTCGGTGACCCTCCCGAACGGGCTCGAGCCCGACAAGGCCAACGCCACGTTCGAGAATGGCATCCTGCGGCTGGAGATCCCGAAGGCGGAGCAGGTCAAGCCCCGCCAGATCAAGATCTCGCCCGTTTCGAATGGCCATGGCCAGCGATCCATCGACCAGCCCGCCGAGCCCCAGGCGCAGGCGAGCTGACGAGGCAGCAATGACGTTCCGCCGGCCGGATCGAGACCCCGAGCGACCCGTCTACGTGATCAGCGTGGCGGCGAGCATCGTCAGCGTGCATCCGCGAACGCTGCGGATCTACGAGGAGGAGGGCCTGATCTGTCCGGCGCGAACGCCGACGAACATTCGACTTTATTCGGAGAACGACGTCCGCCGCGTCATGTGGATCCGCCACCTGACGCAGAACCTCGGCGTCAACCTCGCAGGCGTCCGGATTCTCTTCGAGCTCGAGGAGCGACTGGGCACCAGGATCCTCGAGCGGCTCTACAGCGAAGGAGCGGCGGCGGACAAGCCGGCCAGCCCGAGTGACGAGAGCGAGAACGAACCACAAACGACCGCGGCCGCCTCGGCCGCCAAGTCCTAGCAACCCGCGAACCGGTAGGAGAACCGATGCCGAAGCGAGCGTCCAATCCGGACGACGACCGCACGATCACCATCACCGAGCTGCCTCTCGTGGCGCTCCGCGAGACCGTCATCTTCCCGGAGATGATCGTCCCGCTCCAGGTCGGCCGAGACAAGAGCGTGGCCGCGCTCAACGCCGCCGTGGCCGAGGGTGGGCGCATCGCGCTCGTGACCCAGCGCCAGGCGGACCAGGAAGACATCACCGAGACCGCTCAGCTGTACGAAGTCGGGACGGTCGCGAAGATCGCCCAGGTCGTCCAGCTCCAGGACGGGACCGTCCGCGCGATCATCCAGGGCCAGGCCCGGATGCGCCTCCACGGGTTCTCGCAGACCGAGCCGTTCATCCGGGGTCGAATCGAGGAGCTCGTCGAGCAACGGTCCGAGGACGTCGAGGTCCAGGCGCTGATGCGCTCGGTCCAGGCCCAGGTCGAGCAGTACGTCCAGGTCGGCGCGCCGGTGCCGCCCGAAGCCGCCGTCGCGGCCCGCAACATCACCGAGCCCGGCCTCCTCGCCGACATGACGGCGTACTCGCCGGACATGACCACGGAGCAGCGCCAGGAGCTCCTCGAGACGATCGACGTCGCCGAGCGCCTGAAGATCGCGTCCGCGTTCCTCGCGCACCAGATCGAGGTCCACGAGCTCAAGGGCCGGATCCAGTCCGAGGTCAAGTCCGAGATGGACAAGACCCAGCGCGAGTACATCCTCCGCGAGCAGATGAAGGCGATTCAGCGCGAGCTGAACGAGGAGGATCCGCAGCAGGCCGACGTTGCCGAGCTGCGCGACAAGATCGAGCAGGCCGGCATGCCCGAGGAGGTCAAGGCCCGGGCGCTCAA
>JAICVI010000004.1 GCA_025935415.1 Chloroflexota bacterium
CGCCGCCTGGCCGCCCGACAGCGCCCGCAGCGCGATCGTGACGGGGCCGCCGGAGAGCTCGACGGTGCCGGTCGTGATCCCGGCCTCGGACGGGGGCTGCTCGCGCAGGACGCGGTCGGCGAGGGTCTCACGGGCCACGGCGGCGAGGGACGGCTCGACCTCCGCGGGCAGCCCCGCGACCCACAGCTCGATCCGTGCGTCGAGGTCGAGCCCGGCGTCCTTGCGCAGGTCCTGGATGGCCCGCTGGAGCTCCCGGGCATCGCCCTCCGCGCGCAGCTCCGGCGTGAGCTGCGTGTCGATCACCACAACGAGGCCCTCGTCATGGGCGACGGCCGTGCCAGGCCTGGGTGTCGCCAGGATCTCGACCTCGTCGGGGGCGAGCGTCGCGCCACCGAGCGACACGGAGCCGTCGGGCTGGATCTCGAAGGCGCCGTCTCGTGCGGCGGCCATGACCGCCGGGATCCCGGCGCCGAGGCGCTTGCCGATCTTCGGCAGGAGCGGCCGGACACGCCGCTCGACGAGCTCGGAGTCGTCGCCGATGACCTCGACGGCCTTGACGTTGAGCTCGTCCGCGATCAGGGCGAGCAGCTCTTGCCCGACCTCGATCCCCCGCTCCGGGATCGCCAGCCAGGCCCGCGCCAGCGGCTGCCGGACCCGCAGCCCCGCTTGCGAGCGAAGGGTTCGCGCGAGCTCGACGGCGCGCCGCGCAATCGCCATCGCCGCCTCGAGGCCCGTGTCGCGGAACGGCGCCATCTCCGCGGCCGGCCAGCTCGTGAGATGGACGCTGTCCGGCACCGCGCCGGCCGCGCTGACCTCGACCATGAGGTTCTGGTAGATGTCCTCGGTCAGGAAGGGCAGCAGCGGCGCGAGGGTCCGGGCGAGGCTCACCAGGACGGCGTGGAGGGTCGCGAACGCGGCATCTCGATCCGCAGGCTCCGCCGAAGCGCGCATCCGATCACGGGAGCGTCGCAGGTACCACGTCGAGAGGTCATCGATGAAGGCGCGAATGACGCGGGTCGCTCCGAGCGCGTCGTAGTCCGCGAGCCGGGCGCCCGCGTCCTCCGCGACCCCGGCGGCGCGCGACAGGATCCAGCGATCCAGCGCGGACCAGGAAGCGGCCCCGGCCATTGTCTCGTCGATGCCGCGCTCCGGCCTCCAGCCGGCAAGGCGCGCGTACGTCACGAAGAAGGCGTAGACGTTCCAGAGCACGAGCAGCTCGCGCCGCGCCTCGTCCGCGGCGTGCCAGCCGAACAGGATGTTGTCCTCCGGCCGAGCCGACGTGTACATCCAGCGCATGACGTCGACGCCCATTCGCTCGGCCGCCTCGTCGAACTCGATCGAGTTGCCCCAGCTCTTGTGCATCGGCCGGCCGTCCTCGCCGAAGAGCGTGGCGTAGCCGAAGATCGTCTTGAACGGTGGCTCGCGCCGGAGGACCGTCGACATCGCGAGCATCGCGTAGAACCAGTTCCGGAACTGGCCGGGGAAGCTCTCGGTGATGAAGTCCGCCGGGAACCACTTCTCCCAGAACTCCCTGTCCTCCCGGAAGTGCAGCGTCGAGAACGGCACGATCCCGGCGTCCAGCCAGGGGTTGCCGACGTCCGGGATTCGCGTCACCGGCTCGCCGCAACCGTGGCAGCGCAGCGTGACCTCGTCCACGTAGGGACGGTGGGGCGTATGGCCCTTGAACTTCTCCCAGCCGTCGAGGGCGCGCTCCTCGAGCTCCTCCACCCCACCGACGACGTCGAAGGTGCCGCAGTTCCTGCAGTCGTAGATCGGGAGCGCCAGGCCCCAGTAGCGCTTCTTCGAGATCATCCAGTCGTGCATGTTCGTGAGCCAGTCGAGCTCACGCTCGTACCCGAACCCGGGGATCCACCGGATCTGGTCGACCACGTCCATGATCTGGTAGCGGAGGCTCGCGTCCTTCTCCGCCGGCGTGACCTCGGTCCGGGGCTTGTCGTAGACGGGGCCCATCGAGATGAACCACTCGTCAACGAGTCGGAAGAGCAGCGGCGTTCCGCAGCGCCAGCAGTGCGGGTAGCGGTGGTTGTAGGCCTCCAGGTGGTAGAAGAACCCGCGTCGCTCGAGGTCGTCGACGATCTCGTCCGCGACCTCCGGGGCGGCCTTGCCCGAGAGCCAGTCGAAGCCCGCGTAGTAGCGCCCGTCCTCGTCGATCGGGCCGATGACCGGTAGGCCGAGCGACTTCCCGAGCTGGTAGTCCTCCGCGCCCGCGCCGGGCGCGATGTGGACGATGCCGGTGCCCTCGTCTTCGCCGACCTCGGTCCAGGGCACGACGCGGTGCACGTACGGGGTCGCGGGCTCCTCCCGCGTTCCCTCGGCAAACGCCTTCTGAACTGCTGGCAGCGCGTCGAAGGGGCCTTCGTACCGCCACCCGACGAGCTCCGAGCCCTGCTTCTCCTCGAGGACCTTGAATGGCCCCTGCACGGCGCGCCTGACGACGCCCTTCCCGACCCAGAAGGTCCCATCGGCCTGCTCGACCCGCAGGTAGGTGAGATCCGCCCCGACCGCCGCGGCAACATTGGCAGCGAGCGTCCACGGGGTCGTCGTCCAGACGAGCAGCGCTTCTCCCGGCCGGTCGACCAGCGGGAATCGCACGGTCAGCCCGGGGTCCTCGCGGTCGGCGTAGCCCTCGGTCATCTCGTGCTGGCTGATCCCGGTGCCGCAGCGCGGGCACCACGGCATCGAGTCGTGGCCCTTGTAGATCCAGCCGCGCCGGTGGCACTCCTTGATGAAGCCCCAGATCAGGTCGTTGTTCTCGTTGGAGAAGGTGAAGTACGAGCCGCCGACATCGGGCATGCCGAGGCGCCCGACGAGCATCTCAACGGTGTCCGTGACGGGGCCGTCCGGCCCCTGGATGGTCGTGACCTGCTGGGGGTCCGCGGCGAGGAGGTCGCGGAGGCGCCGGAGCTCATCGGGATCGTTCCAGTTCATCCACATGCCGAGGCGGATCGACTGCTCCGTCTGGCGCGCGGCGTAGGTCAGCACCCGCTGCTTGCACAGCGACACGAACTCGGCGATGCCGTAGGCCTCGATGTCGCGCTTGCTCTTGAAGCCGAGGTCCCGCTCGACGTTGACCTCGACCCAGAGGCCCTGGCAGTCGAAGCCGTTCTGCCAGCGCTGGTCCTCGCCGAGCATGGCGTGATAGCGCTGGAACACGTCCTTGTACGTCCGGCCCCAGGCGTGGTGCACGCCCATGGGGTTGTTGGCCGTGATCGGTCCGTCGAGGAAGCTCCAGTGGGGCCCGCCCGCGTTCTGCGCGCGCAGGCGCGCGAAGGTCGAGCGCTCCTGCCACTGCCGCAGGAGGCCGTGCTCCTTCGCGACGAGGTCAGGGCGCGTCGAAACGGGTTGGAACATGGGGCCGCTATCCTAGCCGCGATGCAGGCGGGCCACGACATTCCGGTGCGTGGCCGCTCGCCATTCGTGGCGGCCTTCCTGTCGCTCCTCTTCCCCGGCCTCGGGCACGTCTATCTCGGCGCCTACCGGCGCGGGGTCGGGATCGCGGCCCCGATCGTCCTCGCGATGGCCCTCGCGGGCGGCTTCGCCGTCCGGATGGATGCCTTCGCCCTTGCCGGCCTCGCCGTCCAGGACTGGTTCCAGATCGGCGTCTTCGTCGTCAACCTCGTGCTGCTGGTCTACCGGGCCTGGGCGATCGTGGACGCCTGGTCGATCGCCCGCGCGCTGGGTGGCCCCGCGGTCTCGCGGGCAGCCGCCCGCCAGGCCGGCGTCATCTCGGTGGCGGGGCTCGCGGGCGTGCTGCTCGTCATGAGCGGGGCGCATCTGGCCGTCGCGCGCTACGACCTGCTGCTGTCGAACACGTCCGCGTGCATCTTCGACACGGATCCGACCGGCTGCGACTCGGCGCCCTCGCAGGCGCCCGACGACGAGACGGCGGCGCCTTCGGACGAGGCGACGCCGGCGGCAACCCTCGGTCCCGACGTCTCCGGCGCGCCCATTCCGCAGTGGGACGGCAAGGAGCGGCTGAACATCCTCCTCGTCGGTGTGGACGAGCAGGGTGGCGCCTTCAACACCGACACGATGATCACGGTGTCGATCGACCCGGCCACGAACCAGGTGGTCATGTTCCAGCTGCCGCGCGACACGGTCGACGTTCCGACGCCGCCGGGCGGCCCGCGCAACTACTACGGGGCCGTCTACCACGGGAAGATCAACAGCTTCGCCGCCAATGCCAACCGCACGGACTGGTTCCCGGGAAATGTCAAGGCCCACGTCCCGGGCCTGAACGCGCTGAAGGCCATCCTCGGGAACCTCTACGGCCTCGACATCAAGTACTACGTCCAGGTCAACTTCGACGGCTTCAAGAAGGTCGTCGACGCCCTCGGCGGCGTGACCATCAACGTCCAGGTGCCCGTGCTCGACGACAACTTCCCCTCCGGCTCCGGGCACCGCGAGCGACTCTTCATCCCGGCCGGCGTCCAGCACATGACCGGAGCGGACGCCCTCGCCTACGCGCGCTCGCGCAAGAGCACGTCCGACTTCGAGCGCGCCGCGCGCCAGCAGCGCGTCATCGTCTCGTTGCGAGAGCAGGCGGACATCGGCCAGGCGATCCAGAACATCGATCCGCTGGCCGCCGCGATCGGGCAATCCATCCACACGGACATCCCACGCGACATCGTGCCCCAGCTGCTCGGCCTCGCGGACCGCGTCGACACGCGCTCGATCAGGTCGGTGATCTTCACGCCGCCGTTCTTCCAGACCGAGTGCCTGAACTGCCCGCCGCGCGGCTACATCATCCAGCCGAAGGTCGATCGCATTCGCCAGGCCGTGACCGATGCCTTCGACGTCGATCCGAACTTCGCCGCCGCGCGCGACGCGCTGCTCGCCGAGGGCGCGGAGGTCTGGGTCCTGAACGGCAGCGGTCGGGACGGCGAGGCGGGCAGGCTGTCCGAGTACCTGAGCTACCTCGGGATCGCCGCGAGCGCCCCGAACCAGAAGCCCGACCTGCGCGGCAGCCTGACCACGACGATCCGGGCCTACAACGGGGCCGAGACGTCCCTGCCGCTGACGGCCGCGGCGCTGCAGACCGCCTTTGGCGTGACCGTCACGCCCGTGTCCGACCCGTCCATCAGGGTCGACTTCGCCGTGATCACGGGCGGCTCGACACCGCAGCTGACTCCCCCGCCAGCCCCCTAGCGGTCTCGGCGCGCCGGCAAGGAGCGCCGAGCGAAGCGACCGATCGAGCGCACCTGAGGATGCGTGGGGAGGAAGCCCGGCGAGCAAACCCGCCCGAGCCAGACCCGCGCGAAGGGATCAGCGCGAGGGAATCGGGGTGAGCCAGTGGGCGAAGCGCGAATCCTTGCCGCGCACCGCAGCGAAGTACGCCTCGCTGAGCTGCCGCGTGATCGGACCGACCGCACCGCCACCGATCGGGCGGTGGTCCAGCTCAACCACGGGCGACATCTGGACGCCCGTGCCACAGAGGAACATCTCGTCCGCGATGTAGATCTCGGATCGGTCGATCGATCGGAACTCGGTCGGGATGCCGAACGCGTCCGCGAGCTCCAGCACCGCGCGGCGGGTCACGCCCTCGAGGATGTCGTCGTTGACCGGCGGCGTGAGCAGGATGCCGTCGCGAACGACGAACATGTTCGCGGCGGACGCCTCGGAGGCATGGCCGTCGGCCGTGAGGACGAGCGCCTCGTCGAAGCCGTTGAGCTCCGCCTCGGACTTCTGGAAGGCCATGTTCACGTAGCCGCCGACGATCTTGCCGCGCGCCGGGAGCGCATCGTCGGCATTCCGGCGCCAGCTCGAGGTCATGAGGCGGACGCCCGCCTCCGTGTCGATGTAGTTCCCGAACGGCAGCGCCACCACGACGAACTCGTGCGGCAGGTTGTGCAGCTTGACGCCGATCGACTGGCCCGACTTGTAGAAGCAGGGCCGGACGTAGACGTCGGTCCGGAAGCCGTTCCGCCGGATCGTCTCGACCACGACCCGGACCAGCTCGTCCACCGGCGGCAGATCGGTCATGAGGAGCATCCCGGCGTTCCGCCGGATCCGCTCCATGTGCTCGCGGAGCTTCAGGCCGTAGAGCACGCCCTGGTCCTCGTTCCAGTAGGCCCGGATGCCCTCGAACACGGCCGTGCCATACATGAATGCATGGGTCAGGACGCTGACCTTCGCGTCGCGCATCGGGACGTACTCGCCCTGGAAGTAGGCGACGAGGTCGTCCATCGAGGCCGGCGAGCCGTGCGCGTCGCTGTGCGGGTCGGTCGCCGGGTGGGCCTTTGGCTTCTCGGTGAGCATGATGCGGCTCCTCGCTGGCGACGGTCGCCGGCGAGCCATCGGTGCTCGTCAGCGATGGGAAGGTTCTCGAAGCCGAGTATACGCAGGGCTCTCAGGAAGCCGGCCCGGCCCGCTTGTCCCGGTACCGGCCCGATTTCGGGACCTACCCGGTCGCGATTCCGATCCCGACGATCACCAGGTAGACGGCGTAGAACGCCCCGCCCAGGAGGAGCAACCGCCCCCGCAGCTTGCCGGTGCGCCACATCGGGATGAAGATCGCGCCGCTCGCGAGGAAGGCGATGCCGGCGGAGGCGAAGGCCAGGTAGCTGCCGGGCTCGACGACCCAGGTGTGCGGCGCGAAGAGCAGCGCCACGGACACCGGGATGGCCGACTGGAAGACCATCGCGCCGGTGATGTTGCCCATCGCGAGCGTGTCCTTGCCCTGGCGGATCCAGATGATCGAGTTGAACTTCTCCGGCAGCTCCGTCGCGATCGGGGCGATCACGAGCGCCAGCAGGACCTGGCTGACCCCGAGCGATGCGGCGACGTGGCCCACGGCGTCGACGAACGCGATCGCGCCGATGACGATCAGGCCGAGCGCGACGATGACCTGGAAGTTGATGACGCGGAGCCGCGGCGATCCATCGGCGGGATGCGTCCGGCCGGCGTCGAAGCGATGGAATCGCAGCGGCGCGAGATCCTCCACGTCGACCGAGGGGTCCGCCTCGAAGTGGCCCTTCACGTACCACGCATAGACGAGGAGCAGGAGCACCGCGACGACGATCTTCGGCCAGGTCGGGTCCGAGGGGAGGAACAGGGCCGCCGCGATCGCGATGCCGTAGGCGATCACGAACGTCCGCATGTCGGCTCCGAGGACCCTGGTGTCGACCGGCATGACGTCGCCCGCGGGGCGGGTCCGCGCCTGGACCATCACCGCAACGCCGGTCACGAACATCGCCAGCGTCGCCAGCATGAAGGGCGCCCCGAGGATCGCCCCGACGCCGATGTCCTCGGAATGCTCGCCGGTCGAGAAGAGGATCGCGATGATCGGGATCATCGTCTCGGGCAGCGCCGTGCCGACGGCGGCCAGGACGGAGCCGACGGCGCCCTCCGCGAGGCCGAGCTTCCGCCCGAACCACTCGATGCCGTTCGTGAAGAGCTCCGCGCCCGCCAGGATGATGACGAACGAGACGAGGAGGATGAGGAGGTCCATCTGCCTTTTCAGCGTGCCATGACGCCGACGATGACGCCCACGGCGATCACCGCGAGGACGCCGGCGGAGATCGCGACCATGCGCCCCTCGCCCCGTCGCGCGAAGCCGAGGAGGGCGCGCCCGACCCGGATCGCCGGCGTGGACAGGACGCCGACGATGCCCAGCCACAGGAAGCCGGCCGGGCGCAGCGCCACGATGTCGCCGGGGATGGCCGGAAGGTCGAAGGCCGGCCCACCGGCCAGCGGCGAGCCGCCACCGACGAGCAGCAGGATCACACCGGCCGCCACCAGGGCCACCGAGACGTACGTTCCGAGCTGGAGGATGTGGCCGAGCCCCACCTCGAGGCTGGCGGGCGCCGGCCCCTCGAGTGCGCGACGCTCGCGCAATGGATCCGGTCCGACGGGCATCAGATCTCGAGGGCCCGGCGGGCCATCTCGACCGCCGTGTAGACCATGACCGCGACGAAGAGCAGCCGCAGCAGCCGCAGGTCGACCCGGTGCCCGATCCGGGACCCGAGGCTCGCGCCGATGAAGACGCCGATGGCGGTCGGGCCCGCCGCGTACGCATCGATCCCGCCGCGGAGCAGGTAGACGACCGCGCTCGTCGAGGCCGTGATCCCGACCATCAGGTTGCTCGTCGCGGTCGAGACCCGCAGGGGAACGCCGAGAACGAGGTGCATCAGCGGAACCTTGATGATTCCGCCGCCGATCCCGAGGAGCGCAGAGGCCAATCCGGCGCCCAGGCTCGCCACCGCCGCGAATGGCATCCGCGACAGGAAGACGGGCCTGAGGCCCAGCGTCGCCGCGTCGGCATCGACGGTCCGGGCATCGTCGTCGGGCTCAGCGTCGACCTGGTCCTCGTCGGTCGCGGTGGAGGCCTCGTCGGGCGTCGGCGGCTGCGCCGTCCGACGGGCGCCGCGCAGCATGGAGAGGGCCATGTACGCGAGGATCGCGGCGAAGATTCCCGCGAGCATCCGTTCGTCGAGCAGGAACGCGATCGCGCCGCCGACGACCGCCCCGATCGCCGTGAACAGCTCCAGCACCATGCCGAGCCGGAGGTTGGCCTGGCGCCGCTGCAGGTAGACGCCCGCGGATGCGCTGCTGGTCACGATCACGCAGACCAGTGAGACGCCGACGGCCTCGCGCAGCGGCAGCCCGAATCCGATGGTCAGCAGCGGCACGATGAGCAGCCCGCCGCCCAACCCGAGCAGCGACCCGAACGCCCCCGCGGCGATCCCGCCGGCGAGCAGGAGAAGCCCGACCTCCACGAGACCTGGAGGGCGAGCGCCGTCAGCCGAGCTCAGCCGAGGGCGGAGTCCAGCACGGTCGCGAGCACACCTGGACGGTGCGTGAGCGACCGCGCACAGACCACGCCACCGGGCCGAGCCGGATCACCGGCGCTAGGGCCGGAGATGTTGAGGCGCGTAGGGGAGAAGCGCGACGTGACGAGCGCGCTTCAGGGCAACACTCAGCTCGCGCTGGTGCCCGGCGCAGGTGCCGGTCTTCCGTCGCGGCTCGATCTTGGCCCGCTCGGAGAGGTAGCGGCGGAGGCGGTTGACCTCCTTGTAGTCGATCTGGACGGTCTTGTCGGCGCAGAAGGCACAGACCTTCCGGCGCCGGCGGTCGCGGTAGAAGTCGTCGCGCTTGCGCGATCGGCTGGCAGGTGGCATCGGGTGGGAATCTCCTAGAAGGGAAGCTCGTCGATCTCGGTGTCGTCGAAGCCGCCGGGCCGGCCGCCGCCGGCAGGGGCGCCCGCAGCAGCGGGTGCGCCGGCGAAGGTGCCGTCGGCGTTGGCCTCGCGCTTGTCGAGCCCCAGGACGGTGTCCGCGGTGATGTCGAGCGACATCCGCTTCTGGCCGTCATTGGCCTCGTACTCGCGGGCCTTGAAGCGCCCGTCGACGAAGACGCGCGCGCCCTTGCGGAGGTTCTCCGCGACACGCTCGCCGCGATCGCCCCAGACGCTCACGCGGAACCAGTCGGTGGCCTCGATCCACTCGCCGGTCTGCTGGTTCTTCGTCGACTGGTTGACCGCGACGGTGAAGCTCGCCACCGGGCGGCCGTTCGGGGTGTAGCGGAGCTCGGGGTCGCGCCCGAGGTTGCCGATGATCTGGATCTTGCTCAGCGCCATCGTTCCGCCCTCTTACTCGATTGCCGCGGGAGCCGCTTCGCTTTCCGACTCGTCGATCCGCTCGCGACCATCATCCTCTTCTTCCTCGTCCTCTGCGGAGGGCAGAAGCGACTCGTCGTCACCCTCCTCGCCGGCGCCCGCGTCGCGCATCGCGCGGGCAGGACGCTCCTGGCGGACGATCAGGTGGCGGAGGATCTCCTCGGTGATCAGCAGGCCGCGCTCGAGCTCGACGATCGCCTCGGTCGGCGATTCGAAGACCACGATGTGGTAGGCGCCCTCGCGGTGGCGGTCGATCGCGTAGGCGAGCCGGCGGCGGCCCCAGGGCGCGACCTTGACGATCTGGCCGCCGGCGGCGGTGACCTGGCGGGTGGTGCGATCGATGATCGCGGAGATTCGATCGTCCGGCGCGTCCGGACGGAAGACCAGCATGAGCTCGTAGCGGCGCACGGCCGTCGGCGCTCCTTCCTGTGGGGATGCCCGGCTCACGACGACGTCGACGCCGAGCAGAAAGGCAAGACCGCCGGAGTCTAGCACGGGCTTCGCGGCAGCCCGGTTGTATCCTCTGGCGGCGCAAATTCCCCCCAAGCCCCTGGGAGACCCGTGACCGACACGCGAATCGTCCTGCTCGGCAACGCCTCGAGCGATCCGCTTGCCAAGATCCTGGGCAAGAGCGGCCGTGCCCTGACACGCGTCGAGGACCCGAATGCCCTGATCGGCGCGGCGGCGGACCAGGATGTCATCGTCCTCGACCTCGTCACGCCCCCGAAGACCATCGTCGAGCTGGCCCGCGAGATCCGTGCCGTTCCCGGGCTCGCGGAGGTGCCGATTCTCGCCATCACCGCATCCGACGACGTCGAGGAGCGCATCCGCCTCCTGGAGGCCGGGGCGGATGACGTCATGATCCGCCCGGTCGACGATCGCGAGCTCGACGCCCGGGTGGAGGCGCTCGATCTGCGGCATCGGCGGTCGAAGGAGCTCCGGGGCTCGAGCACCATCGTCGCCACGACGCGCCGTCCGGGGAAGCGCCTCATCGCCGTCTACTCGCCGAAGGGCGGCGTCGGGACCACGACCGTCTCGGTGAACCTGGCCCTGGCCATCGCGGCTCGGAACCCGGACCAGACCGCGCTGGTGGACCTGACACCGATGGGCGGGCAGGTGGCGACGCATCTCGACCTCCAGCCGAAGCTGACGATCGCCGATCTCATCCGCGACAGCGCCGGCATGATCAGCCCGGAGATCCTCCGGACCACCTACCTCGGCCGGCACGAGACGGGGCTGCTGGTGCTCGCCGGCTCGCCCGCACCGAGCACGCAGGCCCTGATGCCGGGACCGGAGGCAACACGGATCCTCGAGGCCGTCCTTGCCGCGGTGTCGACGGTCGTCGTCGACCTTGGCTCCGCGCTCGACGATCGGGTGATGGCCGCGCTGGATGCCGCCGACGACGTGATCTTCGTCGTGACGCCGGACTTCCCGGCGCTGAAGTCGGTGCACGGGATGCTCGAGTACCTCGGCGAGGCCGGCGGCGAGCGCGCCGACCCGACGATCGTCGTCAACGAGACGTATGCGCTCCAGACGCTGACACCAGGCGACATCGAAACGGCACTCGGCCGGCGAGTGGCGATCAGGATCCCGTACGACCCGCTGCTGTATCTGCGCGCCGTCAACGCCGGCACACCGGTCTTCGCGAGCGCCCCGACCTCGCAGCCATCGCGACGCTTCGACCAGCTCGCTGCGGTGGTGCTCGGTGAGGACGCGCCGGCCTCGCTGACCGAGGCGCGCCGCCGCGGCATCGGCGGGTTCTTCGGGCGCGGCTAGGAAGCTTCCTCACCCGCGCGCTCGCCGTCGCCCGCGAGCGCCTTCTGGTCGCGGCCTGGGTCGTCCGGCTGGCGGCGCAGCGGATCTGCCTCGTCCAGGGAGGGTTCGCCGTCAGCGGCGAGGACCTCGTAATGCGCGACGTGGATGTCGTCGATGAGCTCACGTACGCCGGGGATCAGGCGTGGCTCGACGAGGTTCGGGCCGACCCAGCCATAGAGCGACGCGGGGTCCTGCCACTCCTCGAACAGGATGGCTTCTTCGCTGCCGTCCGCCTGCAGCCGGCGCGCGAGCCGGACGTAGACGAGCCCGGGCTGCTCCCGCATCAACGCCACCTGGCGCCGGAGCAGGGCATTGAACGCGCCAACGCGACCCGTGCGCACGTTGGCCCTGAGGACGCGGACGATCACTGATTCACCGCTGCTTGGGCTCAGCCGGCACTGCCCTGCTGGCATTGGCGACCGCCGCCGACCGCTTTCCCCAAGTCTGCCAACTCACCACTGGCGCGCCAAGGGCCTGACCTTGCGACGGTATTGCAATCGCTCCGAGATCCGCTCTCTGGTTCGCGCCGCGGTGTCGGATTCGTGTCGGGAGGCGGTGCCGAAGGCGGGATTCGAACCCGCACGCCCTCGCGGGCAGCCGATTTTAAGTCGGCCGCGTCTGCCATTCCGCCACTCCGGCGGGGTCAGCGTACCGTGCGCGCCTCGGTCTTCTGGGCGTTCGCGGCGTTCTCGGCGTCCTGGCCGTCGCGGTCGTCACCGCGCGACTCCCCGCGCATGCCCGCGGGATGCGGCGTCAATCCCCCGCCCCGGACCGTTGCCCCCACGGCCATGGCGGCGCCGATCAGGACCAGGTTCTTGATGATGTACTGGCCCTCGAGCGTCGGCACCAGCGGAAAAGCCGAGAACGTCTCCTGCGGGAACAGCAGCAACGGCATGAACGTACCCGCCATCTGGAGCGCCAGCAGGAGCAGGATCCCGCGCAGGCCCCGCCCGATGATGAGCCCGATGCCGATCAGGCTCTCCCATGCGGCAAGAAAGGGCACCGACACGGACGGTTCGACGAGCCCCAGCGTCAGCCGGTCGATCGTCCGCCCCACCAGCGTCTCCGCGGGGCTGAGGTTCGGAAAGAACTTGAGAGCGCCGAACCACAGGAAGACGATCCCCAGCGCGATCCGAAGCGTCGGGATGGCCAGGCGAGCCAGGGTTGCGGTGATGCGGGCGTCGACCCGGTCGATGGGGGCAGGAAGGCGGGTAGCCACGGCGTCAGCGTAGTGGCCGCCAGGCTGCGGGGACGTTAACCCGTGCCTTCGGCTCGCGAGGCTGCCAGCGTCGCCGCGTCCCGATAGCGCTGATGCGCCGCCGCTTCCTCGACCTCGGCCTGCGCCACGTCAGTCTCGGCGTCGGCGACATCCGACCGGGAGGTCTGGATGACCGCCCGCGCCGCGGTGGCGGTCTTCTGCGCGGAGCTCTCCGCGAGGGCCGCGGCGGTGACCGCCTGCCTGGCGGCCTCTGCCGTCGCCGCGGCGGCGGCAGCCGTTGCCATCGCCGCGTCAGCGGCCTCTCCGGCGGCTGCCGCGGCAGCTTCCGCTGCGACCCGACCTCGTCGCGCGACGGCCACCGTCCGTTCGGCCGCGCGCCATTCCTCGAGGGCGGCGGCGGTCGTCTTGATGTCCTGTCGCTGCTGGTCCGTTGTCATCGGGACGGCCTCCGCGGGCTGGGAGGGCGAGTCTAGGCCGAACGGCTCTGGGAGCCGAGGCGTTGGAGGCGACGACCGGATTCGAACCGGTGAATAGAGGTTTTGCAGACCTCCGTGTTGAACCACTTCACCACGTCGCCTCGGGGCCCGCGGATTGTGCCACGGCGGGTGCCGCCGGGCCCGGGAGCTGGTTGCCCCTCGAGGATTCGAACCTCGCCTAACGGATTCAAAGTCCGCTGTCCTACCACTAGACGAAGGGGCAGCACGCGCTCGGTAGCATACCGGTGGCCCCATCCGCGTCCGGGCAAAGAAATGGAGCGGAAGACGGGACTCGAACCCGCGACCCTCACCTTGGCAAGGTGATGCTCTACCAACTGAGCCACTTCCGCTCGGGGGCATGCGCAACGCCGGTGATTGTTGGTGCCGAGAGCCAGAGTCGAACTGGCGACACCGCGATTTTCAGTCGCGTGCTCTACCAACTGAGCTATCTCGGCCCGGCGGTGTCCATCGGTCCGGATCGACCCGTCCCGACGGCTGCCGAAGGGTAGCACGGGCCCTTTCGGGCCTTCAATCGAGGCCGGACACCTCGACGGGACGGCCGAGGAAGGCCTCGAGTCGAGCGATCGCCGTCCCGATGGCGGCGCGCTGTGGGGCGTCGAGCGCGACCTTGGGCTCGACGGCGACGGCGGTCGACCCGCCGGCGTCCTTCCAGCTCCAGCCGCCGATGACGAGCCCGTTGCGGACGACCACGTGGGCGAGAATCTCCGCGGCCGCCCGTGCCGGCGGCGGCAGGTTCGGGTCCATCGCGTCGGATCGATCGCGGAACGCGACCAGCAGCTCGTCGTAGTTGGGCAGGAGGTGCACGCTCGGCGGCTCCGCGCTCGGGAAGAGCTGCGCCTCCCCGCGATGAACCCAGAACGTCCGCCCGTCGACGGTTTCCCGGGCGAGCGCGGTCCCCGCGGCCTCGAGGGCCGTGCGGGCCTCCCGCAGCGTCAGTCCCGACCACCACGCGAGATCGACGTCCTGGGCCGGACCATGCCCCTGCACGTACCGCGTCGCCAGCTCGGCGAGGGCCTCGTCTCGCTCCCGTGGCCGGCTCCGCGGAACCCGCTCGTCCAGGAGCGCGTACGTCTGGCGACGACCGCGGCGTGGCCCGCTGCAGACGACGGCCTCGAGCTCCGCGTCGATCAGCATGTAGCCCAACCGGAGCCGCGATCCGAGGACGCCCGCGTCGGCCATCGCCCCTGCAAGCTCCTCCCGAAGCAGCGCCCGGCCACCATGCAGCAGGCCGCGGATGACATCGCGGCTCCGCTTGCGCGTCTCGAGGTCGAGCTCCAGCTGGCGGTATTGGTAGGCGCTTGCCTGGTGCACCCGCGGCGCGGTCAGCTGGAGCAGCCAGCGGAGGTCTTCGGCGGCCACGAAATGCCACGTCGGGCGCATGACGTGGGTCCGCAGCAGCTCGCCGGCGTCGAACCGGCGGTCGATGTCCGCGTCGGTCGCGCCCGCGACGCGCTGCGCGAGCCCCCACTTCGCGCCCGGGTAGTCCTGCGATTGGACGGCGAGCAGGTGGCGGACGGCCTGGGTCGGGTCGTCGAACCTCTCGCCCGTGAGGCCCTGTGCGCGCAGGCGCCGGGCCGCGATCGCGTTGGCGGAACGCTCGTCCAGTCCGTCGACCGCCGTCAGTCGAGGCCCGCCGTCAGTCCAGCCCGGCGAGCGCCTGGACGTCGCTCGGGTTGAGGGGCCCCTCGCCGGTGAGCTGGCGAAGGCGGTTGATGCGATCGAGGACGGCCGGGTGGGTCGAGAACAGCGACGACGACCGCTCCTCGAACTTCTTGATCGGGTTCGTGAAATAGAGATGCTGGGTCGCGCGGTTCGCGACCTCGAGGACCTCGCGGTCGCTGGCGATCTTCGCGAGCGCGCGCTCGAGCCCGATCGGGTTGCGGGTCAGCTCGACGGATGACGCGTCGGCGAGGTACTCCCGCTGGCGGCTCACGGCCAGCTGGACGAGGCGCCCGATGATCGGGGCCACGACGGCCAGGACGATTGCGAGGATGAACATGATCGCGACGAGCCCGCCCCCGCCCCGGTCTCGGTCGCCGCCCCGGCCACCGCGCCCGCCGCCCCAGAACGTGAACCGCAGGAAGAAGTCCGCCAGCAGCGCGATGGAACCGACGAGGACCGCGACCAGCAGCGAGAAGCGGATGTCGAAGTTGCGGACGTGAGAGAGCTCGTGGCCCATGACGCCCTGGAGCTCCTCGCGATCGAGCTTCTGGAGCAGGCCGGTCGTGATCGCGACCGAGGCGTGCTTGGGATCCCGGCCCGTCGCGAAGGCGTTGGGCGCGGTGTCGTCGATGATGTAGACCTTCGGCATCGGGACGTTCGCCGCGATCGCCATCTCCTGGACGACGTTCATCAGCTGCGGCGCGGCCTGCTGGGTGACCTCCTTCGCGCCCGAGGTCGCGAGCACGAGCTTGTCCCCGGCGAAATACGAACCGACCGACAGGAGCATCGCCAGGACGATCGCGCCCGTGGTGACGCCGAACGCGCCCTCGACGTAGCCGGTGGTGCCGTAGCCGATCGCGAAGCCCAGCGCGGCGAGCAGGAGCGTGACCAGCACGATGAGCACGACCGAGTTGCGGCGGTTGGCCGACTGCTGCTCGTGGAACGTCGATCTCGTCTGCATCGGGGTTCGGTTCGGCTCTCGGGCTACGTCCGCTGCCCGGCTCGCGTCCGGATCAGGGCACCACGCCCGCCGGCCCGTTGGGCGCGGCGGGACGGGGCGTCAGCTCGATGGACGAGCCCGGAGGTCAGCTCAGGCTGAGGTCGACCGTCGGGACGTTCGCCGCTTCCGGCTCGGCCTCGAAGAACTCGCGCTTCGTGAAGCCGAACATTCCCGCGAGGAGCACGGCCGGGAAGACCTG
Organism: Chloroflexota bacterium; assembly: GCA_025935415.1. GTDB lineage: Bacteria > Chloroflexota > Limnocylindria > Limnocylindrales > CSP1-4 > UBA5189. The sequence goes on from JAICVI010000004.1 coordinate 16,030, forward strand.
GATCGCGTTGTTGTACTCGAGCACGCTGGCGTTGTAGTGCTGGCGGCTGAACGAGATCTGGTTCTCGGTCGTGGTCAGCTCCTCCTGGAGCGAGAGCACGTTCTGGTTGGCCTTGAGGTCGGGGTAGTTCTCGACGACCGCGAACAGCGAACGAAGAGCACCGGTCAGCGCGTTCTCGGCCTGGGCCTGCTGGGCGACGCTCCCCTGAGCGCCGGCGGTGACTGCCGAGGCGCGGGCGTTGGTGACGTCCGTCAGGACCTTCTGCTCGAAGTTCATGTAGCCCTTGACGGCATTCACGAGGTTCGGGATCAGGTCGTGTCGACGCTTCAGCTGGACCTGGATCTGTGCGAGGGCTTCGTCGATCCGATTGCGGCGGCTGACGAGCCCGTTGTAGATGCCGATCACGACTGCGACCACGACGGCCACGATGACCAGCAGGATGATCAATTCCACGTTGTGAACCCTCCACGACGGCTCGCGCGTTCCGGCGCACGTCGCCGACTCCGGTCAGTCTACTGTTCTGTCGCGGGCTGTCACCCTGGGCCGGGGGAGCGTTTCGTGGACGTTGCCCGGGTCACCGATCCGAAGAGCGCGGTCCGGTAGGCTTTCGAGGGCGGTTAGCTCAGCTGGTCAGAGCACCTCGTTTACACCGAGGGTGTCGGGGGTTCGAGTCCCTCACCGCCCACCAACCACCGCACGGGGGCGGCAGACGCCCGCGCGCCGCGGGTGCGGCTGGGTCTTCCGCGCGGCGCCGGGAGCAGCTTTCCGCGCGGCGTCACCAATCTTCGCGCCGGGCGCCCCGCGCGACGCGCCTGACAGCTATCGCCGCGTCCCGCTGCGCCCCCGGGCCCTCAGCTCTTGCCCAGCGCGTGATTTTCCTTCGCTTACCGCTCCCCGTGGTATTCGACGGAAGGATCGCCTCCTGGGGAACGCATCGAACGGTCGCCGAGCGTGGGTCGATGGCGACGAGCACCTTTGGAGGCTCGATTCCCGCCCAGTACCACTCGGGGCGGTAGGTGAAGGAAGCGAGGGGCGCGGAGGCTCGGTATACCGCCGGGGCTGGTAGCCGGAGGTGGGCGCCAGCGCCCGGCTCCGGAACCGAGCCGCGCGAGGCGAGGGGCGGGGGCGAGGCACGCGGCGCGAGCGGCGGGACGGGGCGGGACGGGCGGGGCGAGGGGCGGGACGGGGCGGCGGAACGGGCGGGGCGCGAGGCACGCGGCGCGAGGGGCCGCGGGGCGAGGGGCCGCGGGGCGCGAGGGCGAGGGACGCGGCGCGAAACCCGAGAGGCCGAGCGGCCAGCGGAGCCGCGCGAATTGGAATCAGGAAAGGAGTGGTGCCCAGGCCGGGACTTGAACCCGGATGAGTTGCCTCATACGCCCCTCAAACGTACGCGTATACCAATTCCGCCACCTGGGCATCAGGTGCGCTGCGGGCTGCCATTCGTGGATCAGCGAGGTGTCGAGGGGATTGGTACCGAGGACGGGACTTGAACCCATACGCCCTTGCGGGCACTAGCTCCTGAAGCTAGCGCGTCTGCCAATTTCGCCACCTCGGCGTGAGATCCACGGCGACCCGAAAGGGCCTTAGCTGCCGTCGGCGAGCCGCCATGTTAGCACGTCCCAATAGCGGTCCCCGGGGCCCCCGACCGGCCTCGATTCGGGTCCCCTGACGGTGTCCCGGAACAGGGCGTACTCATCCCGGAAGGCCAGCGGCAGCACGTACCTCTGGGCGGTGAGGCGCGCCTGGAGCGCGGCGTAGGCCGCCACCCGGGCATCGTCCGCGACGGGCGTTCGAGCGGCGACGAGAAGGGCGTCAAGCGCCGGGTCCTGCAGGCCTGCGATGTTCGAGCCGCCGGTGCGTGTCTGCGACGCGGCGAGCAGCGGGTAGAGGTCCGGGTCCAGCCCGATCGCGAGCGGCACCATCGCCACCTGGAAGTCGCCCTGGGCGATCCGGTCCCCGAGCAGCTCGGAAGCCGGCAGCGGGACGAGACGTGCCGCGAAGCCAAGGTCGTGCCAGGCCCCGACGACGAGCTGCGCCGTCGTGTAGGCCACGGGGTTGGCGGACTCCTCCGGGCTGAGCACCTCGAGCACGAGCGGATCCTTGGCGCCCTTCGGCGTCCAGCTGACATCGCCGGCCTTCCAGCCCGCGGCCTGGAGATCCTTCTTCGCGGCGCTGAGGCTGGTCTTCAGGACGGGCGAGGCCTTGGCATCGAACATCGGCGAGCTTGGCGGAATCAGGGAATCGGCCCGAGCGCCGAGGTCGGAAAGCACGTCCTGCACGATCGCGTCCCGGTCGATCGATTCGAGGAGCGCCCGGCGGACGAGCGGATCCTGGAACTCGCGGTGCCCGGCCCGGAGGTTCAGCGTGGCCGCGAGCAGCGTCGTGCCGGGGTACTGGACGACGCGCCCGGGGGCCGCTGCCTGCAAGGTCGCGAGATCGGCCGGTTGGACCCCCGAGACCGCGTCGAGGTCGCCATCCCGCCAGGCGTCGGTCAGGGACTCCAGGTCGTCGAAGTAGCGCAGCTCGAAGCTCGAGATATAGGGAACGGCCAGGTTGGGCCGGGCGGTCGGCGGGGCGGTCGCCAGGGAATCGGTCGGGCGTGGTGTGCGGAAGTTGGGGCCGCCGGGGTCGCTCGGCGGCTCGACGGGAGTGGCGGCGACGAGGGTCGCGCGATTGGCCTGCAGGAGCTCGAGGCGGTAGGGTCCCGAGCCGACCGGCTGGCTGCCGAATGGGTCGTCCGGCAGCGCCTCCGGCGGGATCCCGGCGAGCAGGTGTGCCGGCGCGATCGGCTGAGTCGCGGCCTGGAGGAAGTCGCCGAGGGGCGTGGTGAGGTGCAGCGAGACGGTCAGCGGGTCCATCACGGTTGCCCTGACGTCTCGCCACGAGGCCGCGCCCGGCCCGGTGTACTCGGGATCGCCGAGCACCGAAACCGTGAACGCCACGTCGTCGGCGGTGAGCGCCGCACCGTCCTGCCACCGCAAGTCGGGTCGCAGGTGGAACGTCCACGTCCGGCCGTCCGGCTCGACCTCCCAGCGGCTCGCCAGGTCCCCCACGATCGTGCTGCCGGGTCCGAGTCGGACGAGGCCCCGGAACAGCAGCGCGACGAGCCCACGGTCCGCCGCCGACCGCGCGCCGAAGGGGCTGGCATTCGTGGCGCGCCCGAGCACGCCCTCGACGTATCCGGGGGCGGGTGACGCCCCAGGCGTCGGCTCGACCGAGCCGCCCGACGATCCGACCGACGGCGCCAGCGCCCAGACGGAGAACCCGACGAGGGCGAGGCTGAGCAGTCCCGCGACGAGGCGGTCGGGAAGGTTGAAGGACGGCGCGACCCGACGTCGGCGCACGACGGTGATCCCGGCCGCGCCGGGTCAGGCGGCCGGCGTCAGGACGTAGGCCGCGAGGGAGAACGCCACGAACAGCCCGATCAGGACGATCGTGAACTGCCACAGCCGTCGCTCGATCCCGCGCCGGCTCCGGTAGACGGCCGAGTCACCGCCGAAGGTGCCACCGAGACCGGATCCGCGCGACTGCAGCAGCACGGCGAAGGTCAGGGCGATGGCGACGATGAGCTGGCCGGCGGCCAGGACGGGGTTCACGGTGCGGGTTCCTCCTCGATGACCGCGGGATGGTACGCGAGAAGCGAACGGCCCGTCATGCCGGGCCACGGCGCGAGGCCCGCCAGCTCGCAGATCGTCGGCGCGACATCGGCCAGGACTCCATCGTGCAGCACCCTGCCTTCGGCCGCCGCGCCGGCGACCAGGACCGGCACCGGGTTGAGCGAGTGCGCCGTCACGGGATTGCCCGCTTCGTCGCGCAGCTGGTCGGCGTTGCCGTGGTCGGCGGTGATCACGAGGAGGGCCCCGGACGTCGCGAGCGGGTCGAGCGCCTCCACGATCCGCCCGATGCATCGGTCGACCTCCTCGACCGCGGCCACCGTTGCCGCCCAGTCCCCGGTGTGGCCCACCATGTCCGGGTTCGCGAGGTTGGCCACCACGACGTCGTAGTCGCCGCCGGCGACGCCCGCCAGCAGCGCGTCCGTGACGCCCTCCGCGCTCATCGCCGGCTGGAGGTCGTACGTGGCGACCTTCGGACTCGGCACGAGGACGCGATCCTCGCCCTCGAAGGGAGCCTCGCGGCCACCGTTCAGGAAGTACGTCACGTGCGCGTACTTCTCCGTCTCGGCGACGTGGAGCTGGCGCCAGCCGGCGGCCGAGATCGCGCCGGCGAGGCACGCGACCACTGCGGGCGGGAACGCGACCTGGACCGCCAGGCCCTCCTCGTACTCCGTCATCGTGACCACGAGCAGGTCCCGCGGCGCCTCGCGACCGGCGGGCGAGCGCCGATCGAAGCCCGCGAAGTCGGCGTCGGCGAGCGCATGCGTCAGCTGGCGGGCGCGATCGGCCCGGAAGTTCGCATGGATGATCGGATCGCCGTCGCGGACCACGCCATCGACGCCGTCGATGACGGTCGGCTGGACGAACTCGTCGGTCTCTCCGCGCTCGTAGGCCTCCCGTACCGCCGCGCTCGCGGATCCGGCGTGGCGCCCCTCGCCGTGCACGATCGCGTCGTAGCCCTTCTCGGTGCGGTCCCAGCGCTGGTCCCGGTCCATGGCGAAGTAGCGGCCGCCAACCGTGGCGATTCGCGCGTCAGGGTGGGCGGCCGCGAGCCGCCGCTCCAGGTCCTCGATGAATCCGAGCCCGGAGCTCGGCGGCGTGTCGCGCCCGTCCAGCAGCGCGTGGACGCGAACCCGCGGGACGCCACGTCGCCGCGCAAGCTCCGAAAGGGCAACGAGGTGGCGGTCGTTGGCATGGACCCCGCCGGGGCCCACGAGGCTGATCACGTGGAGGCTCCCGCTCCGGTCCACGGCGCGTTGCGCGGCCGCGACCAGGGCGGGCGTCTCGAAGAACGAGCCGTCGGCGATGGCCGAATCGATCCGCGGCAGGTCCTGCAGCACCGGCCGGCCCGCGCCGATGTTGAGATGCCCGACCTCGGAGTTGCCCATCTGGCCCGGTGGCAGCCCCACCGCCTCGCCGGAGGCCTCCAGGCGGGCGTGCGGCCAGCGCGCCAGAAGGGCCCGCCAATGGGGCATGTCGGCGGCCGCGACGGCGTCCGCGCCCCTGTCCTTGCCGAGCCCGAAGCCGTCGATGATGAGGAGCACGATGGGCCGCGGCCGCGCCTGGTCTGCCTGGCCGGGCACGACCCCGCTCAGGACCGCGCGGGAGCGAGGCCGCGCGCCGCGGCCGTCAGGCCCGCCCGCGCCACGATCGCCGCCATCTCGTCCGGTTTCAGCGATGCGCCACCGACGAGCGCGCCATCGATCTCCGCCTCGGCGAAGAACTGGTCGATGTTGGCACCGGTCACGCTCCCGCCGTAGAGCACCGGCGTGTCCGCCCCGCGCAGGCCGATGCTGTCGCCGGACGCGGCATCGACCGCGCGACGGATCGCCTGGGCCATGGCCGCGGCGTCGGCGCCGCTCGCATTCCGGCCGGTGCCGATCGCCCAGATCGGCTCGTACGCGATGACCAGCCCGCTCGTCGCCAGGGCCTCGCCCGTGGTCGGCTGAAGGGCATCCATGACCTGATCCGCGACGAGCGCCTCGGCGACGTGAGCGCCCTCCTCGCGGACCTCGAGCTCCTCGCCGACGCACAGGATCGGGCGGAGGCCGTTCTCGATCGCGCGGGCGACCTTCTCCGCGACCATCTCGTTCGTCTCGTGGTGGTACCGCCGTCGCTCCGAGTGGCCGACGATGACCCAGGTCGCGAGGTCGCGCAGCATCGGTGCCGAGATGTCGCCCGTGAAGGCGCCGCCGAGGTGGTGGTGGACGTCCTGGGCGCCGACTCCGACGTTCTGGCCCGCGAGCGCGTCGCGGACCGGGGCCAGGCAGACGAACGGCGGGCAGAGCACCCGCGTGACGCCGGGAACCCGCGTTCGCGCCTCCATGGTGCGCGCCAGCTCGGCCGCGTCCGCGGGCGTGGTGTGCATCTTCCAGTTGCCCGCAACGATCACCGGTCGCATCGGGGGAATCATGTCAGCGCCAGCCGCTCGATGCGGTCCAGGGCCCGCTGGACCGCCGAGCGGTGGATCGACAACCGCTCCGCCAGCTCGCCGAGCGTCGCCTCCGGGGTCTCGCGGCGAGCTGCCGCCACGCTCCGGACGGTCGCCGATTCGGTGGCCAGGCGACCGTCCGCGGCGAGGCTGTCAATGGCCCCGATCTGACGCCCCGCTGCCTGGACCGTGCGCGAGAGGTTCGCGGATTCGGCGTTGATGACGCGGTTGAGCTCGCCCCGGAGGGCCCGCGCGACCTGGCGAACCTCCAGCTCGAGAAGGCTCGGGCCGGCACCCATCCGCCGCAGCACGAGGCCGACGGTCTCGGCGCTCTTCCAGGTGATCACGCCCATGCCGCGCCGGACCCGGTAGCCGGCGGGCATCCCGGCGGCGGCGAGCCCGGCGGCCAGGGCCTGCGCCTCCGCCGCGGGAATTACCAGCTCGAGGTGCGTCCGACCATTGGCGACGCTGAGCGATCCGCGGGCGAGGAATCGGCCCCGCAGCCAGGCCATCCGGCAGTGGTCCGGGCGGGCGGCCCAGTCGAACGGCCCTGGCGGCGCATGCCGTCCCTCGTGGCGTGCAAGGCGGACCGCAAGCCGGGCGAGGGTCGCGTCGCGCCAGCGGGTGCCGGGCTCCAGGCCCGCGCGCTCGGCCTCGCGATCGCACTCCCGCGCCGGGTCGATCGCGGCGAGCTCGGCGCGCAGCGCCGCGACGAGGTCGCGATCCGCGCTGGTCACGCCACGCGGGCGGAGCGTTCCCGCCGGAGCTCCGGACCCTCTTGCTCGATCGCGCGAAGGATCGCCGCGGCCAGCCGCTCGGGATCGTGGTGATGCGGATCCTCGAGGCTCGCCACGGAATCCGTGACCAGGTGCGGCGCCGGATCCACGCCCGGCGGCCACCGCGGCTGGACGGCGTCACTCGGCCACGGCTTGTCCTCGCCGTTGAAGCGATCGTTCGCGAGCACGATGTCGAGAAGGTCCGGCTGGGTGTGGGCGAGCAGCGCGACCACGTGATCGGCAAGGTCCATGCCCTCGGTCTCGCCTGGCTGCGTCGCGACGTTGCAGGCATACAGGCGAACACCGGGCGCCGACGCGACGGCTCGGCGGATCTCCGGGATCAGCAGGACGGGCAGCACGCTCGTGTAGAGGCTGCCCGGGCCCAGCACGACGATCTCGGCCTCCGCGATCGCCGCGACCGCGTCCTCCGACGCGCGAACGTCGCCGGGTTCAATCCAGACGCGCTTGATGCCCGCGGTGCGCATGATGGTCGACTGCCCGCTGACCGTTGCGCCGTCGCGCGTCTGGGCCACGAGGTTCACCGGCGTGGCCGAGGCGGGCACCACCTGCCCACGCACCGCGAGGACGCGATTCATCTGCCGCACGCCTTCCTCGAAGTCACCGCCCTCGAGCGCCGTCATCGCGGCCAGGAGGAGGTTCCCGACGGCGTGCCCGCGCAGGCCCCCAGGCTCCGTCTCGACCAGGCCGCTCTCGCCGCGGGTGTAGCCCGGGAAGCGATAGCCGAGCAGCTCGCTCATGAGCGGCTCCGCGTCTGCGAGCGCGGCGATGCAGTTGCGAATGTCCCCCACCGGCGGGATTCCAAGCTCCTCGCGAAGCGCCCCGGAGGAGCCGCCGTCGTCGGCGACGGTCACGATCGCGGTGAGGTTGCTGGTGTGCTGCTTGAGCCCGCGAAGCAGCGTCGAGAGCCCGGTCCCGCCGCCGATCGCGACGATTCTCGGTCCTCGGGCGAGGAACTTCTTCTGGTAGATGACGTCGGCGAGCGGCGTCTCCTCGTCCGTCCGGAGGGGCCGCGTGAGCGCGACCGCCAGCCGCCACGCCCCGACCACGATCAGCGCCGTCCCCGCGACCCCGGCGATGAACCCCCGGAGCGGGAATGGCAGGAACTGGAGGGTGATGAGGTCCACGACCGCGTCGGCGAGGCCGCCCGGCTGGATGTCCTGCGTGACCTGCCGGATGACGTGGGCCGCGCCCAGGGCGAGCACCAGCATCCCGGCGAAGATCAGGAGCAGCCAGCGCTTCACGCCCATCCCGGGTTGGAGCCAGCGGCGGAAGCGCATCCTCGCGATCAAGCCCGGCGGCGCCCGCTCACGTCCGCTCGAGCTCGCGGTGGAAGACCGCGACGGGCTCGACGCCGGCCTCGCGCAGCCGGCGCGCGAGCTCCTCCGCGAGGACGATCGAGCGGTGCCGGCCTCCGGTGCAGCCGATGCCGATGGTGAGCCGGCTCTTGCCCTCGGCCGCGAACGCCGGGATGCCGAACTCGAGGACCTGCTGGATCAGGCCGAGGTACTCCTCCGCGCCGGGCTGCGCGAGGACGAAGTCCCGCACCGGTGCCGTCAGGCCGGAGTGCTCGCGCAGCTCCGGGACGTAGTAAGGGTTCTGGATGAACCGGGTGTCGAAGACGAGGTCGGCCTCGAGGGGGATCCCGAACTTGTAGCCGAAGCTGATGATCTGGATCGGCATCGTGTCCGGCTGGAGATCGCCGAGGCGCGCGAAGATCCGCTCCCGGAGGTCGCGCAGCGGCAGGTCCGTCGTGTCGATCACCACGTCGGCCTCGGCGCGGATCGGATCCAGGAGCCGCCGCTCCAGTGCGAGCGCGGCCTGGGTGCTGCGACCGGTTGCCAGCGGGTGAAGGTGGCGGGTCTCGGAGAACCGGCGGATCAGGGCCTCGTCGCTGGCCTCGAGGAAGAAGACCTGCGGCCGGATCCCCCGCCCCTCGAGGGCGCCGCGCATCGCCCGGTAGGCGGTCTCGGCATCGCCCGCGCGGACGTCGAGGACGATCGCGACCCGCGCGAAGCGGTCCGGATCGTTGACGACCAGCTCGGCGAGATTCGCGAGGAGCTCTCCGGGCAGGTTGTCGACGACGGTGTAGGAGAGGTCCTCGAACAGCTTCGCGGCGGCCGTCTTGCCGCCGCCGGAGAGGCCGCTCAGCAGGACGACGTGCTGCCCGCCGGCGCCTGCGAGTTCGGGGCCTGCCCCTGAACCCGCCGCTGGGCCTGCGCCGGCCGCGGCGTCCACCTGGTCGTCGATGCGGTCTTCGGTCATCGCGTGAACGCTACCGCCCGCTCCGGCGGATGAACACCACCGTGCCCTCGTACAGCACGTACAGGGTGAGCCCGAGCACGAAGGGGCTGACGAGGTCGCCGCCAGGCGTCACCACGGCAGCGAAGACCGCGATGGCGAGGATCGTCAACCGGCGCGAGCGTCGCAGCCGCTCGGAGGTGACGATCCCGACCTTCGACAGGCCCACCAGCAGGATCGGGAACTCCATCAGCACCCCGAATGCCAGGAAAAGGCTGGTGATGAAGTCGAAGTAGCTCCGGATGTTGATGTTCCGCTCGACCCCTGCCGGGACGAACTGGAGGAGGAACTGGGACGCGAACGGCAGGATCACGAAGGCGATCGTCACGCCGATCAGGAAGAAGAGGAGGGCCATGGGGATCCACGGCAGGACCGCACGACGCTCCCTGGCCGTCAGCCCCGGAGCGATGAACCGCCAGACGTGCCACAGCAGGACGGGCATCGCCAGCACGACGCCGACGACGAAGGCGATCTGGAGGTGGATCGCGAAGCCATCGCCGAGCTCGATCTGCTGCAGCTTCACGTCGGCCGGGAGCTGGCCCTGGAGGAAGGTGATCAGCTGGTCGCCGAACACGAATCCGATCGAGGCGCCGACCGCAACCGCGAGGATCGACCACAGGAGCCGGTTCCGGAGCTCCGTGAGATGCCCGGTCAGGGACATCGTCGCAGGCTCGATGACGGCGGTGGAGGAAGCGGTGCTCATCGTCGACGGGACCCGGCGCGGCGCGCGCGGTCCGCGCTACGAACGGTTCGGATCGCTCGCCGTTGAGGCCGGCGCGGCCTCGGTTTCAGCGGCGCCGGGAGTCGCGACCGGCGCGGCCGCCACCGGCGCGGGAGCGGGTGTCACGGGTGCTGGTGTCGCGGGAGCGATGTCGGGCGCCTGGGCGGAGAGCGGCGCTGCCGGAGGTGTGGCCTGCTCCGACGGCGGCGGGACGTCGATCTTGCCCGCGTCCGTGATGTCGGTGGCCGCCTTGCGGAACTCGCGAACGCTCTTGCCGAGCGACTGGGCCACGTCCGGAAGCTTTCCTGGTCCGAGCACCACCAGCGCGATGATGAGGATGAGGATGAGCTCGCCGGGACCGATGTTTGGGATCGGCAACATCGCGGTTTACGGTAGCACAGGGAGCTTCTCGGACCAGCTTCGCGCGGCCTCGTGGAGCCGTTCCGCGAGGTCCACCGCCGAGTCGGCGGAGGCCGCCGAGGCGCTCGCGCCGCCGCCGCCCGCGGACGCCCCGGCCGCCGATGCAATCCCCCGCGAGACGTTCACGACGAGCCCGCCACCCGGACGCCCGCCGGCGGGAGGCGCCAGCGCCGGGCCCGACGCCAGGACGGGCTCGATGGCGCCGCCCTGGCTGCCGACCCCGGGCACCAGGATGGCCAGGCCCGGCGCGATCGAGCGCACCACGCGGAGCTCCTCCGGCGCCGTTGCGCCGACCACGAGGCCGGCGGTGCCGCCAGGGCCCCACGTCGCGACGCGCCGGGCGACTCGCGCCCAGAGCGGTTCATCCGGTGCGACGAGGGCCCCGTCGTCCGCCCAGTGGGCGCGGACTGCCAGCGCCTGCAGCTCGGCCGCGCCCGGGTTGGACGTCCGGCAGAGCACGTAGGCGAACCGGTGCGGCCGCTCGAGGTAGGCGGCGATCGCCTCCTCGCCCAGGTACGGGCTGATCGTGACGGCGTCGACGCCGAGGCTGTCGTAGTAGCCCACGACCTGCCGCGCCGTGGTCGAGTCGATGTCCGCCCGCTTCGCATCCGCGATGACCGGCAGGTCGGCGGGGATCGCCGCCCTCACCCGCTCCAGCGCCGCCCAGCCGGCCGAGCCGAAGGCCTCGAAGAATGCGAGGTTGGGCTTCACCGCCGCGGCGAACTCGCTGGCCGCCTCGACCAGCAGCAGTGCGAAGCGCTCGATGCCCGCGACGTCACGCGAGAAGCCCTCGGGGAGCGTCGCCGGATTCGGGTCGATGCCGAGGCAGAGCACGCTTCCGACCGCCTTGCTTCGCGCCCCCAGGCGCTCGAGGTAGGTGCCCTCCATGGTCACGGCGTCGTCGCGCTTGCCGACGGGGTCGCGGTCCCGTTCGCAGACGCGGCCGGCGTCGCCGTCGGCAGCGGCGGGAGCTGGTCCGGGGGGATGAACCAGGCCGGTCGCGAGGAGGCATCGAGCCCGGCGGAGATCGTGAGCGCCAATGGGTCGCCCGCGGTCCAGTTCGGGCCGCTGCCCGCGAGCGGCACCAGGTACAGGTCGACGACGCCATGGGTCACGCGGAAGAACGCGATCGAGTCGCCCTTCGGCGACCAGATGGGATCGAAGGACTGCTCATCGGTGGTCACCCGCAGCAGCTCCACCCCGGTCTTCCCGTCGAGGATCACGACATCGGTCCCGAAGTTGCTCGTCTTCGTCGCGGCGATGTAGCGGCCGTCCCGCGACCACGACGGGTCGGCATAGCCACCGCCGGTGATGGCCGTCGACTTCCCGGTCGCCACGTTCATCCGGTAGATCGCGGGGACGCCCCGCGCGCCTTCGCGCGCGTTCCGGACGTAGAGCAGGGAGCGCCCGTCCGGCGACCACGTCGGGTCCTGGTGGCCGAGGCCCTGGGTCTCCCCGAGCCTGGGATCCGTGAGGTCGAGCGAAGCGACGTCCAGGAGCTTGACGACCACGTCGCTCCGGGTCGGATTCGGACCGTCGGTCACGATTGCGATGGTCTTGCCGTCGGGCGAGATCGCCGGCTCGCGGATGAAGTACGACCAGCTGTTCGAGCCCTGCTTGAACTTGCCGGTCAGCAGGCCATCCGGGGTGCCCGTCCCATCGGCCTTCATCCGGTAGAGGGTCGGGACGTCGAGGTCATACGCCTTGATCTGCCCCGCCGACGGCCAGCGGCCCGTTTCGGACGCTGTCCGCACGAAGTAGATCGAGCTGCCGTCCGGCGACCAGGCCGGCATGGCGTCGTGGCCGTCGCTCGTGAGCTGGCGTGCCGTATCGCCCGCCTGGATCCAGATGTTCCCGTCCTTCACGTAGAGCAGCGACCCCGGCACCCTGGTGCGCGGATCGACCACGACGATGTTCGACGGTGTTGCGGTCCGGACCGGGCCGCCGGGACCCTGGTTGCCGGCCCCCGGGATGGAGCCGCCGAACAGCGCCAGCGTGACCAGCGCGATGACGACCAGGCCGACGATCGACAGCGCCGGAGCGACGTCGAACGGCAGCCGCCCGCCGCTGGCCGGGCTCGGGCTGCGGGGCGCGCGCGGGCTCGGATTGGCTCGGGTCATGGGTGGATCACCGCGCGGATTATCGGCCGGACGGCGTCGTCGGGTGTGCGGGGCTCAACCGGCCGAGGCCAGGCCGACGGCCGGCCCCAGCCCGACGGCCACGGGCGCGGCCTCGAGGATGGCGCGCGCCTCCGGGTGATGGCCGGACGGCGCGGCGTCGCGGATGTCCAGCTGGAGCGATTCGATCCCGCCGAAGCGCCGGCTCCGGAGCTGCGCCACGACGTCGATCTGGGCACCCTCGGTGACCGCTCGCGCCAGCTCCGGCCAGCCGAAGGCGATCCCGTCGAGCACGTCGAGGCGGCGCTTGAGCACGAGCTGGCTGTGGCCGCCGCCACCGGCTTCGCGCGCGCGCATGACCGTCAGCCCGAGGATTGCCACGAGCGGCTCGGGGTTGCCGCTCCCGCAGGGCGCAAGCCGCTGGAGGTCGCGATGGAGCGCGTAGTCGACGTCGCGGGCGCGGAGCGCCACGTCGATGGCGAGCGAAGGGACCGGATCGGCCGGTCCCGCCGCCGCGGCGATGGCGAGGAACCGCTCGCGGAAGTCCGGCCAGCGCGCGGTCTCGATCTCGAATCCCGCCGCGCCGGCATGGCCGCCGTGGCGGAGGAGGATGTCGTCACACGACGCAAGCGCATCGGCCAGGTGGAAGCCGCCGGCGCTGCGGCAGGAGGCGCGAATGACCGCGCCCAGCTCCGCGCCCACGATGGCGGGCCGGAGACGCTCCTCGGCAAGCCTGGAGGCGACGAGCCCGACGATCCCGACCGGCCACGGCCCGCGGACCACCACCGCAGCGGCGTCGTCGACGGCATCGGGCGAGGTCCGGGCCTCCGCCACCGCCGTCCGCATCAGGTCGCGCCGCGTGGCGTTCGCCGCCTCCAGCGTCGCGGCGAGGGACGTCGCCTCCTCCGGGTCCGAGGTGAGCAGGAGCTTCGCGGCATCGAAGGCCTCCCCCACCCTGCCCGCCGCGTTGAGGCGTGGCGCGATGGCGAACCCCAGATCCTCGAGCTCGACCTCCGCGGGCACCACGCGCGCGGCGGCGAGCAGCGCCGACAGGCCCGGACGGGGACCGGCACGGAGCAGCTCCAGCCCGAGGCGGACGATGGCCCGGTTCTCGCCGAGCACGGGCGCGAGATCCGCCACGGTGCCGATGGCCGCGAGGTCCGCGAGGGCCAGCGCGGCGTCGCCGAGAAGGACTCGCGCCAGCGTGAAGGCGACGCCACTGCCGGCGAGCCGGCGGTCGGGATACGTGGCATCGGGGCGGTGCGGATTGACGACCGCCAGCGCCGCCGGCAGGACCGCCGGGACGCGGTGGTGGTCGGTGACCAGGACGTCGATTCCCGCGGCATTCGCCGCGGCGACCTCTGCGACGCTCGACGAGCCGGTGTCGACGGTGACGATCACGCGCGCCCCGGCTGTCCGCGCCGCCTCCACGGCCGCCAGCGAGAGCCCGTGGCCCTCCTCCAGCCGCGACGGTACGTACGGGATGACCTCGACCCCCAGTCGCCGGAGGGCAAGGGTCAGGATCGCGAGACCGGTGATCCCGTCGGCATCGAAGTCGCCGAACACGAGCACCTGCTCCCGGCGGTCGCGCGCGGCGACGATCCGGTCGCGGAACACCCCCGCGTCGGGCAGCCGTGCGGGGTCATGCAGCCCCGCTGCCGCGTCACCCAAAAACCCCCGCAGCTCCGCCTCGGAGGTCACGCCGCGGGCGGCGAGCAGGGCCACCACGCGCGGTCCGAGCCCGAGGTCGCGCCCGGCATCGAGGAGCGGCGCCGGAACGGTGCCGGAGGTGGGAAAGAGCCAGCGGCTGCGCGGTGCGAGCACCTCGTCAGGATGTCACGCGGCGATGCACCGCGGCTTCGCTGGAACGCGACCGGGGCGCCGCGTCAGGCGGTTGCGCGCCGGGTCTTCGTGGGCGTCTGCAGCCGGCCCTTGCGCCGATCCTCCCACTCATGCCAGACGACGAGCAGCGGCGCGGCGTTGAAGATCGACGAGTACGTCCCGGAGACGATGCCGATGAGCAGCGCCAGCACGAACTCCTGTGTCGCCGAGCCGCCGAAGAGCAGCAGCGTCGTCAAGGTGAGGATGACGGTGAAGCTCGTCGTGATCGAGCGGCCGAACGTCTGCAGGATCGAGTGGTTGACGACCTCCGAGAACGCCTCGCCGGCGTGGCGCGCACGGTTCTCGCGCACGCGGTCGAAGACCACGATCGTGTCGTGCACGCTGAAGCCGATGACGGTCAGCATGGCTGTGACGAACAGGCCATCGACCTTGACGCCGAAGAACGTTCCGAGGATCGCGAAGATCCCGAGCACGACGATGACATCGTGAAGCAGCGCCACGAGCGCCGTGACGCCGAACTTCACGTCTCGGAAGCGGAGCGTGATCCAGAGAAGGATGCCGACCGATCCGACGAGGATCAGGATCACGGCCTCCTGGATGAGGTCGGCGCTCACGACGGCGCCGATCGAGCTCAGCTTGGCCTGTTCCGCGATCGGGCCGAACTTCGCCTGCAGCGCCTTTGCGATCGCGCCGATCTCGCCGGCCGTCGGGATCGTCGTGGCCTGTCCCGGGATGGCCGTCGGGGCCGGCGACCCGGTCGGGCCAGGCGACGGCGAGGGGCTCGGCGACGGCGCGGTGGTCGGCACGCCCGGCCCGATCGGCGCGACCGACGAGGAGGGCGCCGCGCTCGGGCTCGGGAGGGCGGTCGGCTGGGGCGTCTCCTCGAGGTCGAGGCCGCTCATGCGAATGTCCAGGAACCCGCGGCCGGTGCGCGTGACCGACGCGTCCTCCTGGCCGAGGCTGATGAGCTCCTGTCGGACCTGGTCGGCGGTGACGTCCGGATTCTGGAACCGGATCGACCACTCCGAGCCGCCCGTGTAGTCGATCGAGAACTTCAGGCCCTCCGCGCCGTTGGTGATCGGCGTCAGGAGGATGAAGAACAGCCCCGGGATCGTGATGAGCGCGGAGAGGATGAAGAACCAGCGGCGCTTGCCGACGATGTCAAGCACTGCGCGGCTCCCGGCGGAGCCCACGGGTCGACGGGCGCGCCGTGAACTCCGACTCGCTCACGCCGTACAGCCAGGCCTTGCGGGCCCACTCGTAGCGCACGATCACGCGCAGGACCGAGCGGGTCACGACGATCGCGGTGAACATCGAGGCCAGGACACCGATGATCAGAACGAGCGCGAAGCCCTGGATCACCGAGGACCCGAAGAGGTACAGGATCATCGCGGTGATCAGGCTCGACACGTTCGAGTCGAGGATCGAGTTCCAGGCCCGGGTGAAGCCCGCCTCGATCGCCTGTGCCAGCGACTTCCCGGAGCGCAGCTCTTCCTTCGTCCGCTCGAAGATCAGGATGTTGGCGTCGACCGCCATGCCCACCGAGAGCACGAAGCCCGCGATGCCGGCGAGGGTCAGGGTCACCGGGATCAGCCGGAAGAGCGCCAGGACCAGGGCCGCGTAGTACAGGAGCGCGAAGCTTGCGACACCGCCTGGCAGCCGGTAGTGGAGGAGCATGAAGAAGATCACGAGCAGGATGGCGATCGTGCCCGCGAGCAGGCTGCTCTTGAGGAACTCCGCACCGAGCGTCGGGTCGATGGTGTCGCTGGCGAGCTCCTCCACGGGGAACGGCAGTGAGCCGAACCGCAGGACGTTGACGAGCTCGTCGGCGTCCGCCTTTGCGAAACCGCCAAGGCCACCGCCGGTGATCTGCCCGGAGCCGCCCGTGATCGCGCTGTTGATCGAGGGAGCGGAGATCACGTTGCCGTCGAGGACGATGGCGAAGAACTCGCCGATGTGCGCGGCCGTATAGGTCCCGAACAGCTTTGCGCCCTCATCGGCGAGGCGGAAGGCGACGACACGCTTGCCCTGCTGATCCGTCGCGACGTTGGCGCTCGTGACCTGGTCGCCGGAGAACAGCACCGTCTCCTGCGTTGGCAGTGGCTGGCCCTCGGTCGCGACCCGCGGCCCGGGGTTGCTCGCCGTCCCGTAGTCGCTCGCGGGGAGCGGCACGAAGTCGAGGCGGCCGGTCTGCCCGACCAGCTTGCGGATGGCCTCGGTGTCGCTGATGCCCGGGACCTCGACCACGATCCGGTCGCTGCCCGAGGTGAGCACCACCGGCTCGGACACGCCGGTCGCGTTCACGCGTCGTTCGATGATCTGCTTGACGACCTCGACGTCGCCGGCGCTGGGCGTCTTGCCGCCCGCGGGGACCACCCGGTATTCGACCTTCAGCCCGCCCTGGAGGTCGAGGCCGAGCTTCGTCTCGATCTTGCGGCTCCCCTGGTCGCCCGAGAATGCGGGCAGGTACAGGTTCGGCCAGAAGTCGATGACGAGCGCCAGCACGCCGACGATCGCAATGAGGAGGGGACCGGCTCTACGCACGAGCGCGGATGATACAGGCGCGAGCGGAGCGCCGCCGCGATGCCGTCACGCCTCCAGGGCCGCCTTGATCTTGCTCGCCAGCGCAGGCCCGATGCCGGGGACCGCCGCGATCTGCTCGACGGGAGCTTCGCGGACCCGCTTGATCGAGCCGAACACCCGGAGCAGCGCGCCACGACGGCGCGGACCGACGCCCGGGAGGTCGTCGAACTTCGAGCGGACCGAGGCCTTCCGGCGCAGGTCACGGTGATAGGTGATCGCGAAGCGGTGAGCCTCATCGCGGATCCGCTGGACCAGGTAGAGCGCCTGTGACGTCGGCGGCAGCACGACCGGCTCCGAGTGGCCGGGCTGGAAGAGCTCCTCGCGCTCCTTCGCGATGCCGGCGAGGGGAAGCTCGTGCAGGCCGAGCTCGTCGAGGACGCCTTTGGCCGCGCCCACCTGGGGCTTGCCGCCGTCGATCAGGACCAGGTCGGGCATGGCCCAGCGGCGCTCCTCGCCGGAGCCCTCGTCACCGGGCCGCGGCCCCCGGAAGCGGCGGCGAAGCACCTCGCGGTGGGAGGCGACGTCGTTGGGACCCTCGACCGACCGGACCCGGAAGCGCCGGTACTCGCCGGTCCGCGGCTTGCCATCCTCGAAGACCACCATGCTCGCCACGGTCTCCGCGCCCTGGAAGTTCGAGACGTCGTAGCACTCGATCCTCGCCGGCAGCGTCGGCAACCCGAGCGCCTCGGTGAGCTCCTCCAGGGCGGCCAGCGTCTTGCCCTGGTCCGCGAGCCAGCGTGCCTGCTCGCGGGCCAGCATCTCCTCGGCGTTCCGGGTGGCGAGCTGCATGAGCTGGCGTCGCTCGCCCCGCTGCGGCACGACGAGCCGAACGGGTCTCGTCTCGCCCGCACCCCGTGCCCGCCGTCGCGTCACCCGCACGGCGTCCGGCCGCGGGACCGTCAGGTTCTCGACGCGGCTCAGCGACCCCTCCGGCCTCGCACGGGCCGTCACGCCGTCCCCCGAAGCGTCGGCGGACCCGGCGACGCTGGCTGCGGCTGCGGCGCCTGCCGCGCCTGCGGCGCCTGCGGTGCCGGTCGCGTCCGCCCCGCGCCGATCCGACAGGAATCGCTCGAGGTCCTCCGCGTCCGGCAGAGCCGCCGGGACCGCGATCTCCGGCGGCACCGACGAGGCTCGCCCGTAGTACTGCACGAGGAAACCGGAGACGACGTCCGCGTCGCTCACGTCGCGCGGCGTGTCGAGGAGGTAGACGTCGCGTCCCAGGGCCTTGCCGCCGCGGATGACGAACAGCTGAACGGCGGCCTGGTTGTCGCGCCGCGCCAGGCCGAGGAGGTCCAGGTCCGTCCGCGCGAACGCCGCCATCTTCTGGCTCTCCATCGTCCGCTCGATGGCCTTGATCTTGTCGCGGGTGATCCCGGCGTGCTCGTAGTCGAGCCGGTCGGAGGCGCGCTTCATGTCGTCGCGAAGCGCCCGGACCAGCGATTCCTGGCGGCCCTCGAGGAACAGCTCGACCTGCTCGATGTCGGCCCGGTACTCGGCCTTGGAGATGGCCTCGATGCAGGGGCCCTGGCAGCGCTTGATGTGGTAGAGCAGGCACGGACGCTGGAGTGCCCGCTCTCCTTCCCTGATCTCGATGGTGCAGGTCCGGAACGGGAACAGCCGCCGGACGAGGTTCATGGCCTCGTCGACGCTCGATGCGGACGCATACGGCCCGAAGTAGCGCGAGCCGTCGTTCGGCAGCTTCCGCGTCCGCTCGATGCGCGGGAAGTCGTCGTTCGTCGTGATCTTGATGTACGGGTAGCTCTTGTCGTCCTTCAGGCGTACGTTGAACGGCGGCTGGAAGCGCTTGACGAGGTTGCCCTCGAGCAGGAGCGCCTCACCGACCGAGTCGGTGACGGTGTACTCGACGTCCACGACACGATCGATCACGGACCGGATCAGGTGCTGCCCGAGTCCGGGCGCGTCGGCCTTCTGCCAGTAGCTCCGCACGCGGTTCCGCAGGCTCTGCGCCTTGCCGACGTACAGCACCTGCCCGCGCGCGTCCTTCATCAGGTACACGCCGGGCTTCGTCGGCAGCTTGGCCAGGGTCGCCTGGAGCTGTGGGGGTTGGCTCGCGATGGTCATGGCGCATGAATCGTAGGCATTCCGCCGCGGACCACCTGCGACGGCCTCCGATCGCTTCCGGCTGGCGGTCGCGAAGGATGGATACCGACCGCCGCGAGAATCGAAGAGGCCGGGCCTTGCGGCCCGGCCCCTCCAATGCAGGTCAGCTCCTCCCCTATGGGCAGGGGCAGATCGTGATGCGGTCGAGGGCGTAGCTCGACGGGTCGAGAACGCCGCCGATGTCCTGGAGGTACGCGAGGAAGGAGTTCGCGTCGCGGTCGCGGCTCGTTCCCTGCCCGTCCGCGAGCATGAAGTACGAGTCGCCGCCGTTGTTCGTGAAGTCCGTGGTCGCGAAGGTGTACGTGGTCGCGTCGGGCAGGATCGGCGTCCCGTCCGACAGCGACACGGACGTGATCCGACCGCCGCTCGCAGCGCAGGTCCACGAGCCCTTGACCTCGGTGCCCGAGCACCCGGATGCCACGCTCTTGTCGAACGTGAAGTCGATGCCCGACACCTGCGGGAACCGGCCGTCGCAGGTCTGGCCATCGTTGTTCGGGTCGTAGTCGGTCGGGCAGTGGCTGACGCCGTTCTCGAGCGTTCGCCAGAGCTGCTCGCCGGTCACGGTCCGGGTGACGATGTTGTTGCCGAACGGCAGCACCGTGTAGACGTCGCCGATGACGAGGTCGAGCGGCGTTCCACTGCCGTACCCGGTGCAGGTGATGATGTTCACGTGCTGGGGCGGATGGTCCTTGTCATCGAGGTAATTGGCCCGGTTCAGGCTGGTATCGACCGGGTGGTAGCCACACGCAGGGAACTGCGAACGGATGCTGCCACCGGTGTAGTAGCCGATCTGGACGCCGTACCTCGCGACGAGGCTGTCGGCCAGGAGGTCGCCGAGCGGCACCTCCTGCCGGCGCTCGATGTTCGATCCGCGGTCGAATGGCGCCGTCGTCGTGCCGATCGAGCCATCGAGGGCTGCTGCGAGCTGGACCCGGAAGGGAACGAGCATGTCGACGATCGCCTGGTCACAGAACGACAGCGAGCCACAGGAGGTGTTGTTCGAGCTCAGCGCGCCGGGGATCGCGGGATCGACGAACGTCACCGACTTGGAGATGACGCCGGGGCCATTGCCCGGGCGAACCGAGAGGAACGTCTTCGCGTAGGAGTTGCCGAAGCTGGCGTTCTCGTGGAACAGGATGCCGTTCAGCGCCCCGGTGCCCGAGTACTTGATGTTCGTGTGGTCGCCGATCACCAGGTCGACGAGGCCGCCCGGAAGCGCGTTGACGAAGTCGGTCAGCGGGCCCGTGCCGGCGGTCGCATCGGTCACGCCCTTGTGGGTGATCACGATGACGGCCTGCGCGCCGGCCTTGCGGGCCTCGCGCGCCGCGCTCTTGGTGGCGGCGACACCGTCCGTCACCTGGATCGTGCCGAAGTTTCCGACGCTCACGAGCGTCGGCGCCTCTTCGTTCACGATGCCGATGATCGCGACCTTGATCCCCCCGAGCGTGAGGTACTTGATCCGCTCCACACCGGAGAGGTTCGAATCCAGGTTGGCGAGGTTCGTTGCGACGTAGGTGAACGGCTGGCCGGGATGTGCCCCGGCGGTGCCGGTGCTCGGGGCCGCGGCAAGGTCGATCATCGACTGCAGGTGCGTCAGGCCGCGGTCGAAGTTGTGGTTGCCGAAGGTATTGACCTGGATGCCCATCAGGCGCTGAGCCTGGATCGAGGGCACCTCGTCGAAGAAGCCGGACAGGGGTGGCGCCGCGCCGAAGTCATCCCCCGCCGTCAGCGTGAGGGTCGGGCCGTTGAAGGCCGCTCGATCGGCCGCCCAGCGCGCCGAGATGTTCCAGGCGCCGCCGCTCGTGCTGCTCGCCGGGTCGAGGTTGGCGTGCCAGTCGGACACGTTCAGGATCTGGATGTTCACCGGCGCCGCGGGCCTGGCGGCGAGGACGGCGCCAGGGATGACGAGCCCGAAGAGCGCCAGGACCGCCAGCGCGAGGGGCCCGCGCCGATGGCGACGGGTAGAGACGGACAAGGGCACGGGGTTCCTCCTCCAACGATGCACTGATGCCGCCGCGGCGGGCCCGGGCTGCGTCTCGACGCCAGCCCTAGGCCGGTCAAGATATCGCGCGGTCGCCGGCACGTCGCCTCGATTCCGCACGTTCCGCGGTGCGTCCTCGCAACGCGCCGCGGCCGGACAACGAGCGAGGAGGGCCGTTGCCGGCCCTCCTCGTGTCGCGCTGACGCCGCGTCTGTCAGTGCTGGAGCAAGGTCGTCATCGAGGAGACGTTCTCGGAATCCGCGGCGTAGCCGAGGTAGCCGAGACCCCAGACCTGCTCGATCGTTCGGAGCAGCGAGTAGTGGTTGTAGGGGGTGTCGTCCTTCAGGCCGCGCGGCCCGTGGGTGGTCACGACGATGGCGGGGATGAGGCCGCCGCCGAACGGGCCGGACCAGGGGTGCGAGCCGTTGTCGATGAGGACGTAGCCCTCCGGGAGGCCGGGTGCGCTGCCGTAGCCGGGCGAGTCGCAGCAACCGCGAACATCGGCCCAGAGGTCGGTGTCCGTGGCAGAGCCGTCGAAGTCGGCCTCGTCGGTCATGATGAAGATCGCGCTGTTGCCGGTCCAGGCCTTCGACGAGCGGATGGTGTCGACGGCGGACTCGACGAAGGCATCGGCCTTCTGCTTGAGCGCCGCGTCGTTGGCGTCGTCGACGGTCGAGCCGTACGGACAGGGCGTCTCGGGATGGCCCTCGACCGCCACGTAGACGCCACCGTGCATGTCATTGCACTGGTTCGGGCTGATCCACACGAAGTCGGGCGCGTTCGACGAGTTGAGGTCGGACGCCAGGTCCGTGTACGGCTTGATGTTGGCGAGGCGGTCCGGGTTCGAAGAGATGTCGTCCATGAGCACGAACGGGTTGTGCTTGTTCGTGTACAGGGCCACGCTCCCGGGCGCCGTGAAGCCCGTGTAGCCGGCGGTCGGCATCGTGTCCATGTACGCGCCCCAGGTCTTGCCCTTGGCCTCGAGCTGATCGACGAGGTTCGGCAGGGCGAAGTGGTTCGTGAACGTGTCGTTCATCTGGTCGAGGTCCAGCTGGCCGGTGATCGCCGCGACGTAGTTCGGCTGGCTGGGATGGGTCACGCCGTAGTAGTTGGTCGCCTCGGCATAGTCGTTGGCGAGGCTGGTGATGAACGGCGCATTGACGTCGCCGATGACCGTCGACTTGCTGTGGTTCTCCAGCATGATCACGAAGATCCGCTGGACCGCGGCGTGCTCGCCGCTGCTGGAGCTGTGCGCCGAGGCCGCGGTCATCGGCACGGCGGTCAGCGCCACGATTGCGCCGAGACTCAGCCATCGCAGGATGGTTCGTCGACTTGGCACGTTGCCTCCTCCTTCGTTCAAGGGCGTTCCGTGGACTGTTGGCCCCCACGGTAGGACGACGCGCGGATTCGGTCCGTCAGCGCGACATGGGGGTGTGGCACAGGGTCGCCGCGGGCGGCGCCGGCGGCGCGGGCCTTGCCCAGGCAATCGCGAGGTAAGCCGCCCAGGCGAGACTCCGCGGGATGTCCCACCCGGCTGTCGTCGAACGCCTGGCGAGGCTGCAGGTCGACCAGCGTCGGGCCGCGACGGCGCCGCCCGGACCGGTGCTCTGCGTCGCTCCGGCGGGCTCCGGGAAGACGACGACGCTGGTTGCCCGCATCGCCTGGCTGCTCGACGAAGGCGCGGCTCCGGAGGAGATCTGCGCCATCACGTTCAACCGCCGCGCCGCCGAGGAGCTGCGGGAGCGGGTGAACCTCGCGCTCGAACCACTCGGTGATGGGCTCGCGGACCGGGTGCGCATCCGGACGTTCCACGCGCTCGGGCTCGAGATCCTCCGAGCGGCCGGGGAGGCCGTCGAGCCGCTCCTGGACCGAGACGAGGTGCTTCGCGCTGCCCGTCCGGAGCTCTCCGGCCCGGAGCGGCGGCGGTTCGACACGCTGCTGTCGCGTTTCAAGCTCGACCTCGACGTCGACGCACGGGACATCGAGGACGATCCGGAGGCCGGGCCGGTCGCGCGCACGTATGCCGCGTACGAGGCCGAGATCCGGCGGCGCGGCGGGCTCGACTTCGACGACCTCGTCGCTCGCGCCCTGCGCCTGCTCCAGGCTCGGCCGGAGGTGCTCGCCCAGTGGCGCCGGCGATGCCGGCACCTGCTCGTCGATGAATCGCAGGACCTCGACCGGGCCCAGCTGCGGCTCGCGCTCCTGCTTGCGGCGCCCGCCAACCAGATCTTCCTCGTTGGCGACGACGACCAGTCGATCTACGGCTGGCGGCTGGCGGACGTTCGCCGGCTCCTGCGTCTTGCCGACGAATCGCTGCCGGGGCTGCTGCGTGTCGACCTCGAGACCAACTACCGCTGCCCGGGGCCGGTCCTGGCACGCGCAGTCCGGCTCGTCGAGCACAACGACGAGCGGTTCGTGAAGGTCATCCGCGCGCGCCCGAAGGCCGAAGGGCGGTTGGTGCTGGCGCCGACCGCCGCGGACGACATCGACCGGGCGGCGGCGGTACTTCGCTCCTGGCCAGATGACGGCGGGACGCGTGCGGTCCTGGCCCGGACGAATCGCGAGCTCGTGCCGGTGGTCGGCGCGGCGATCCGGCTCCGAATGCCCTTTCGGGCGGCCGGCCTCGTGCTCCCGATCGAGTCGCCGCTCGTCGATGCGCTCCTGGAGCTCGCGGCTGCCGCGGCGCCTCACGAGGTGGCCGGGATCGCCATCGCACAGCTGGCCGAGCGGCGCGAGGCGCCGCGCACGGCCACGATCGATGCCGAGGACGACCCCGCGACGGACCGCCGGGCGATTGCCGCCGCGCTGCAGGGCTGGACCGCTGGGGTCCGCAGCCTTCATGACCTCCGGACGATGATCGAGCGGACGCGGATCCTGCTGGGAGAGCTGCGGCAGGACGACGCTCTCCTGACGCTCGCCACCGCCCATGGCACGAAGGGCCTCGAGTTCGACCACGTCGCGGTCATCGGGCTCGACGACGGTCGCTTTCCGAGCGCTCGCTCCATCGCCGACGCCCTCGAGCCGGGGCGGGCGCTGGAGGAGGAACGGCGTCTCGCCTACGTGGCGTGGACTCGGGCTCGCCGCAGCCTCACCCTCGTCTACGATCCGGCGTCACCTTCGCCGTTCCTGCTGGAAGCGTTCGAGCCCGAGGAGCTCGGCATGGATCGAGGCCGACGCTGACCACATGGCGCGTGGCGAACCTCAGCGGTGCGCGTCGAAGCGCGCGATTGCCTTCTGGAGGCGATCGACCGCCTTGAGGAGCGGCTCGGTCACGAGCTCCGGCAGGGCATCCCTGATCGAGTCCTTGGGCCCGAACGCCGCGCGTGCGACCCGCGCGGCGGCCCGCACATCCTGCAGCGGCTCGTCCCGCAAGCGCTCTGGCAGCCGTTCGAGGTAGCGAACCCAGCGCTCCGATTCCATCTCCCGCGCGATGGCGAGGGCGTCGTCCGCGGCGCGCGCGGCGACGAGAGCCGCGGCGTCGATCTCGCCGAGCTCGTGGCGCGGCGGATCGGAACGGGCGGGCACGGAGTGGCGAGTCTCGCTACCGAGCCGCCGGGACACCGCCGCGGCTGCGCCGGCCGCGCGACGACGCGCCGTTGCCGTTCGAGGCACCTGCCGCGGGCGTCTCGGGATCGATCGGCACCGCGACCGCGCGCACCGAGCCTGCGCCCCGGCCGGCCGCCTCCGCGAACGTCACGTCCGAGAGCGGCACGAGGGGCTCCCCGCGCAGCACCCGCGCGAGGTACTCGCCCGTCGCGGAGCCGTGGGCCTTGGCGACCTGCTCTGGCGTTCCGGTCGCGACGACCTGGCCGCCGCGCGCGCCGCCCTCCGGCCCGAGGTCGATGATCCAGTCGGCCGTCTTGATCACGTCGAGGTTGTGCTCGATCACCACGACCGTGTTGCCTGTGTCGACGATGCGATGGAGCACCTGGAGCAGCTTCTCGACGTCCGCGAAGTGCAGGCCCGTCGTCGGTTCGTCGAGCACGTACAGGGTCTTGCCGGTCGCGCGGCGCGAGAGCTCGGTCGAAAGCTTCACGCGCTGGGCCTCGCCACCGGAGAGCGTCGTGGCCGGCTGGCCCAGGTGCACGTATCCAAGGCCCACGTCGAACAGCGTCTGGAGCTTCGCGGCGACG
Source organism: Chloroflexota bacterium (assembly GCA_025935415.1). Taxonomy (GTDB): domain Bacteria; phylum Chloroflexota; class Limnocylindria; order Limnocylindrales; family CSP1-4; genus UBA5189. The sequence goes on from JAICVI010000004.1 coordinate 41,088, forward strand.
TTCGGCACGGGCCGGAAGAACTCGAGCGCCTCCTCGACGGTCATCTCGAGGACCTCCGCGATCGAGCGGCCCTTGTAGTGGATCTCGAGGGCTTCGCGGTTGTAGCGCGCGCCCTTGCAGACCTCGCACGGGACGTACACGTCCGGCAGGAACTGCATCTCGATCTTGATGATCCCGTCGCCCTTGCAGTTCTCGCAGCGCCCGCCCTTGACGTTGAAGGAGAACCGACCGGGGCCGTAGCCGCGGACGCGCGCCTCTGGCACGGCGGCGAAGAGCTCGCGGATCGGCGTGAACAGCCCGACGTACGTCGCGGGGTTCGATCGCGGTGTCCGACCGATCGGGCTCTGGTCGATCTCGATGACCTTGTCGATCTGCTTGAGCCCCTCGATGGTGTCGTGCTTGCCCACGGGCTCCCGCGACCCGAACAGCTCGCGCGCGAGGGCTCGATACAGGACTTCCGTCACCAGCGTGGACTTCCCACTTCCGGAGACGCCGGTCACGGCGGTGAACGTCCCGAGTGGGATGGTCACGTCGATGTCCTTGAGGTTGTGCTCCCGCGCGCCCTTGACCACGACCTTCTTGCCGTTCCCCTTGCGGCGATCCTTGGGCACGGGCACCGCCCGGTCTCCGCGCAGGTAGGCCCCGGTGATGGAGCGAGGCTCGGCGAGGACGTTCTCGAGCCGGCCGTTGGCGACGATCTCGCCGCCGTGCTCCCCCGCGCCGGGCCCGATGTCGACCACCCAGTCGGCCGTCCGGATGGTCTCCTCGTCGTGCTCCACCACGAGGACGGTGTTCCCGAGGTCGCGCAGGCGCGTGAGCGTCGCGATGAGCTTGGCGTTGTCGCGCTGATGCAGCCCGATCGACGGCTCGTCCAGGATGTAGAGGACGCCCATGAGGGTGGTCCCGATCTGGGTTGCCAGCCGGATGCGCTGCGCCTCGCCGCCGGAGAGCGTCTGGCTGGTGCGGTTGACGGTCAGGTAGTCGAGCCCGACGTCGACGAGGAAGCCGAGGCGCGCCCGGATCTCCTTGAGGACCTGGTAGGCGATCGCTCGCTCGCGCTCGGAGATTCGGTTCGGGAGCATGCGTGACCACTCCAGCGCGTCGGTGATCGAGAGGTCTGCAACCTCCGAGATGTCGCGGCCGTCGACGGTGACGCCGAGCGCCTCCGGCCGCAGCCGCTTGCCCTTGCAGGCGGGGCACGGCCGCTCGACCATGTACTTCTCGATCTCGGCCTTGATGTAGTCCGAATCCGTCTCGCGGTAGCGCCGCTCGAGGTTCGTGACGACGCCCTCGAACTGCGCCCGGTAGCTGTTCTCGCCGCGCTCGTGCTTGTAGCGGACGACCACGGTCTCGTCCTTCGGCGCGAACAGCAGGTAGTCGATCGCCTCCTGGGGCAGCTCACGCAACGGGGCCTTGGGGTTCCATCCGTGGGAGTTGAAGATCGCCTCGGTGATCTTCTGGCGCCAGCTCGCATCGGTCGGCATTCGCGCCCACGGAACCGCCGCGCCGGTCATGACGCTCTTGGACTTGTCCGGCAAGACGAGCTCGGGGTCGATCTCCAGGCGCGTGCCGAGACCCGTGCAGGTCGGGCAGGCGCCGTGCGGCGAGTTGAAGCTGAACGAGCGGGGCTCGAGCTCGTCGATCGTCGTGCCGTCGTACGGGCACGAGTAGCGCTCGCTGAAGCGTCGCTCCTCGAACTCCGGCGGCTCGCCCTCGCGCGGCGCGGGCGCGACGAGCACCACGCCTTCGCCGAGCCGCAGCGCAGTCTCGATCGAGTCCGCCAGCCTGGGTCGATCCGGATCGTCGATGGGCTCGCCGGTTGAGGGATCGATCGGCCGCCCGCGGTCGTCACGCGCCCAGTCGTCCGGCGCTTCGGCGCGACGGACGATGAACCGATCGACGACCACCTCGATCGAGTGGCGCTTGTACTTGTCGAGGGTCGGTGCCTCCGCGAGGTCGTACGTCTCGCCGTCGACGCGGACGCGCACGAAGCCTTGCTTGCGCGCCGCGTCGAAGATGCGGTCACCCTCGGTCTTGCGGTCCTTGATGAGGGGACCGAGGACGAGCAGCCGCGTGCCCTCGGGCATCGCCAGCACCTGGTCGACGATCTGCTGGACGCTCTGGCGCTCGATCGCATGGCCGTTCGGGCAGTGCGGGATCCCGATGCGCGCGAACAGCAGCCGCAGGTGGTCGTAGATCTCGGTGACGGTCCCGACGGTCGATCTTGGGTTCCGGCTGGCGCCTTTCTGATCGATCGAGATCGCGGGGCTGAGGCCGTCGATCTGGTCGACGTCCGGCTTCTCCATCTGCCCGAGGAACTGGCGCGCGTAGGCGCTCAGGCTCTCGACGTAGCGC